>NZ_CP023277.1:626043-770803 GCF_003065385.1 Polynucleobacter acidiphobus
CTTATTGTGTACGACCAAACCTTTTGTGCTCAACTTAAAGAATTAACCACTAGTTATCTAAAACGCTCACAAATTATTAATCGGATCGGCTGGGAACGACGACCACGGTGGCGCAGACTGCTGGAGAACACAGCACATCTGGCATCGCCTTTACTTTAAGGCCCTGCCAAATAAATATTCAGCAGGGCATACTCTAATTAGTAGGTCTTATAGGCCAGATATTTCCCAGACAATACAACCTGAACTCGATCACCTTTTGGGTCGGGTTCGCGTTGAATATCCATTGAGAAGTCAATCGCACTCATAATGCCATCCCCAAACTCTTCATGAATTAACTCTTTGATGGTTGTGCCGTACACGCTAACAATTTCATACCAGCGATAAATCAGTGGATCGGTTGGCACTGCTGTAGGAAGTGATCCTTTATAGGGAACGATTTGTAGCCATGCCATCTCTTCATCCGTTAGGTCAAATAATTTCCCGGCGGCTTCTGCCTGAGCCTTAGTAAAAGTCATTTGCCCCAAGCATCCAGCGGTAACCCATTCTTTGGATTCCCCAATGGATTTAGCAATATCAGCCCACTTTAATTTCTTTCTAACTTTTGCCTCAATAATTTTTTGAGTGACAACTTCACGATTCATCATTTCGAAAGCTCCTTAGTTGATTTGAGTTGATTGATTTGTAAGTATTTGATCTTTTCCAGGTCGAACAAGCCGCGGCTTTAAGCGCTGAGTGATATCCCGGACATTATTTTGATTCTGCGTGGCATGCGAGCTTTGTTGTACCAATTTTGAGCGATGCACTAGGAAATCAACGAGATGATTGCGCATGGGGTAGTACATAGGATCGTGGTGCATGGTGGCGCGCTCACGATTTTTGGGAAGCGTATTCTCAACAATTTCTGCAATTCGAGCATTTGGACCATTACTCATGAGCATGATTTTGTCGGACAGTAAAATTGCTTCATCTACATCATGCGTAATCATGAATACGGTTTGCTTGGTTGATGCACAGATTTTGAGTAGCTCATCTTGGATTACCCCACGGGTTAGGGCATCAAGTGCTCCAAAAGGCTCATCTAATAACAGCATTTTTGGTTCGATGGCGAAGGCGCGAGCGATGCCGACCCGTTGCTTCATGCCACCGGATAATTCAGATGGCTTTTTTTGCTTCGCAGCATCGAGGCCAACTAATTCAATGTATTTCTCTGAATGAGCCGTAATTTTTGCTTTGGACCAGTCTGGATATTTGGATTTCACTGCAAAATTGATGTTCTGCAATACCGTCATCCATGGCATTAAAGCATGCCCTTGAAATACCACACCACGTTCAAGGCTGGGCCCCTTAATTTCACGACCCAACATATACGCATACCCCGAGCTTGCCTCTTCTAAACCAGCTAAAACATTCAAAATAGTGGTTTTGCCACAACCCGAGTGACCAATAATGCAAACAAATTCACCTTGCTGAATATCGAAATTGACATTCTCAAATACGGGAGGGGATCCAGCGACATACGTTTTGGAGAGGTTTTCAACCTTCAAGAAATCAATATTAGTCTGCATAAGTCACCATCTTTTGTAATTTGGCAAACAACATATCGAGAAGCATTCCTACAAAACCAATTACCACGATGGCAAATAACACACTTGAGATTGCTAAGTTATTCCATTCGTTCCAAAGAAAGTAGCCAATTCCAGTCCCGCCAACTAACATTTCAGCGGCAACGATTACCAGCCAAGCAATTCCCATTGAAATCCGCATGCCCGTGAGAATAGTTGGTGCTGCCGCTGGCAGAATTACTTTGAATGCCTTGCGGATCGGATTGACCTCTAGAGTCTTCGCAACGTTTAGAAGTTCTTTACGAACGCTTGCGACTCCAAAGGCTGTGTTAATTAACATCGGCCAGATTGAGCAGATGAAAATTACAAATACACCAGATACTGAAGAATCCTTAATCGTATAGAGAGCAATCGGCATCCAGGCGAGCGGTGAGATCGGTTTTAATATTTGAATAAATGGATTGAGTGCCGCCGAGAGTAGGGGGGACATGCCAATTAAAAAGCCAACTGGCAACGCTACTACGAGAGCCAATAAAAATCCAAGGCTGACTCGAGCTAATGAGTAAGCCAGCTGAATCCCAATCCCTTTATCGTTTGGACCTTTGTCATAAAAGGGATCAGAAAGTTGTTTGTAAAAAGTCTCTCCCATTTGCGATAGGGTTGGAAATCCGGATTTTTGATCAGGGGCTACATCTTTACTCCCCTTGCCCATTAATAAGTCATATTCAGAATTTCCACTCGATGCACTTGAAGTGGATACTCGGTCCGGTGAATTGCTCCCAGATTTGGGAGCCGTGGCAAGATGCCATACCGCCAACATCATTAAAAATAGAATGACGGACAGTAGGGCACCTTTTAGCTTGATGGAATTCATCATTAATCCTATGCCTTTGAAATCGCAAACGACTTACTGTAAGCGGCCGCATTCGCAGGATCAAATTCACGACCCATAATCTTGAACTTTGGATTTCCAGTGCTGGCCTTGGCTTGCGCAGTCATCGGTGCATTGGTTTCTTGCATATACTTGCGCGCGTCAGTCAGCAGGAATACTTTCTCAGAAATGTCTTTATAGTTCACATCCCCTTTGACATATCCCCAGCGCTGCATTTGGGTGAGCATCCAAGTTGCCATGGAGTACCAAGGAATGGGGTTGAAATCGATTCGATCCGGTACGTTTTGTACATTACCCAGTCCATCAGCAAACTTACCAGTCAATACTTGCATCACGACTGTCTCAGGTTGGTTGAGGTAGTTTTGTGGTGAGATCACTTTGGCAATCAATGGACGATTTTCAGGATTGCGAGCCATTGTTGATGCATTGATCACGGCGCGATAGAGCGCTGCAAAGGTATTGGGGTTCTTCCGAATAAATTCCTCAGAAGTGCCAAATGCACAGCAAGGATGGCCATCCCAGATATCTTTTGTCAGAATGGTGATAAACCCAACCTCATCGTAAACGGCACGTTGATTAAATGGATCGGGACCCAAGAAGCCATCGATATTACCGGCGCGCAAGTTGGCAACCATTTCAGGTGGCGGCGTTACCCGAATCTGGATATCTTTATCAGGATCGAGTCCTGCCTGGGCTACGTAATAGCGGAGTAAAAAGTTATGCATGGAGTACTCAAAAGGAACTGCAAACTTCATTCCTTTCCACATCTTTGGATCGCGCTTGTCTTTATGTTTATTGGCTAGGGTAATCGCTTGACCGTTGGTGTTTTGAATCGTGGCAACCCGCATCTGACTGGGATCGGAGCCTAATCCCATCGACATCGCAATTGGCATTGGCGAGAGAAAATGCGAGGCATCATGTTCTTTGCTCAGCATTTTGTCGCGAATCAAAGCCCAGCCAGCAGTCTTATTTAATGTGACGTTTAAGCCCTGTTTTTTATAAAAGCCTAGCGGGTCGGCCATGATGAGCGGTGTTGCGCAGGTAATCGCAATAAATCCAATTTTGAGGTCTCTTTTTTCTAAAGGAGCCTTCTCTTGAGCCATCGCCTGCAAAGCGCCAACTGGAAGGAATCCTGAGAGGGCGCTCATCGCACCACCTGTCCCTACCGCTCTTAAGAAGGCACGACGGCGTGCTTCTTGAGGGAAAAGAGCCTTTACAAGACTAGCCTCAATGAAATTGGCACTTTCTTGCTCTTCATTAATTTTTTGTAGATTAGCAGCCTCGTGTTCAGCAGCCGATGCATGCTTGCCACAACTGCAGCGATTGCTAAAGAGAGGACGATCAGGATCAAACGGCTTATGAATACTCATTGCTGGCTCCTTATAGAAATGTTCTATAAGTAACCCTGCAAGAATCGTGCCAGTTCTAATGCGCCCGCTTAATAAGGGCGCAAATTAGTGCAATGCCTAATTTAGGTGCTTTATAGGGATTTAAATCCCAAATTGGTGCATCAATGCACCAAAGAACTAAATACTCTGATCCTCTTTGAGATTTTGAATCTGCTCATCCGAATAGCCCAGCTCTCGCAAGATTCTCTCGGTATGTTCACCAACCGCTGGGATCTTGTCCATGCGATATTCATACGCAGTATTGATACCTGGTGGCAATAGGGCGGGGATTGGGCCATTGGGAGATTCCACCGAATGCCAGCGTCCGCGCGCGCGCAATTGTGGGTGATCCCAAAACTGATGCATATCATTTAGAGAGGCGTTAGCAATCCGAGCCTCCTCGAGTTTGGCTAAAACCTGCTCGCTCGTCATCTCAGAGAAGATCTTCAAGATAATGGCATTGAGTTCCACACGGTTCTCATTGCGCTTAAAGTTCTTATCAAAACGTGGATCAGTCGCCAGTTCGGGTTGTGAGAGGACTTTCTCGCAAAATAATGCCCACTCCCGCTCATTCTGAAGGCCCAACATAATCGTTTTGCCATCGCCAGCTAAATAAGGACCGTAGGGAAAGATGGTGGCATGCGAAGCGCCGGTGCGCGGTGGAGGAGAGGCGCCATCCATGCTGTAATACATCGGGTAGCCCATCCACTCTCCAAGCGCCTCTAGCATGGAAATATCAATCACAGACCCTTTGCCCGTCTTTTGACGTTGCAGCAGCGCTGCCAAGATATTGGTATAGGTATACATACCTGCCGCAATGTCTGCAATGGAAATACCAACCTTGCTAGGAGTTTCAGGGGTGCCCGTAATGGATAAAAGTCCTGCTTCACTCTGAATCAGTAGATCATAGGCTTTTTTATCCCGATACGGCCCATTCTCACCATAGCCCGAGAGATTGCAATAAATTAATTTAGGATTACTTGCTTGTAATGCTTGGGCGTTGAGCCCCATCCGAGCTGCTGCACCGGGAGCGAGGTTTTGGACAAACACATCGGCGGTCTCTAGCAATTGACGCAGGATAGCAAGCGCAGAATCCTGTTTGAGATCAAGGGTCAAACTTTCTTTGGAGCGATTCACCCAGGTGAAATGCGAGGACATCCCTTTGGCACGCTCATCGTAGTTACGTGCAAAGTCACCCGCACCGGGTCGCTCAATCTTAATCACGCGTGCGCCAAGATCGGCTAATTGACGCGTGGCAAAAGGTGCCGCAATGACGTGCTCGAGAGCAACGACTGTAATACCGTCTAAGGGTCGCATCACTAGAAAGAGCGTGGTAAGCCTAGCAAGTGCTCGGCTACATAAGAGTAAATAAGGTTGGTCGAGATTGGGGCGACTTGATAGAGTCTCGTCTCTCTGAACTTGCGTTCGACATCGTATTCGCAGGCAAAACCAAAGCCACCATGGGTTTGTAAGCAAACATTAGCAGCTTCCCAGGATGCCTTGGCTGCTAAATACTTCGCCATATTCGACTCAGCCCCACAGGGTTCTT
The DNA here is from genome assembly GCF_003065385.1 of Polynucleobacter acidiphobus. Classification (NCBI taxonomy): domain Bacteria; kingdom Pseudomonadati; phylum Pseudomonadota; class Betaproteobacteria; order Burkholderiales; family Burkholderiaceae; genus Polynucleobacter; species Polynucleobacter acidiphobus. Next base: position 631,435 of record NZ_CP023277.1, read on the forward strand.
GACGATCAAAAAGCTCGCAGGCCTTAAAGCGCATTAAGTTGGCCGCCTCGGTCTCGATGTAGCTATCTGCGATCGGAAACTGAATACCTTGGTTCATACCGATCGGACGATCAAAGACTACGCGCTCAGTGGCGTAGCGACGCGCGCGCTCAATAAACCAATAGGCATCACCAATACATTCCGCAGCAATCAGAGTTCGTTCTGCATTTAAGCCATCCAATATGTACTTAAAACCCTGACCTTCGGCGCCGATTAGATTCTCTGTCGGGATTTCTAATTGATCAAAGAAAACCTCATTGGTTTCATGATTGACCATATTCGCGATAGGGCGCACATCCATCCCCTTGCCAATCGCCTCATGGAGATTGACGATAAAGATCGACATCCCCTCAGACTTCTTTTTAACCTCTGTAAGGGGGGTGGTGCGCGCTAGCAAAATCATTAAATCCGAATGCTGAATTCGCGAGATCCAGACTTTCTGACCATTGATGATGTAGCGATCACCTTTTTTGGTCGCAGTAGTCTTTAACTTAGTCGTATCGGTTCCGGTGGTGGGCTCGGTGACCGCCATACTTTGCAGTCGCCATTCACCTGAGGCGATCTTCGGCAGATACTGTTGCTTCTGCTGCTCTGAACCGTGGCGCAGTAAAGTACCCATGTTGTACATCTGACCATGGCAAGAGCCAGCATTGCCTCCCGAGAGATTAATTTCTTCCATGATGACGGAGGCCTCGGCAAGCCCTAGTCCTGAACCACCATATTCCTCTGGGATCAGTGCTGCCAACCAACCCGCATCGGTCATCGCTTTAACAAACGCTTCAGGATAGCCGCGTTCATGATCAATTTTTTGCCAATAGGCAGAGTCATAACGCGAACAAAGATCTCGAAGCGCCTCGCGCATCTCCTGATATTGATCCGGTTTTGGAATCGTCAATGCCATAATTAGTTTAGGATTTTGTTGGTGATATCGATGCTTTGATAGGGGAGTTGGTCGACTGGCCAGGCCCCTGATTTATTACTCTCAAAAATCTTTTTTAGATCCAAGGTGACATAGCTGGTGCGATTTGCATAATTAGAAATATGCCATTGCTGATTATTGAGATCCTTGATGTTCACCCACTGGGTGTAATCAGAAATCACTTTATCACCATCTTTTGAGGCAGCCACACCCACTGGAATATCGACATTGTTCAAAATATGACCAGTGAGTTGTACGCCCTCAGCTCGATTGTTGGGTGGTGTAGCAAGTTGGCGCAAGTAGGCTGCCCGAATAAATCGGGAGGGCGGGGTGTAATCCGCAGGCAAGCCCATCAGCCCACCACCTTGACCAATCTCAGTGACATTTTGGCCATTCACGGTGACTGAGCTTCTAGCAAAGTTTGTTAGGTTTAAGTAATTTCTGGCATTCAGAATATGCCAATCGTAGGTGGGTGCGTTGGTTAATACCTGCGCAACATTGTCATGAATGCGCATTTGGCCCTTTACAAATTCCACCACAATGCTGGCGCCAGTGCGATCGGTGAATACAAAATGTAACCAGGGGGGTGTTGGGCCTGCAGGTAAGCTCGAGTCATACCAAACCTTGTAACGGGGCAAGTCTTTGCGTAATTCGGCGACATTAGCAAACATGCCTAAAGCAAGTGTCCCAAAATCCAGAATCGAGACATAGTCCAAATCTTTAGCGGTGACGGTTTGGTACTCGGTAAATCCTGGTAAGAAATTACCACTCATTGCTAGCCCGGCGCTATTCTGACCCTCAAGAAGAGCAGGTGCACCTGGCAAGATTCCTGGGGAAATTCCGAGAACAGCATATTTAGTGATGAACTGGATTGGAGGCAATTTGAGATTCTCGGGGGCCGTGGTGCGAAATTTGGTTCCTTGCGGGATGCTATTGATAGTCCATTTCATATCAAAGGCCCACTCCATCGTGCGACCGGCGATGACTGTGCCGTCTTTAGCCTGAATATTCACGGCAGTGCAAGCAAATGAACTATGAAAAAAACTCAGCAGCGTGAGACCAACCAACCATTGTTTCATTGTGATTCTCCAACTCAGGATTCGGAATCTTGTAGTTTAATCTAGATACTTTCTTGATTGATGGGGCTGATTGCCATGCAACAAATCCTCTCCGGTATTCGTGTTCTAGAGCTTGGCCAATTAATTGCAGGACCTTTTGCTGCCAAGACCTTGGCGGACTTTGGGGCAGAGATTATTAAAGTTGAATCACCTCAAGAGGGTGATCCATTGCGTAAGTGGCGCATGCTGCATGAGGGAACCTCGGTCTGGTGGCAAGCGCAGTCACGTAATAAGCAGTCGATTTGCATCGATTTGCGCCAACCCGAGGGTCAGGAGATTGTGCGACATTTAGCCCAAGACGCTGATGTTCTGATTGAAAACTTTCGACCCGGTACTATGGAGAAATGGGGCATGGGTTGGGATGCGTTGCATGCGCTTAATCCGAAATTGATTATGTTGCGCGTTTCTGGCTATGGACAAGATGGACCGCGTCGGGATGAGCCTGGCTTTGCCGCCATTGCAGAAGCGACCGCTGGATTACGTTATTTAACAGGGCATCCTGGACAGGTGCCTGCGCGTGCGGGCTTATCGCTCGGTGACACGATTGCTGGTTTGCATGGCGCTCTGGGCGTCTTGCTTGCACTATACGAGCGTGACGCGAGGGGTGGTCAAGGGCAGATGATCGATGTGGCACTCTATGAAGCGGTCTTTAATTTGACCGAGAGCCTCTTGCCGGAGTACCACGTCTTTGGTGCAATCCGTCAACCAGCAGGGGGTGCATTGCCAGGAATTGCTCCCTCGAATGCTTACCCTTGTATTGATGGCCAGTACGTATTAATTGCTGCCAATGGAGATTCTTTATTTAAGCGATTGATGGATCTGATCGGTCGTAACGATTTAGGCAACGATCCTGAATTGGCGCGTAACGATGGGCGGGCTAAACGTGCTGACGCCATTGATGAAGCAATTGGGCAATGGACGAGCCAACGAACCCTTGAAGAGATTCTGGCTGCTTTGCAGAGTATTGCTGTTCCTGCTGGACGTATCTATAGTGCGAAAGATATTGCGGAGGATCCTCACTACCGTGCGCGCGGTGTGATTGAAACCATTGAGAGTGCAGACGGTTTGAAAGTAGAGATGCCAGGCATCATTCCAAGGCTCTCTCAAAATCCTGGGCAAATTCGGCATCGCGCACCGACCCTTGGCGAACATACTGAATCCATTCTCATGCAACATGGATTTACTGCCGAGCAGATTCAGACCTTGAGGGACGCTGGCGTACTACAGTAATGGAAGCGCTTATTCATTCGGTAATGGATTGGTTTGGTATGCCCACCGTGGGTCTACCGGCAGTATTTATTGTGGCAGCAGTATCCGCCACGCTAATCCCGATGGGCTCAGAACCCGTTTTGTTTGCATACGTCAGCTTAAATCCAGAGGATTATTGGTTGGCGATTGGCGTGGCAACCCTGGGCAATACCTTGGGTGGGATGGTTAACTGGTGGTTGGGATTGCTCGCTCGAAATACCTATGAGTCATTGCGGGGAGAAACCCATTCACGCGCCCAAGCGTGGCTAGAAAAACGAGGGCCACCGATGTTGTTACTCTCGTGGCTGCCAATCATTGGCGACCCTTTGTGTTTGGTAGCGGGTTGGCTACGTCTGAAATGGTTACCGTGCATGATTTACATGGCGATTGGTAAGTTACTGCGGTACATCACTCTCACATGGCTGCTAACCTCGATACCCAAGTCCTTTTGGCAAGAATTAGGCCGACTCATAGGTCTATGAGAAGATAGTTGTTTTATTGGTTTAAACGAGGGCTTCAGGATGCTTTTAAAAGGGAAAACCGCTTTAGTGACGGGATCAACAAGCGGTATTGGACTGGCGATGGCTAAGGCCATGGCAGGCCAAGGCGCCAATGTGATGGTGAATGGGTTTGGTGAGAAAGATGCGGCGATCGCCGAGGTCAAGGCTTATGGCGTTGAAGTGGATTATCACGGTGCCGACATGAGTAAGCCCGATGAAATCGCGCAGATGATTGCTGCCACTGAAAAACGCTTTGGTGCAATTGATGTGCTCATTAATAATGCCGGGATTCAGCATGTCGCAAGCGTGGAAGATTTTCCAGCAGAGCGCTGGGATGCAGTGATTGCGATTAACTTGAGTTCGGCGTTTCATGCCACGCGCTTGGCACTTCCGGGAATGAAAGAACGTAATTGGGGCCGCATTATTAATATTGCCTCGGTCCATGGTCTTGTGGCCTCAATGCAAAAAGCAGCATACGTGGCGGCAAAACATGGCATCGTTGGTTTAACCAAAGTCGTTGCTTTAGAAACTGCGCGCACGGGAGTGACTTGTAATGCTATTTGCCCAGGTTGGGTGTTAACCCCGCTCGTTCAAAAGCAAGTCGATGCACGCGCGGAACGCGAGAAGATTTCCAATGATGCGGCTAAATTAGCGTTGGTCTCCGAGAAGCAGCCCTCTGGCGAGTTTGTGAAACCCGAGCAACTCGCTGCATTAGCCGTATTTTTGTGCGGACCCGATGCATCAGAGGTTCGTGGTGTCGCATGGAATATGGATGGCGGTTGGACTGCACAATAAATCATTAGTCAAATTAGAATAAGAAGAACTTCGTCATGCATCGAATTGTCATCGTAGGTGGTGGAGCAGGAGGGTTGGAGCTAGCAACTCGTCTAGGCGATCGATTTGGTCCTCGCAAAGGTAAATCGGGAAAACTATCCATTACTCTGATTGATAAGAATCGTACGCATATTTGGAAACCAAAACTCCATGAGATTGCGGCTGGCAGTATGGATTTGGGTGACCATGAAGTTGATTACATTGCACAGGCCCACTGGCATCACTTTACTTATCGCATTGGTGAGATGATTGGCTTGGATCGCGATCGCAAAGAGGTGATTGTTGCGCCGTATAAGGATCATCTGGGCACCGAAATTACTCCGCAGCGTTCAGTACCGTATGACATCTTAGTGATGAGCATTGGAAGTCTCAGTAATGATTTTGCGACCCCTGGCGTTGAGGAATACGCCTTACGCTTAGAGTCTCAGGACGATGCCAAAAACTTTCATCATCAAATGCTCAATGCGATTATTCGGGCACAGGCACAAAGCAATCCACTCTCGCCCGACCAATTACACGTGGCCATTATTGGTGCAGGGGCAACCGGTGTTGAGCTTGCTGCCGAACTGCATCGCACCACGCGCGAAGTTGTTTCGTACGGTCTTGATCGGGTAGACCCCAATAAAGATTTAAAGGTAAGCGTGATTGAGGCGGCCCCCCGAATCTTGCCAGCCTTACCGGCGCGACTCTCAAATGCAACCGAAGCCTTATTGCAAAAGATGGGTGTTGAGGTCATTACGAATAAGAAAGTGGCGCGGGTGTTTCCCAAAGAGGTGCAGTTTAGTGACAACACGAGTCTGCCCGCTGAATTGATTGTTTGGGCAGCTGGAGTCAAGGCGCCTGATTTTCTCAAAGACATCGGGGGCTTGGAGACGAATCGAATTAATCAGCTGGTGGTGCTGCCGACCTTACAAACGACACGTGACCCCGACATCTTTGCCATGGGCGACTGCGCGGCCTGTCCTTGGCCAGAAGCAAACGAGGGGCAGGGCGGCTTTGTACCGCCGCGAGCCCAAGCAGCCCATCAACAAGCCTCTCATTTGTTTAAACAAATCCAATTGCATCTAGAAAACAAGCCCCTGAAACCATACCGCTACCGTGATTTTGGTTCTTTAGTATCTTTAGGAAAGTACAGCACCGTTGGCAATATGATGGGCGGCCTGATTGGTGGCAACCTCATGATCGAAGGCGTCTTTGCCAAGCTAATGTATTTGTCTTTGTACAAAATGCATGAGCTGGCATTGCATGGCTGGGCCAAAGTGAGCCTTGATACCTTGGCGCGCATGATAACGCGCCGCACCGAGCCCCACGTCAAATTGCACTAACTAAGTTCGGAGCGAACTTGAGCAGAGCGATCCCAAAGATTAGGGATCTGCGACGAGGAGTAACCCGAAACAAAGTTTTTGACAGACCCTGTTTGCGGGTCGTAGACATGGCGCTTCACTGCCCCAATATTGCCTCCATAGACATGGATGCTAATTGATGGCTTGTCGTCAAAGGCATTCTTCACAATATGAATATCCCCAATGCTCGGGCTGACCTCATCCACATCACCAGGCAATAAGGTTTCTTCATGACCGACAGCTTCTAATTGGCCAGCTGAATTACGGATATAGCGTTGACCTTTTTCAGAGCCCCGCAGCATGCCAATTAGACCCCAAACCATGTGATCATGAATTGGAGTGGCTTGGCCTGGTCCCCAAACAAAACTGACGACCGAGAATCGCTCCAGTGGGTCGGCGTGCAATAAATACTGCTGGTAATACTGAGGGTGAGGAACTGCGCAGAAATCCGGTAACCAATCATCGGTCTTAATTAAATCCTGTAATAAAGCCTTGGCTTTTGGACGAACAATATCTTCAGCTTGACTCTGGCCAACCAATTGGGTCATTTGAGCCACAAAATGCCGTAAAGGGGCGATTTGATCGATTACAGCAGGATTTGTCATATGACCATTATATGAATACTTTGGGGATTTCCCCAGCAAGCAGCGATAGGCAAAGACCCTTAAAATAGAGATATTCCATTCATTACACCCTAGGGGAAATATATGTTTGACCCCATCATGTTGAGCCGGATCCAGTTTGCTGCCAACATCACCTTTCATATCTTATTTCCCACTATTACGATTGCCTTAGGCTGGGTTCTGTTTTATTTCAAGATTAAGTTCAATCGTACAGGTGAAGTCTATTGGCAAGAGGCGTATCAATTTTGGGTCAAAGTATTTGCCCTGACCTTCGCTTTGGGAGTTGTGAGCGGCATCACGATGAGTTTTCAGTTTGGTACTAATTGGCCAGGGTATATGGAGACCGTCGGCAATATTGCTGGACCGCTACTTGCTTATGAAGTACTGACCGCCTTCTTCCTTGAGGCTACATTTCTTGGCATCATGTTATTTGGTGCAAAGCGCGTTTCACAAAGGGTGCATACCTTAGCAACTTTCTTAGTCGCTTTCGGAACCACTTTGTCTGCATTCTGGATCATTGTTCTCAATTCCTGGATGCAAACTCCGCAAGGCTTTGAGATGATCGATGGCCAAGCGCATGCGGTGAGTTGGATGGAAATCGTATTTAACCCATCGATGCCATACCGCTTTGCACACATGATGACCGCTTCATTCCTAACCGTGTTTTTCCTGTTAGCAGGTTTATCCGCCTATCGCTATTTACAAGGTAGTCGTACTCAAGCGAATAAGGCTATCCTCAAATTTGGTATCGTGGCGGCCGCGATTGTGACCCCCATCCAAATTTTCTTGGGGGATATGCACGGACTCAATACCCTCAAATACCAACCAGCCAAATTAGCCGCGATGGAAGGAATTTGGGAAACGGGTAATGGCGTTCCTGCTGTTTTATTTGCTATCCCCGATGAAAAAACGCAATCCAATAAGTTTGAGATCGCGATTCCGAAATTGGCTTCTTTCTATCTAACCCACGATTGGAATGGTGAGGTCAAGGGCCTAAAAGATTTTGATAAGACACCGCCAGTCAAACCAGTCTTCTTTGCCTTTCGCATCATGGTTGGAATCGGTGTCCTGATGCTGGTTTTGTCTTGGTATGGATGGTGGCGGATGCGACGCGGACAGAACTTACCCAATTGGTTAGCCCGCGCTTTTGTCTGGATGACCTTTTCAGGATGGGTAGCAGTGGTTGCTGGTTGGTATGTCACTGAAATCGGACGTCAGCCTTATTTAGTGCATGGCGTTTTGACAACTGCAGAAGCTGCCACAAAATTGCCAGGTGGCATGGTATTTAGCAGTTTGATGATGTATTTGTTTCTCTACCTCACCTTGATCGTTGCGTATATCTGGGCCATTTTCTATATGGCACGACAGGCAGACAAAAAGAGTGCAGAGGCAGAGGCTCCAATTTCAATTCAGCCCTCATCCACTTCACTGCAAACCTAAATGATCCCAGCCGACTGGTCGCAAGCCTCTGTATGGCTCCCCCTGTTTTTCTTGGGGGCAATGGGCTTTGCCATGTTGTCGTATGTGGTGTTGGATGGCTACGATTTGGGAGTTGGTATTTTGCTCAATCGTGCTAGCGATGCTGACAAAGATGTGATGATCTCCTCGATCGGACCTTTTTGGGATGCCAATGAGACCTGGTTGGTGCTTGGTGTGGGTATTTTGCTGGTTGCATTTCCATTCGCACACGGCATTGTTCTGACCGAACTCTATTTGCCAGTGGCGATTATGTTGGCTGGACTCATTTTGCGCGGGGTGTCATTTGATTTTCGGGCTAAGGTGAACTTAGCGCAAAAGCCGCTTTGGAACTTCTTATTCTATTTTGGTAGCTTAGTAACCGCGGTATCTCAAGGCGTAATGATTGGACGTCATATTATTGGTTATGAGTCTGGCTTATTAGGCTGGATTTTTGCTGCACTTGTCGGAATTTGCTTGCCAGCAGGATACGCCTTGCTGGGCTCAACCTGGCTCATCATGAAAACCGAGGGGGCGTTGCAGTTGCGAGCGATTTTGTGGGCGCGGGCAAGTTTATGGTTAACCGGATTAGGCATAGCCTTGATCTCAGCAGCAACTCCGTATTTCAGCCCAGAGATCATGAGTCGTTGGTTTAGTTATCCCAACATTGTTTGGTTGGCACCGATTCCGATTGCGACCGCGCTCTTGTTTCTAATCACGGATCGTGCACTGCATCAGCTCAAAGCGAACCCCAGCCGGCGGGAATGGCTGCCATTCACATCAACGGTCGCGATCTTTTGGTTATCGTTCTTCGGGATTGCCTATAGTTTATTTCCTTACTTGGTCGTTGATCGCATGACGGTGTGGCAAGCGGCTGCATCCACTCAATCGCTGTGGGTCATCTTCTGGGGTGCGATTGTGGTCTTACCAACGATCTTGGCCTACACCTTGTTCTCCTACCGCATTTTTAAGGGCAAAACACAGCCACTGAGCTACTACTAAAGAGATCGTTAGAATAGGGTGTTCCATTTAAAAGAGTGCCTATGAACACCACTGATCTTTCTGCCTTAAAACCACTTGCCGGAATTCGTGTTCTCGAGATTTGCAATGTCGCTGCAGGACCATTTTGTGCTTTGCTGCTTGCCGACCTCGGAGCCGATGTCATCAAACTAGAGAACCCCGGTGCGGGGGACACATTACGTGCCTGGCCTCCCCATACTGGTCCTGAGAATGACCGCTTAAGTGAGAACTTTGCATCTTTAAATCGCAATAAACGGTCAATTACCCTGGACCTAAAAAACCCAGACGATAACGCGAAGGCTAAAGATTTGATTGCCAATGCGGATGTACTGATTGAGAACAACCGCCCTGGTGTGATGAAACGTCTCGGCCTGGATTTTGACTCAGCCCTTGCCATTAATCCAAAACTAATTTATTGCTCGATCTCGGCCTATGGTCAAACTGGACCACGTGCTAATGAGGGCGGTTTTGATGTCACCATTCAGGCGATGAGCGGCATCATGAGTGTGACCGGAGAACCCGATGGCGCCCCCGTCAAATGCGGTGTGCCGGTTGCGGATTTCACGGCAGGGCTATATGGGGCTATGAGTATTTGTGCCCAATTGCGCGCCGTGGCACAAACTGGCAAGGGCGTTCATATTGATGTGCCAATGATGGGCACCTCGTTAGCAATTGCCGCCTTGCAAACCTCGGAGTACTTTGGAGTTGGCAAAGATCCAGTTAAATTAGGTTCAGCTCATCCTCGCAATGCCCCTTATCAAGCATTTAAGGCTAAAGACGACTATTTAGTAATGGCAGCCGGTACACAGGCCCTTTGGGAAACCGTTTGCCAGATCTTGAAGAGCCCTGAGCTTTTAAAAGACGAACGTTTTACTAGCACAGCGCTGCGGGCAAAAAATCAAATCGCTTTAAAAGAGTTGATCGAAGCAATCTTACAAAAAGATACCGCTACTAATTGGATTACACAATTTAGCCAAGCGGGTGTGCCATGCTGTCCAATCAATCAGTATTCCGCTGTTTTGAATGATCCACAAACCCTTGCAATGGGTTGGGTACAGCCCATGGTGATGGCCAATGGCCAACAAACCAAAACCGTCATTAATCCCATTAAATTTAATGGTACAACGGCTCCCATCGAGCGCAGACCACCGCGCTTGGGTGAGCATAATTCTGAGATCGTGGAGTAAATATGAACACCTTACGGGTAGAGCATTCGGGTCACATCAAACGAGTCACCCTTAATCGTCCAGAGAAGCGCAATGCGATTAGCTATGAGTTAGCTTGTGAGCTGCTCGCCGTCACCAAGGAGGCGGAGACCGATGGTACCCGCTTGCTGATACTGCGAGGCGAGGGCCAGGGCTTCTGTGCTGGCTTTGATTTCTCAAACTTTGATGACGCAAGCCCAGGCGATTTGCTATTGCATTTTGTGCGTATTGAGCAAATGCTCCAAGCCATTGCGCATGCACCATATGACACGATGGCATTAGCGCATGGACAAACGATTGGAGCGGGGGCGGATTTACTCTTGGCATGTCGTCACCGGGCGGGTTCGGAGGATATGCGCATGATGTTTCCTGGGGCCCGTTTTGGTTTGATCTTGGGTTCCCGTCGATTAGCCGAGTGTGTGGGCCCTGATCGCGCACAGCAGCTGATTGGAAATCCGCGCCGTATTGATGCGCATCAAGCTAAAGATTTTGGGATTCTGACCGCTGTCCTGGAGGCGACCGATTGGCATGCCTATGAAGCACAAGTTCTTGAGCATATTTTGGAGATGCCGGCGGACGCGCGTGCGATGGCACTGCATGCCTGCAAACGCGATACCCGTGCCGTTGATTTATACGATTTGGTGCAATCGGGTTCGGTGCCTGATATTAAGCACCGTGTTGCTGAGTATCTAGCAAAAGTGAAAGCCGCAGCGAAGAAGTAACTAAGAAGTAACGAAGAAGTAATTTAGTCCTGACAGATCTTGTCGTAGAGTCGATCAACCTTGCCTGCAAGCAGAACCTGACTTGGCAAGGGGCGATCGACCAAAGTGCGCAACTCCGCTGCACACTCGAGTAATAAATCAAGGTTCATATTGGTATGAAAGCCCATCAGATCGAACATATGAACCAATTCCTCGGTGCAGATATTGCCAGTCGCTCCTGGGGCATAAGGGCAGCCACCTAAACCACCCAAAGATGAATCAAAGCGCACAATCCCCGCTTGAACAGCAGCTAAGGCATTCGCTAAACCCATACCACGGGTATTATGAAAATGCAGGGTCCATTGCGTATCGGGATACTTGGATTGCGCCTTCTCGCAAATTTCAGTGACTTGCCGAGGATTAGCCATACCAGTGGTGTCGCAAATACTAATGCCCCGAACGCCTTGGTCAACAAAATGATCAATCCAATGCATCAGTTCGTTCATGGGGGTCATGCCACTCATCGGGCAACCAAAGCTGGTGGAAAGGGAGATGTTGACGGCCACCTTGGATTGATGTGCCAAGGAAATTACTTCACCAAGAGCTTTGGCTGAATCAGCACGGGACATTCGTAGATTGGATTGATTGTGGGTTTCGCTGACCGACATCACGAGATTGAATTCATCAACGCCGACTCCAAGGGCGCGCTCAGCACCGCGTAGATTTGGAATTAAGACGGTGTATTCGACCCCAGGAACGCGCTCAATGCCATGCATCACGGCCTCCGCATCGGCAAGCATTGGAATGGCCTTAGGGCTTGTAAAGGAGGTCACCTCAATCTTGGCATAGCCCGCACGACTTAAGCGATTAATTAAGCGAATCTTCTCTTCTGTAGGAATGAAACGCGGTTCTGCCTGAAAGCCATCGCGGGTAACCACCTCTTGGATGTAAATCCGACTTGACGGATTGACGTGTGTTTGACTATGCATACGACCTCGTTGATTCGACGAATGGTTATATAAATCCTTATTTTAATTAAGAAAACCCCATTTCGGGATGGATAAAACAAAAATTCCAGAATGGTCTATAGTTACAGCACTGAGTATTTATCAACGTGTTCGCTCTGTTACTAAAAAAGGAAAAAAATGGAACATACATTGCCCCAGTTGCCTTATGCGCTTGATGCGCTCGCACCTTATATTTCAAAAGAGACATTGGAGTATCACTATGGCAAGCATCATCAGACTTATGTGACCAATCTCAATAATCTCATCAAAGGAACCGAGTTTGAGAACTCGAGTCTCGAAGACATTGTCAAGAAATCATCCGGCGGTATCTTTAATAACGCAGCCCAGGTCTGGAACCATACGTTTTATTGGTTTGGTTTAAAGCCAAACGGTGGCGGTGCTCCAACCGGTGCCTTGGCAGATGCCATCAATGCGAAGTGGGGCTCATTTGATAAGTTCAAAGAAGAGTTCACCAAGTGCGCAGTGGGTACTTTTGGATCGGGTTGGGCCTGGTTGGTCAAGAAAGCCGATGGTAGCCTCGATTTAGTATCGACTAGCAATGCTGCGACACCATTAACAACTGATGCAAAGCCACTGTTGACCTGTGACGTATGGGAGCACGCGTATTACATTGACACTCGTAATGCTCGCCCTAAGTATGTCGAGAACTTCTGGAATCTCGTGAATTGGGATTTTGTTAGCAAAAACTTTGCAGCGTAATTCCTCTAAGAAATCCATATGACATCCATTCTGAGCTCATTAGGCAAGACCGTTCTGGTCGGATTTATCCTGCTTGCCCTCATTGTGATCACCCTAGGCGGATCCAATGTGGGGAGCTCAGCGTGGGTTACCTTTGTATTTCGCTTCCTGCACGTGATTTCAGGGGTGATGTGGGTGGGTCTATTGTGGTATTTCAACTTTGTACAGATTCCATCCATGGCAAAGATTCCGGATGAACAAAAGCCTGCGGTGGCAAAGGTGATTGCACCAATGGCCTTGAAATGGTTTCGTTACGCAGCGATGGCTACGGTATTAACCGGATTTATTCTGGCTGTACTCAATGGCTACGCGCATCAAGCATTCACACTTCAGCAACCTTTTTTGGCAATTGGCCTGGGAATGTGGATTGCTTTAGTTATGGCCTTTAATGTTTGGTTCGTAATTTGGCCCAATCAGAAGCGCGCCCTCGGAATTGTGGAAGTAGACGCAGCGACTAAAGCAAAGTCTGCACGCGTCGCGATGCTCACTTCGCGGATCAATACCATTTTGTCGATCCCCATGTTGTATTTAATGGTAGCTCAGCAAAACGGCGGTTTGTAAATCTAATAAATCTTAGCCTCTCCAGCGGGTCGATTCTTAAAGCGCTTATGGACCCAATAGTATTCGGCTGGGCGCAGCCGGATCTCATCTTCAAAGTATTGATTAAGGCGGGCCGTATCGGCATTTTCATCATCACTTGGAAATGACTCAAGTGCTTTACCGATATGGCAAATATAACCAGAGCGATCAGGATTGAGGGTCGTTTGCATAATGCACACTTCGGCGCCACTGAGTTTGGCTAAACGTGAAATCGCAGTAATGGTATTCGTTTGAACGCCAAAGAAGGGCACAAATACGGAGTCCTTGGTGCCGAGATCAATATCGGGTGCGATAAAAACAAAGTTTCCTTTTTTGATCTCGCGGACTGTTTCGATGAGATGACCTTGTCTTGGAATGGATCGTCCGCCAAAGCGACCGCGCCACTCAATAATCTTCTGATCAAAATATGGATTTTTCATCTTTTGATAGAGGGTGACTCCGCGTGGCCAATTCATCTTCTCAGCCAAGGCGCACAAAGCAATGCCACCTTCAATGCCTACAAAATGGGGGTTGACCAAAATGCGGGGCTTTCGATCCCCTAATTCAATCTCAGAATCAATCTGAATCATCTCATTGATCTGTGCAGGGGTTCCCAGCCAAATACGACTACGCTCTAAAATGCTACGACCAAATAGCTGCCAGTGCAGCAAAGCCAGAGCCTCAATTTCTTGAGTTGATAGTTGTGGAAAACAAAGACGTAAGTTAATTAAGACCACACGCTGACGATCACTTGGTATGTGCGCGACGATCCATCCCAAGCCATTGCCAAGACTGATAATCCATGCATACGGAAAAACAAGGACGACGCGAAGAGCGGATACCGTTAGGTAATTTAGAAAAGTTTGCAAGCAGGCCTTATAGAACCCTCACTATATACCTTGATTCGTATTTGGGTTGACATACCGTAAACTAGACCCATGAAACAAACCATTTTGCGGATCCTCTGGGTATTGAGTGGCGCAAGTGTGGCCTTGTTTTTGGCTCTCCATGTGGTCCGTCCACAAGATTCCACCTTATTACTTGCCTCCTTGGGTGGTTCAACCCTATTCTTGTTTGGTCTAACAACGCTGCCGCCGACGCAGCCCAGGGCATTATTTGGTGGTCATCTCCTATCTGCCTTGATTGGGGTGATCTGTTACCAAACCTTGGGTGATGCAACCTGGGTATTGGTTTTATCGGTACTCATTACGATTGCGGTGTTATTGCTAACAAAGACTGTTCATCCGCCCGCAGGAGCCAATCCGCTGATCATGATTCATGCGCATGCAGGATTTATGGATATCTGGACCCATGTTTTATTGGGTGTCATAGCGCTGGCTGCCACAGCATTTGTCTGGTCACGTCTTGGGCCTGGAAAGGTCAAATATCCCGTGAAATGGAACCAAGAGTCTCCACCCGGACCCCATTGGGGCCCATGGGGATCAATCTAAGCTTGATTAATTAATTTACGAACTGCCTTAGCTAACTCAAGTGCGGTCATGCCATTGGGCCCAATTCCGGATTGAACCAGTTGATCGGCAGCGCTCGCGTGAAGCTCAACTGCAAGACAGCTTGCCTCCCATAAATTGAGATGATGGCAAATTCCTTGGGCTGCAAGTGAGGCGATGAGACCCGTTAAGACATCCCCCATGCCACCGGTTGCCATCCCAGGATTGCCTGCATTGCAGGTATAGATCACATCAGCTGGCGAACCAACTAATGTATGGTGACCTTTGAGAACCACATAGCATTGAAATCGATCAATCAGTAACTGAATTGCCCCAGATCGATTGGCTTGAACTTGTTCCGCCGATATTCCTAATAGACGGGCTGCTTCACCGGGATGAGGCGTGATTGTGCAAGGACCTTTACGCTCTCGCAATAATTGAGCTAACCGTGGATGGTCAGCAATAAGATTTAAGGCATCCGCATCTAAGATCAGTGGACCGGAGAAGGCAAGACCTACCTCTAAGAAATGCAGAGCTTGGTCACTCAAACCTAAGCCGGGACCAAGCCCTAAACAGTCAGGCGCAATACCCTTTATGAAATGATTGGCATCAACTATCTGAGAGGCATCTTGAATCATTAATTCAGGTTGATCAACCTGCACATGAGCCGATTTAGAATCCAAGACCCCAATAATGGTCCACCCAGCGCCGCTATAAAGCGATCCATACGCCGATAAAAAAATTGCACCCGCCATACCCGGTGCGCCACCCACAAGCAATACCTTCCCCATATCGCCTTTGTGTTCATCCGATTTTCGAATCAGGCGGGAACGCAGCGCAAGGACATTTAGGTTTGGCATGATTAGAGAGGGTAGGTGCTGTGGAGCTGAGGTAGATGAACATGCTCCCAGCCCAGTTGTGAGTGAATGACTGCTTTCAGTTGCTCTGCGGCGTGGGGTTCTCCATGCGTAATATAAACATGTGATGGGGCTTGTCGAAATCCCTTTAACCAACGAATGAGTCCGGCTTGATCGGCGTGGGCTGATAGCCCCCCAATGGTATGAATCGAGGCTTTCACAGCAACTTCCTTACCGAACAAGTGCACGAGTTTGGCTTGGTCAACTAAACGCCTACCCAAGCTGCCTTGTGCCTGAAAACCGGTGATGATGATGGCATTATTGCGGTGAGGAAGATTCCATTTGAGGTGGTGCACAATCCGACCAGCCTCGCACATGCCGCTAGCAGAAATTACGATGGCGCCACCCTTAATTCGATTGAGTGCTTTGGACTCTTCAACGTCGGCAATAAATCGCAGATCTAAGCGATTAGGATTGGCTTGATGCCAATCGTAGACAGCTTGTGCGGCTTCATCGAGTGAAGAACGATATTCCTCGGTCAATCGAGTCACAGATGTAGCCATTGGCGAGTCAACCCAGATCGTGAGATAGGGCAGGCGTTTGCGTCGAATTAAATCCATTAATACAAAAATGATTTCTTGAGTACGCCCAACCGCAAATGCGGGAATGATGATATTGCCGTTGTGCTTGAGCGTATTCGTAATGACCTCTACGAGCTCATCTTCTGTGTCCTGCAGCGATCGATGTAAGCGATCACCATAGGTCGATTCCACAATTAAGGCGTCAGCATATTCAATCAGCTCAGGATCATTCATTAAAGGTCGCTCGAACATTCCTAAGTCACCCGAGAAAACGGTACGGTGGCTTTGTTGATTCTCTTTTTGAATATCGATGACGGTAATCGCAGCCCCCAAAATATGGCCCGCATCCAAAAATTCAATTTCGATTCCTTGACCTGGACTAAAGCGCCGGTGATAAGGTACGGTCTTTAGGTGTGCTAAGCAATCGATTGCCTCGAGGGTGCTATAGAGAGGAACTGGAAGATCGCCCTTCCAATGACCCTGAGCTTGTTTGCGTTGGGCGCGTTCATAATCGGCTTCTTGTAGATGAGCGCTATCTAAAAGCATAATTTTGAGTAAAGAGGCTGTTGCAGGTGTGCAATAGATGGCCCCTCGAAATCCTTGAGCACATAAGCGCGGCAACAATCCGCTATGGTCAATGTGTGCGTGGGTCAGAACTACAAAATCGAGCTCATCGGCAGGAATTGGGAGTTCAGCCAAATTTTTATCGTCCGCCTCACGGCCTCCTTGAAACATCCCATAATCAACCATGAAGCAGTGATTAATCCCACATGCTTTGCCGCGGATAAGGTATTTAGAGCCGGTGACCTCTTGGCCTGCGCCAAGGAATTGAATATGCATAAAAAAATTAGGGATATAGGCGGCTGAATTTGATATGGATCAAGGGAATACCTAATAATATTGCTACACTGCTAGCACTAATTACATTGTGGAGGGAGATCATATGAAAATACTACTACCAATTGACGGTTCAAAGACTTCGTTGAGTGCGGCCAAATACGTTGCTCAATTAGTTGGCAATATGCGCAGCAAATGCTCTGTTACCTTGATTAATGTCCATGATGACTTCGGACTTAATCACGTTAAGCAATTTGTCAGCAAAAGCGTAGTGGATGACTATTTACGTGAAATCAGTGAGAAAGAGTTAAAGCCCGCCCAGAAAGTTCTGGATGCGGCAGGCGTTAAGCACAACATGATCATCAAGCGTGGCCATGTATCAAAAGAAATCCTGGATACTGCTACCAAAGAAAAGTTTGACATGATTGTGATGGGTGCCAAAGGTCGTGGCGGCGTGCTCGATCTCTTGATTGGATCGGTAGCTCAACGGGTTGTATCGTCGGCCAAGCAGCCTGTTCTCTTGGTGAAATAATTTGCCATGAACTCGATAGAAGGGCTGCCTTGGCAGCCCTTTGTTTTTGTAAGCCCGCATGACCATTTCATCGACACCGTGTTACCACTGCGGTAGTGATACCGATGCAGCAGATGCCTTGCATGCTGATTTAGGTGGGATCCAGCGCCCATTTTGCTGTGCTGGCTGCATGGCAGTCGCGCAAACTATCTATGGGGAAGGGCTTGAAAGTTTTTATCAGCGCCAGATCCCTGCTGGCGAACGCCCTGACTATTTAGTAGCTGGTGATGAATTACCTGAAACACTCGAAGTCTATAACGATCCAACCCTGCAGGCGCGCTTTGTGAAGGTTCTGGATTCCGGCCTTGCTGAATCGATCTTATCGCTCGAAAAAATCCGTTGTGCGGCCTGTGTTTGGCTTTGTGATCATCATCTGCAGCGTGTTTTAGGAATTGATGATGTACAGATTAATTACGTTACCCTAAAAGCGATTGTGCGTTTTGATCCTCAGAAAATATCTTTACCAAAAATATTGTATGAGGTGCAGCGCATTGGGTATCTAGCCTGGCCTTATGAGCCTTCGGAGTTAGCTCTTCGCAGTAAGCGCGAGCGTAGAAATTTATTGTTTCGTTTGGGGGTTGCTCTATTGGGCATGATGCAGGTCATGATGTATGCCTGGCCAATTTATACCGACTCCGTTGACCTATCCCCCGAAAACAACCTCTTACTGAACTGGACGAGTTGGTTACTAACAGTACCCGTCGTTCTCTATTCCGCGGCCCCAATCTTTGGCTCTGCATGGCGCAGTGTGCGATCTTTTGTGCAAACGCGATCTTTAGGGATGGATGTACCAATTGCATTAGCGCTGGGTATGGCCTTTACCGTAGGTACCGTCAATTTATTGGTGGGGGATGGCCCAAGTTATTTTGATTCGATCACGATGTTTGTGGCCTTTACCCTCGGCGCGCGTTATATCGAATTGATTGCTAGGCAGGACGCTCAAAGTGGTTCAGAGGCTTTGGCCAAACAGCTTCCGGCCAGCTGTGAATGCTATCTTGATTATCCCAAGAGCACTTCGGTTGAGCGCATACCTGTTGTGCGTTGCCTCGTTGGCGATCGAGTTCGGGTGGGTCCTGGCGAGATTATCCCCGCAGATGGCGTGCTCATAGATTCGTATACCAGCGTGAGTGAAGCGTTATTAACCGGTGAATCTAGACCGGTGCAAAAGTCACCGGGTGACCGCTTGTTTGCGGGTACACATAATATTCAAAATAGTATTGCGATGGAGATTACAGCGGTAGGTCAAACCACGCGCTTAGCTGGTATTGCAATCCTATTGGATCGTGCTCTTCAGGCAAAGCCGCCTATGCTGGGATTGGCTGAGGTATGGGCCGGTCGATTTGTGATTCTTCTAATCATCGCTGCGATCATTAGTAGTGCCACCTGGTTACTGGTCGATCCAAGCCGAGCTTGGCCTGTAATGCTCGGTGTGTTGGTGGCTAGTTGTCCGTGCGCATTATCGTTAGCGATACCCACAGCACTGGCCGCTGCTCAGGGTGCACTAACCAAGATTGGTCTATTTGTAATTCATGGTCGGGCCCTTGAGGGTTTGAGTAAAGCAAACACTTTGGTCATGGATAAAACTGGAACCCTAACGATCGGTGAACCTCGTTTACAAACCATCACCATATTTCGAGATGGTATGAGCGAACAGGATGCATTGGCGCTAGCGGTCGGTATGGAGGAGGGTCAAAATCATCCCTTGGGGATAGCGCTTGGTGATGCGCTACGTGAACGCAACCTTCCGCCCCATCATTTTTTGTCACGAAGTGAAAATCACTTGGGCAAGGGACTATCGAATGGTAACTACCGCCTTGGTAAGGCCGACTGGGTGGGCGTGGAGGCGTTACCTACCCCATTTGATGCTCTCTATAGTCATGTTTACTTAGGCGATGATCAAGGACTCATCGCTCAATTTAGCTTCTTAGATCGCCCCAGAGAGGGCGTTGAAGCTTTATTGCAATATGCCCGTGCCCATGGGATTGCGGTTCATTTATTGTCGGGTGATGCGCAGGCTACTGTTGAGGCTTGGGCACGCTATCACGGAATTACGCAGTACCTTGGTGGCGCCAGCCCCGAAGAAAAATATGAGTTTATTCGTGATCTACAGGCAAATGGTGCCAAGGTATGTGCGATTGGTGATGGGGTGAATGATGCACCGTTCTTGGCAAAGGCCGATGTATCCATCGCAATGGGAAGTGGTGCTCCGTTGGCAGCTGCCGGTGCAGACGCTGTATTGATTAGCCCTAATTTTGAGACCTTGGTGAAGGCATTTACCTTGGCACATCGCACCCAACGAATCATTCGCCAAAACCTTCTATGGGCATTCCTATACAACGTCACGATTATTCCAGTGGCGATGATGGCTTGGATTAATCCTTGGGTTGCTGGGATTGGGATGGCATCCTCATCGCTTTTAGTAACGCTCAATGCATGGCGTTTGCGTAAGGTCTAGATTAGACTATCCACATGGAAAGCCTGTATCTTCTGATCCCCTTATCGCTCCTTCTAGTAGCTGGCCTTGCCTACCTACTGTATTGGTCAATTCAGGGTGGTCAGTTTGACGACCTGCAGGGCCCCGGGGAGTCAATCTTGCTCGATGATGACAGCCCGCAGCGCAAAGACCCCCCTAATATTTGATCTACATCAAAATACCAACATTGCGCTAACTCGATAATTTCCCAAAGCTTTTAGCCCAGTCATTTTGCTTAGGGAGGTTGTATGGCGTTAGCCATCAGTGGGTCGCAGGACGCGAACTTTAACTATAAGGTTGTTAGCCAATTTGCCATCGTCACGGTGTTGTGGGGCATTGTTGGCATGTTTGTGGGGGTGGTTCTGGCAGCTCAGCTGATTTGGCCAGAAATCACGATGAACATTCCCTGGTTAAGCTATGGTCGCTTACGACCTTTGCATACGAATGCGGTGATCTTTGCCTTCGGGGGTAGCGCTTTATTTGCAACCTCGTATTACATTGTGCAACGCACCTGTCAGGTCCGACTATTTAGTGACAAATTAGCTGCATTTACCTTCTGGGGTTGGCAGCTCGTCATTGTGGCAGCTGCGATTACCTTGCCACTTGGTATTACTACTTCAAAAGAGTATGCCGAATTGGAGTGGCCCATCGATATCTTGATCACGATTGTTTGGGTTGCTTATGCAATTGTGTTTTTTGGCACCATCATGAAGCGCAAGACCAAGCATATTTATGTATCGAACTGGTTCTTTGGTGCCTACATTCTGACAATCGCTATTTTGCATATTGTGAACAATATTGAGATGCCAGCGAGTTTATGGAAGTCATACTCGGCATACTCTGGCGCACAAGATGCCATGATTCAATGGTGGTATGGTCATAATGCTGTAGGCTTTTTCTTGACCACTAGCTTCTTGGGCATGATGTATTACTTTATTCCCAAGCAGGCTGATCGCCCAATTTATTCTTATCGCTTATCGATTGTGCATTTTTGGGCTCTTAACTTCACGTATATGTGGGCAGGCCCCCATCATTTGCAGTACACCTCATTACCGGATTGGACCCAATCGCTAGGGATGGTGTTCTCATTAATTCTGTTGGCACCTTCGTGGGGCGGCATGATTAACGGCATCATGACCCTATCAGGGGCTTGGTACAAATTACGCAGCGACCCCATCCTCAAATTCCTAATCGTGGCGCTGTCGTTCTACGGTATGTCAACTTTTGAAGGTTCGATGATGTCGATTAAGACCGTCAATGGCTTGTCGCACTACACCGACTGGACCATTGGTCACGTTCATTCTGGCGCTCTCGGCTGGGTTGCCATGATCACGATTGGATCTTTGTACTACCTGATTCCACGTTTGGTAGGAAAGAAGGAGATGTATAGCACCCGCCTGATTGAGTTGCATTTCTGGATTGCCACTATTGGTGTGGTTCTTTATATCGCTGCGATGTGGATTGCTGGTGTAATGCAGGGCTTGATGTGGAGAGCTTTTGAGGCCGATGGCACATTGACTTACAGCTTTGTTGAGTCGGTTAAGGCCAGTTATCCCTTCTACGTGATTCGACTCTTGGGTGGTATTTGCTATCTGGGCGGCATGTTCTTGATGGCGTACAACGTATTCAAGACCTTGTATGGTGAGCGTTTTGTGGATGCGCCGATTCCAGCAAACGTTCAAGTGGCTCATTAATCGGGGGGGAAAAATGTCAGATCAAAATAAATTTTTCTCTCACGCCACTCTCGAAAAGAACGTCGGTTGGCTCATCATCACGACCATTTTGGTTGTCAGTGTGGCTGGCTTGGTACAGATTGTGCCGCTCTTTTTCCAGCACTCAACCACCGAGCCAAGCCCAGGAATCAAGCCCTTTACAGCATTGCAATTGGCTGGACGTGATATTTACCAGCGTGAGGGTTGCGTTGGTTGTCATTCGCAGCAAATTCGCACATTGCGTTCAGAGACCGAGCGCTATGGCCCATATTCTGTTGCCGGCGAATCGGTTTTTGACCATCCATTCCTTTGGGGTAGTAAGCGGACAGGACCCGATCTTGCCCGTGTGGGTGGACGCTACTCCGATGACTGGCAACGTATCCATTTACGCAATCCTCGTGATGTCGTCCCGGAATCCAATATGCCAGCTTACCCTTATTTGCAAAATGCGCCAGCGGATGCGTCGAGTATTCAAAAACACATGCGTGCATTAAAGCGTTTAGGTGTTCCATATACCGATGAAGAAATTGCGAATGCCCCCAAAGAGCTTGAAGGGAAAACGGAAGAGGACGCCTTAGTCGCCTATCTGCAGGGCTTGGGTCTTAATCGTCGCGCCACCACCAAAACTGCCAGCCAATAAAGGAGATCAGCATGCAAGCATTTACCGCTTATCTATCGGCAATATCGAGCACCTTTGGCTTGTTTGTGTTTTTAGGAATTATTTGGTGGGCTTGGTCTAAGCATCGCAAGGCCGCTAATGAGGAGTCAGCAAATTTACCATTTGCACTTCCGGATGAGTTTCAGAAGGATCAATCATGAGTGATTTTTTTAGTCCCGGTTGGAGTATTTTTATTGCGATCGTAACGATCGTCGGCATTATTTGGTGCTTGTGGCTATTGATGTCGCAACGTAAAACCAAAGTACCAACCGATTCTTCGGGCAATGTAACCGATACGGGCCATGTTTGGGACGATGATTTGCGTGAATTGAACAATCCGCTGCCACGTTGGTGGATGTGGATGTTCATTATCTCGTGCATCTTCGGAGGTATTTATCTGGTTCTTTATCCCGGCTTGGGCGCCTATCAAGGTATCTTGGGATATAGCACTCAAGCGGAGCATGACCAATCCGTGCAGACTGCAAATAAAGATCTGCAACCGGTTTATGCCAAATACATGCAGATGAGCATTGAGCAGGTTGCGGCTGATCCTAAAGCTAAAGAAATGGGACAGCGCTTATTTTTGAACTATTGCGCACAATGCCATGGATCGGATGCGGGGGGTTCTAAGGGGTTTCCTAATCTGCATGACAAAGATTATTTATATGGTGGCGAACCAGAGATGATTCGGGCATCGATTGTGCAAGGACGGGCAGGCGTTATGCCCGCCTTTGGCCACCTAAGCTCTGCCCAAATTAGCGAGGTGGTCGCTTATGTCCGAAGCCTCTCGAACTTACCTGCCGATGATCTTCGTGTTGCTCAGGGCGAGGCTGTTTATAAAACGAATTGCGCCGCCTGTCATGGAGCAGACGGCAAAGGAAATATTGTTCTGGGCGCACCTAACTTAACCGATAAAGTTTGGCTCTACGGCAGTTCCGAGAAGGCGATTACTGAATCGGTACAGAAAGGTCGTAACGGCGTCATGCCGGGTCATGAGGCAATCCTAACTCCAGAAAAGATTCAGATTCTGACGGCGTATGTCTGGGGTTTATCGCATCAGCCGATGAGTACAAAGAAGTAAGCTCATGAATCAAACTTCATCGACACAGACTGCTGGCGACAGTAAGCCTGTGATCGAGATCGTGGAGCAGTCGCTTTACGAAGTTCGTAAACATATCTATCCGCGCTCGGTTAGCGGACCCTTTGCAAGTTGGCGTTTGGTCTTTGTGGTTCTGACCCAGTTGCTGTATTACGGATTGCCATGGCTCAGTTGGAATGATCGTCAGGCCGTTTTATTTGATTTGGTGCAGCGTAAGTTTTACATCTTTGGCTTGGTGTTGTGGCCGCAGGATGTGATCTATCTTACGCTTCTTCTGATTTTGTCGGCGCTTAGTCTCTTTCTATTTACTGCAGTCGCAGGCCGTTTATTTTGTGGCTACGCTTGTCCACAAACGGTCTATACCGAAATTTTCATGTGGATAGAGCGCAAAGTGGAGGGCGATCGGTTTGCTCGCATTCGCTTGGATGGAGAAGAGTGGCCTTGGAGTTTTAAAAAATGGCGACTGAAGATCACCAAGCATGCTTTGTGGATTGCAATCGCTTTGTGGACTGGATTTACCTTTATTGGATATTTCACGCCCATTAAAGAGCTAAGTGCCAACATCTTGGCTTTTTCTTTGGGGCCATGGCAAACCTTTTGGCTGTTCTTTTATAGCTTTGCAACATGGGGCAATGCGGGCTTTATGCGCGAGCAGGTTTGTAAATATATGTGCCCGTATGCCCGTTTTCAAAGTGTGATGGTCGACAAAGACACCTTTGTGGTGACCTATGACAAGATGCGTGGTGAGCCGCGGGGTAGTCGTAATAAATCAGACAATCAAGCTCAGAAGGGCTTAGGGGATTGTGTCGATTGCAGTATCTGTGTGCAGGTATGCCCCACGGGGATTGATATTCGTGATGGTTTGCAATATATGTGCATCGGCTGCGGCGCCTGTATCGATGCTTGTAATCAAGTCATGGATAAGATGCACTATCCCAAGGGCTTGGTGCGCTATACCACGGAGCGCGCCATGCTCAATCGCGAGTCAAATCAATCAGCACGTAGTCATTTGTTTCGCCCGCGCATCTTGATCTACACCTCAATTGTTTTGGTGTTGACTTCGGTGTTCTTATTTTCGCTCTTGACGCGCAACCCTTTGCGAGTCGATGTAATGCGTGACCGCGGTGCTCTAGCCCGTGAGGTTGATGGGCGCTATATTGAGAATGTCTATCGGGTCCAACTCATGAACTCTTCTGAGTCGCCGATGCGAGTCGATATTAAAGCAACCGGTTTGCCAGACATTGCAGTATTGGATTCTAGCGGCAAGGTTCTTCATAGTGTGGTGATTGCGCCAGCTAGTAATTTATTGATTCCAGTGAAGGCAAGCGTAGCGATCAATGAAGTGATATCCGGATCGCACCCGATTCAGTTCCAGTTTCGTGGGCAAGAGGGCGAATATATTCGCTCGCGCGATGAAAAATCAAGTTTTATTGTGCCACGCCAATAAAGGGAGTTCGTTATGAAATCAGAATCACAAATTTCAAAACCTTGGTGGAAACAGCTCTGGCCCTGGTTATTAATTCTGGGACCTGCCTTGGCAGCGATTGGTTGTGCGATCACCATTTATTTGGCATTTACCGTACATGCTGATGAACCCGTGCGCGATGGCATTAAGCGGGGCCTGAAGGTTGAACAGGTGCAACCGTGAAACTCAAGACAGCCATTTGGATTCTTTGGCCATCCTTTTTGGCAGCCATTATTGCTGAAGGTTTGGTATTTAGTTTATTTAAGCCTGAGGATTTACTGCTGTTTGGCCAGCCGCATCAATTATCGAACGAGGCGATTTACTCAATTGGTTTTTTTGCCTTTTGGTCGATTTGCGCGATTTCAAGCGCGATCTCATTATTTATCGTACGCGACTGTTTCTTAAACTCTAAGTCAGCAGACGATGATCTGCTTAACTAAGTCGCACGGGCGATGAGCAGTTGGTTTTCTCATTCGCGTTTGGCACTCCAGCGAGTTGATAAAGCCCCTCAATATCAATCAGTTTGACGTGCCGTTGTTTGATTTGCAATAAACCCGACTCGGTAAAGCGTGACAACATTCGACTTACTGTTTCAATTTGAATCCCAAGATAGCTACCAATGTCCTCACGACTCATCTTTAAATCAAATTCAGTAAATTCATATCCGCGAGCGGCATATCGTTGGGATAGGTTAATTAAAAAACCTGCGAGTCGTTCTTCGGCTCTGAGAGTTCCCAATGACAGTAAATGATGTTGATCCTGAGTTAGTTCACGACTTAAGATGCGATGGAATTGATGCTGCAAACTGGGAATTTGTGATGCTAAGTTCTCGAATTCGGAGAAGCGAATGATACAAACCTCACTCTCTTCAAGCGCAATTGCATTGGATTGGTATTGGTGCTCGCCAATGCCGTCTAAACCCAAAATCTCACCAGGCATATGAAAGCCAATGATTTGTGCGCGACCATCCGGTAATGAGTGCTCAGTTTTTAGGGTACCAAAACGAACGCTGTATATGGCGTTGAGCGGTTCACCGTGTCGGTATAAAGTGTCACCCTTGTGGAGATGGACTCGATCTTTGACGAGGGTGTCCACTTGGGTCACTTCGTTGGCAGAAAGACCAAGTGGCAAGCAAAATTGCCCCAAGACGCAGGTGGAGCATTTGTTCAGAATTTCTTTACTGGAAGAAATATTCATGATGATGCATATTCTAGTCGAGTGTCCAAAAAACTTCTATTTCACGCCCCATGCTCAGTAGCACATTATTTATCGGAATTCTCCTAGCCACAATGGCTAGCAGTTGGCATTGTGCCCTGATGTGCGGGGGAATTGCAGCCTCGATTGATCAATCGGTGGCAAAAATTAAGGTTTACCCCAATCGGTCAAAGGTCGTTTGGGATCAAATGGTGGTTCATTTGGCGAGGATTGCCAGTTATATGGCTTTGGGAGCGGGGGCTGCCTGGCTGGGAATTGCTTTTTGGAGACAAGAGGTGATCCCAATTCAGCGAGCATTATTTGGGATTACTGCCGGGATTCTCTTCTATCAAGCCTATCGGTTGATCAATCCAAGCGGTAAGAAAATCACCCATCTTTTTGGACAAAAGATTGCACAGGCCTTATCGCAATGGTGGGCAAAACACTTCGCAAAATCTCGCACTGGCCTGGCGCGCTGGATGACGGGGATGCTGTGGGGCTTGGTGCCGTGTAGTTTGGTGTATGGAGTCCTGGCCCTTGCATTTTTGTCGGGCGATCCAATCGTAGGCGCATTACTAATGCTGGCAATGGGATTGGGTACCTTGCCTAGCCTATTGGTATTTACTAAGGTCAGCGGTGCCTTGATGCAGTTCGGACAGAAGGTCTGGGTGAGATACCTTGCCGCACTCTTATTGATAGCAACCGCTGTGTATGGGTTTTATCGTGGCATGACCTTGCCAGCAGAGTTATTAAAGGGCGGCTTTTGTTTGACTTAAAGCGCCTTCATTGCCAAACCAATCGCAACGAGCCCCGAGAAGCCCGCAAAAATGAGTTGAGTCCATTGGCTACTGATGCCAGGGGCAATTAGGCGACCCGCCATCATTCCGACAATGGCGCCAATTGCGAATGGAATTGCGACTAACCAGTTCATGGTCCCAGCGAGCCCGGAGCCTGCAACACCCCCTAATGAAATCAGAGACAGAACGCCCAAGGAGGTCGCAACGATCGATTGCATTGGTAGATCACTAATGCGTTTGAGTGCGGGAACAATCACAAAGCCACCCCCAACGCCTAAAAGCCCTGATAAAAATCCTGCCAGTGCTCCAGAGCCAATCAGGGCACGTGCGCAAGGAACGGTCCAAATTAAGCGACCTATGGATAAGTCAAGGGAGCAGGGTACTGCCTTGGGTTCTTTGTAAATCCCCTTTGATTGTTGGTAGGCATCAACAAAAATTCGGACAGCGACGTAGAGGAGAACGATCGCAAAAATCAGCATCAAGGGTTGATTGGGAATTTGGTGCGCTAACCAAAGCCCTGCGGGGGATAGTAGCAAGCCGGCAAAGGCCAACAGCATGGCGGCGCGGTAGCGTAACAATCCAGTTTTCAAAGCCATGATGGCGCCTAGGGCAGATGATACGGTGACCGCCAATAGTCCAATCGGACTTGCCTCAACCATGGGCAGATGGAGTACAAAGACGAGCAAAGGAACCGACAAGATCCCACCCCCGGCACCCGTTAGCGCCATGATGAGGCCAACGAATACGCCAAGCCCTGCAGGGATGAGGTGGGGTTGTAAAAGACCGATTAAATCCATCAAGATAGTATCAACGACTTGCCTTTAGTTAAATCATAATATATTATATATTTATATATATTGTAATTCACCTTGGATAAGGAGTAAAGCATGCAAAAGCCAATCGTCAAAGCCTTTTTTGATCAGGGAACATGGACCTTTACCTACGTGGTTTATGAAAAACCGAATACGCCATGCGTGGTGATCGATTCGGTACTGAACTATGACCCAAAATCCGGTCGTACTAAAACCAAGTCTGCAGACGAGGTGATTGCCTTTGTCAAAGAGCAGGGGTTAACTGTCGATTGGATTTTAGAGACCCATGCGCATGCGGATCATCTCAGTGCTGCGCCGTATCTTCAAAAGCATCTTGGTGGCAAGATCGCCATTGGTTCGCATATTCAGGATGTGCAAAAAGTATTTAAAGGAATTTTCAATCTTGAGAGTGAGTTTCCAACCAATGGCTCCCAATTTGATTACTTGATCGAAGAGGGCCTGGATTTGCATGCGGGTAACTTAACTATCCACCCCTTATTTGTTCCCGGACATACACCAGCATGCATGGCCTACGTGATTGGCGACGCCATCTTTGTTGGCGATACGATCTTCATGCCCGATGTTGGAACTGCGCGTTGTGATTTCCCGGGCGGGAACGCCAATACGCTTTACCAGTCGATGCAAAAGATTTTGTCCTACCCAGATGACACGCGTTTATTCATGTGCCACGACTATCCCCCTGCCGACCGTCCGATTGCCTATGAAACCACCGTGGGTGAAGAGAAGCGGAAAAATATTCATGTACATCAGGGGGTGACCGAAGCGCAGTTTGTAGAGATGCGTAATCAGCGTGATAAGACCTTGGAGATGCCAGTTTTGATCTTGCCCTCAATTCAGGTCAACATCCGTGCCGGTCATCCACCGCCTGCTGAGACGAATGGCAAGACTTATCTCAAAATCCCGTTCAATGTTCTCTAATTGCCAACTGAGTGACTATGAATATCAATTTAAAGAAAATGCGCCAATCGGCTGATAAAGCAGTTGACTTAATGAAGGTTTTGGGAAATCGAGATCGAATGATGTTGTTGTGCGAAATTAACCAAGGGGAAAAATGCGTGGGTGAGTTGGAAGATTCCTTGGATATTCATCAGCCAACCCTCTCACAGCAACTAACGGTATTACGTAAGAAAAAGCTAGTGAAAACCCGTCGCGAGGGTAAGCAAATTTATTACTCCAGCGCTAATCCCGTGGCGATGTCGGTGATGAACTTGCTCTACCAAAATTACTGTAAATAACCAATTGATTTAAAAGGAGGTTTATGATGCAATGTAACGTCGGCCATACAGATCGGGTCCTGCGAATTACGGCAGGAAGTTTATTAATTCTTTTATCTTTAAGCGGAGTGATTGGAGCATGGGGCTGGATCGGGGTTGTGCCATTAGCAACCGGCATCTTTCGTTTCTGCCCAGCATATCCGCTCTTAGGGATGAATACCGCCAAGAAAAAGTAGCGCATTAATTATGGGCAGTTTCAAGGAAGACTTCAAAGATACCGTTGTTGCCCTTCTTGAAACGGCTCAGGACCAGTACCGTGATGCCGTTAGTTTCGTTAAAGAAACATGGCCACTGCTTGTCCTTTTGGCCATTATTTTAATTGGCCTCATCGCCTACTGGAATCCACCGCCCCCGCGTTACGTCATGATGGCCTCAGGTATCGAAGGGGGGTCGTACGAGCAATTAGCGGCCAAGTATGTGGAGTTCTTTGCAAAAAAAGGCGTCACCATTGAGCTGGTACGCACCGAAGGTTCCCAAGAAAATATTAATCGCCTCGCGGATCGTAAAGATCCAGTTCAAGCAGCGTTTGTTCAGGGCGGTTCCTTGCATGCCAAACAAGTTCCTGGTGTTGAGTCGCTTGGCAGTATTGACTATGAGCCGATTTGGGTCTTCTACAGAGGACCGTTTCTAAAAAATGGTGCCTTAGATCTTGATCGACTTGCCAAGGCTCGGGTAGCGATTGGCCCTGAGGGTAGCGGCACTCATGTTCAAGCAACGAAAATCTTTGGTGCTGGGCAAGTGATACACATGCCAACCTTCTTGTCCTTAGAAAACGAACAGGCAGTCAGCGCCTTACAAAAGGGTGAGATTGATATGGTAGTGATGGTCGATGGCTTGCGTGCAAAAAATGTACAAACTCTGTTAAATGATCCGAATATTAAAATTCTTAACTTTGTTCGCGCCGCAGCTTACACCAAAAATATTCATTACCTAGAAGAGCTTGAGGTACCAATGGGCGCTTTTAATATTGCGCGTAATTTTCCACCCACCGATATCAACATGATTTCCACGGTCACTAATTTGCTGATTGATGATCGGATGCACCCAGCGATTCAGTTTCTATTTTTAATGGCGGCGCAAGAGATCAATGGCAAAGAATCATTTTTTGCCAAGCGGGGCCAGTTTCCAGCTTTTATGAACTCGGAGTTTCCGGAAAGTCCAATTGCGCAACAGTTTCAGCAGCGCGGTTTGCCGGTCTTAATGGATTTCTTACCATTTTGGGTGGCTGAATTTATCCATCGCATGTTCTTTACCTTGCTGCCATTCTTTGCGATTGCCTATCCGATCCTTCTCTCCCTGCCTAGCTATCGCTTGAGGCGTGTGCGAGCAAAACTCAATCGTATTTATGGTGAATTAAAGTTTTTTGAGAATGATTTGTTAATCAGCTACGATCCCAACAAGATGCCTGAGTATTTGGAAACGTTATCCGATATGGAAAGACGTGCCTTGGCTTTGAAAGTTCCAAAGAGTGCCTCCAGTGATTTTTACACGCTCAGAAGTAGCATTGATTATGTACGTAATGCGCTTAATCGGGGCGATCACCAGATTCTGGGTCGTGAGAGTTCAATTTGATTTGGGATGCCATCATTGTTGGTGGCGGAGCTGCCGGACTCTTTTGCGCTGGAATTGCTGGACAGCGTGGTAAAAAAGTTCTGGTACTGGATCATGCTCCAGTATTAGGAGAGAAGATTCGTATTAGTGGTGGCGGGCGGTGTAATTTCACAAATCTGAACTCAGCCCCCGAGCATTTTTTATCCCTCAATCCCCACTTTGTAAAAAGCCCCCTGGCGCGGTATTCATCAAAGGACTTCATTAATCTCGTACGTGAGTACCGCATTCCGTTTCATGAGAAACATCGCGGCCAATTATTTTGTGACGACTCTGCAAAAGACATTATCCAGATGCTGTTGACTGAGTGTCATAAGGGTGGAGTCACTATTGAGCACCCAGTATCCGTTACCCAAATTATCAAATCGCAATCGAACTGGACTTTAGAAACAACGGATGGAATCAAGAAAGCGACCCATTTAATCATTGCGACCGGAGGATTACCGGTACCGGCGATTGGTGCAAGTGATTTCGGTCTACAAATTGCCAAGCAGTTTGAAATCCCAACCACTTCGGTGCGTCCTGCATTGGTACCACTCGCATTCACCTCAGACGAGTTTTCAGTATTCACCAGCTTGGCTGGGATAAGCTTGGAAGCTAGCGTCCAGGCAGGACAGCGTAACCACGGTTATGGAACCTATCGTTTTGATGAAGATCTTTTGATAACCCATAAAGGGCTCTCAGGACCGGCCATTTTGCAAGCCAGTAGCTATTGGCATGAGGGCGAAGCGATCCACATCAATTGGCTAGGAAAGACTGATTTTGATGCGATCTTTTCTGAGGCGCACCAGAAAACAGTTGATACCGCTCTTGCAGAGGTATTGCCGCAACGCGTTGCACAATTGTTGACCGAGCAACTCAATCTTACAAAACGTAATTGGGCAGAAGTCTCTAAGAAAGATCGAGAAGCCTTGCGTACCCATTTAACCAAGGCACAGATGAAGCCTGCGGGAACTCTAGGTTGGAAAAAGGCAGAGGTCATGTTGGGTGGGGTCGATACCAAAGCATTAGATGGCAAAACGATGATGGCCAAACAACATCAAAATCTTTACTTCATTGGCGAGTGTGTGGATGTTACGGGTCATCTTGGAGGGCATAATTTTCAGTGGGCCTGGTCATCAGCGTTTGTTTGCGCAAATGCCCTATTAAATTAGTCGACTTAAGTAGTCTTAAGGGTTTTTACTGACTCGTTTGCAAGACCCTTGTTCTTCATTCCCCTTGTCCGTAATATGGAAGAAAATAAGCAAAATTATCATTTACTTGATGGGGACTTTCTAATGCAGAAATCATTATTAATTAATGCTGATAAATGCACGGGTTGCTTGCAATGCGAAATGGCATGTAGTTATGAAAACTACGGCGTCTTTAATACTGCTAAATCCCGCATTAAGGTCTTTGATTTTCATACTACTGGAAAAAAGGTTCCTTATACCTGCACTCAATGCGATGAGGCGTGGTGTTTAAAGGCCTGCCCAGTTGATGCAATTCGGATTGATGCAAGCACTGGAGCAAAAGTAGTCATTGAAGATGTGTGCGTCGGTTGCAAAGTCTGTACCATCTCATGCCCATTTGGCACGATTAATTATGTTCAGGATTCCGGTAAAGTCCAGAAATGCGATCTCTGCGGGGGCGATCCAGCATGCGCCACCTCCTGCCCGACGGGCGCCATTACCTATGTCGACGCCGATTGGACTGGCCTAGATCGAATGAGAGCTTGGGCAGACAAGCTTGGCAACCAACCCGCCGCTTAAGAGGAGATCATTATGTCTTGGTCAGGAAAAATTCTTCGTGTCAATTTAACCAAGGGAACTTGTCAGTCTGAGCCACTCAATATGGAGTGGGCTAAAGAGTATCTCGGTTCGCGTGGCCTAGCCTCCAAATATCTTGTCGAGGAGATCGATCCTAAAGTTGATCCTTTGTCTTCCGAAAACAAAATCATTTGGGCTACAGGTCCACTAACTGGAACCATGGCATCGACCGGTGGGCGCTATACCGTCGTGACTAAAGGCCCGCTGACCGGAGCCATTGCCTGCTCGAATTCCGGCGGATATTGGGGGGCTGAGCTCAAAATGGCAGGCTGGGACATGATTATTTTTGAAGGTAAATCACCCAAACCGGTGTATTTATTTATTCAAGATGATGATGTGCAATTATTGGATGCCAGTTCGCTTTGGGGCAAATCCGTTTGGGAGACAGAGCCAAGCATTAAAGCCAAACACCAAGATCCGCAAATTCGTGTTTCATGCATTGGCAAGGCTGGTGAGAATCAGGTTTTATTTGCATCCGTTGTGAATGATTTACACAGAGCTGCAGGGCGTTCTGGAGTGGGCGCAGTGATGGGGAGTAAAAATCTGAAGGCGATTGCCGTTCGGGGAACCAAGGGGGTTGGCAATCTGAAAGACCCCAAAGGCTTTATGAAAGCGACAGCGGCAGCGAAGGCTGTTCTAGCTGGACATGCAGTGACCGGAGAAGGATTGCCGACCTATGGCACGCAAGTGCTGATGAATGTGATTAATGAGGTTGGGGCATTGCCAACCCGTAATCATCAAGATGTTCAATTCGAGGGCGCCAAAGATATTTCAGCGGAAGCAATGGCTTCCCCGCGTGAAACGGACGGTAAACCCCATTTAGTTACGAATCAGGCCTGTTTTGGTTGCACGATTGCCTGTGGGCGCATCTCAAAGATTGATGAAACGCATTTCTCGATTCAGAATCGCCCTCAATACATCAATGCCTCTGGCGGTCTGGAGTATGAAGCTGCATGGGCTCTTGGTGCCGCTAATGGCGTGAATGATCTTGAAGCTTTGCAATTTGCCAATATGGTTTGTAATGAGCAGGGTATGGATCCCATCAGCTTCGGCGCAACGATTGGCGCCGTAATGGAAATGTACGAAATGGGGGTGCTTAAGAAAGAACAGTTAGGCATTGAAGCCCCATTTGGCTCTGCTAAGGCACTTTGTTACTTTGCTGAAATTACTGCAAACGGCGAGGGCTTTGGAAAGGAGATTGGACTTGGTTCAGCAAAGTTAACCAAAAAATATGGTCAGCCAGATTTGTCGATGAGCGTGAAGGGTCAAGAGTTTCCGGCCTATGATGGGCGCGTTGTTCAGGGAATGGGTTTAGCCTATGCCACTTCTAATCGAGGCGCTTGCCATCTTCGGGGTTATACGGTTGCATCCGAGGTCTTGGGTATCCCTGTAAAAACTGAGCCTACCGAAACGAATGGTAAACCCGAGTTAGTCAAAGCATTTCAAGATGCGACGGCTGCTTTTGACTCAGCGGGTATTTGCTTGTTTACCAGCTTTGCATGGACTCTTGCTGACGTAGCACCTCAGGTGCAAGCAGCCTGTGGTGAAGAATTTACGGTTGAAAATTTAAATACGATCGGTGAGCGCATTTGGAATATGGAGCGTGACTTTAATAATCGTGCCGGCTTTACAAGTAAAGACGACAATTTGCCAAAGCGCCTGATGACTGAGCCTGCAAAAACAGGACCCGGTAAGGGCACCGTAAGCGGTCTCGACAAAATGCTTCCCGAGTACTACAAAGTCCGCGGATGGGATAGTGAAGGTCGTCTAAACGCTGAAACACGCAAACGTCTAGGTCTTTGATCGATGATGAATCACGTCATTCTGGGCAATGGCCCAGCGGGAGTTATCGCTGCCGAGCAAATACGTCGTCTAAGACCAAATGATTCGATTATTCTGATTGGATCAGAGGACTCCCCGCCGTATTCACGGATGGCGATACCTTATCTCTTGGTTGGAAATATTTCTGAAGAAGGAACATTTCTGCGAAAAGATACACACCATTTTGCAAATCTAAAGATTAACCTGAAAAAAGCGCGCGCTACACAAGTCGATTCCGGAAAGAAGCACGTAAGCCTTGATTCGGGCGAGACCATTTCTTACGATCGACTACTCATTGCCACTGGCTCTAAGCCAATTCGCCCCAATATTCCAGGCATTGATTTGCCTGGTGTGCATCCCTGCTGGACTCTAGAAGATGCTCGTGCGATCCAAAAGATTGCAAAGCCAGGCGCCAGAGTGCTCCAGATGGGTGCAGGGTTTATTGGCTGCATTATTTTGGAGGCTCTTGCCAGTCAAGGTGTCAAACTGACGGTCGTAGAGATGGGTGATCGCATGGTGCCACGCATGATGACCGAAAAGGCAGGTGGACTCATTAAGCAATGGGTTGAGCAAAAAGGAATCACGGTTTATACGAAGACGAAGGTGGAGGCTATTCATCAAGGAGGCTCTGGTCTGCAAGTGAGCCTGTCGAATGGCGAGCGTATCGAGGTTGATCTGGTGATTTCAGCCACAGGTGTAAAGCCTAATATTGAATTCCTAAAAGATGCTAACTTAGAAATTAATACGGGAGTTGTGGTCAATGATCGGATGCAAACTTCGGACCCCAATATTTATGCTGCTGGTGATGTTACCGAATCAACGGATTTCTGTACCGGCAAATCGATTGTGAATGCTATTCAACCGAATGCGGCAGATCAAGCCATGATTGCTGCAACGAATATGGCTGGCGGTAATGCACAAACCCGGGGTGCTTTGCAGGTAAACGTTCTTGATACATTGGGCCTAATTTCTAGCTCATTCGGTCAATGGGCTGGCGTAGAGGGCGGTGAATACGTTGAAAAAGCCAATCCTGACCAATATCAGTACATTCGACTGGAGTTTGATCAAGATCGTTTAATCGGCGCAACAAGCTTGGGCCTCACAGACCACATTGGAGCACTGCGGGGGTTGATTCAGACCCGCGTTGCCCTAGGGGAATGGAAAGAGAAATTACTTGAGGATCCAACCCAAATAATGGCTGCGTATCTTGCCAAAGGGCAATCTCAAGCAGCCTGGGTCTCTTAAAATTAAGTGATGCAAGTCACCCTTAAACTTTTTGCAAGCCTTTCTCCCTATTTGCCAAAACATGCTAAACGCAATGAGGTGCAATTAGATGTGCCAGAGGGCATTACCGTTGCCCAGATGATTCAAATGCAAAATTTGCCCAACCAGCTAGTACACCTAGTTTTGCTAAATGGTCATTTTGTTGCTCCAGATCAACGGGCTACTACGGTTATTCAAGAAAATGACGCTCTTGCTCTGTGCCCACCCGTTGCGGGCGGGTAATGCAATTTGAGCGCCTGATGGGCTGTACAGCTCATGATTTGCAACGCTGGCTTCCGGATGCTCTTGGCAGTTATTACCCACGGTGCTCACTTGAAATTGATGGAATCACGATGATTCATGCTGAGAATCCACTGATTCAGATGGTTGGGTTCACAAAAAATGATCGTCAAATTGCATTACTCCGAATTCCTCAACTTCAGCTTCAATTAAAATTTACTGATCTTGCCGATCATCAAATTCAAGCACTGTTAGAGCGGTTTGATCTTTACACTCGTAGAGGTGGCGGTTAGATCATCAGGAGAATTGATATGACTTTATTTATTGACCGTGTCGATCACCTTGTATTGACGGTGACTGATATTGAGAAAACCACTCAGTTTTATGAAAAGGCACTCGGTTTTGAACGGGAATTCTTTAAAGGACCCGAAGGGCAGCCTCGTTATGCCTTGTTATTTGGGCAATACAAGATCAATCTGCAAGATAAAAATACCGAGACCCCGACTAAAGCAAAAGTACCGACCATTGGAGCAGGGGATTTTTGCTTGATCTCTAAAGTTCCACTCGATGACTTCATTGCTCACCTTCAAAAGGTTGGCATAACCATCGATACTGGACCCGTACAACGGCGTGGCGCCCTGGGGCCCATTCGCTCGGTGTACTTCAGGGACCCAGACGGAAACCTGGTTGAAGTAGCCGAATACATCTAATTTTCACCTGCACGACCATCAAAAGCCCCATATTGGGGCTTTTTTCTATTTTATTAACCAATTGATTTAAAAGGATATTTTTATCCTAATTCCCATATAAAGGCATATTGACACCCAAATATGTATATTTATATTGACAAAGATATATGTAAATTTAGAATTACACTTAAGAAAAGTAGGTTATTAAGATTTTGTGGCAGAGGGTGTCATAAAACCCGCGTGCGGGTGGAGCACGAGCAGTAGGGTGTCTTTCAAAGGGAGAAAACTATGTCAGACCCAAACAAGGTATGGCCCACCGGCTTAACGGAGGCTGAATCTGAAGAGTTACACCGTAATCTGATTCAAGGCACGCAGTTTTTTGGCATGATCGCAGCTCTTGCCCATTTGCTTGCGTACATTTATTCGCCTTGGCTGAAATAAGGAGATAAAAATGATTTACGGAAAAATGTGGTGTGTCGTAAAACCATCCGTCGGGATCCCATTGTTCTTGGGCGCCTGCGCAGTTGGTTCATTTGCTGTTCATACAATGATTCTCAACAATACAACGTGGGTTAAAGCATTTTTGAATGGCAATGCTGATAAAGTGGCTAGCGCTTCAGCATCGGCAGCAGCAGCACCTGCAGCACCTGCAGTGAAGAAGTAAAGTACTTTAATTTTTCACTAGTCCGAGGTCGGCGGGCCTCGGACTTTTTGCATTTTGATAGTGAGTCTTGACGCCGGTTGATCCTGATGGTGAGATAGCTATACATGAAACGCTTGAGCGAGAAACTAGTGCAATCCTGGGCCAGCCTTGGTCCTAAGTTTCTGCCGTTTGCAGACGCTGCTACTCCCGATTTACCCCTCTCGCGACTTCTGCGACTCTCTTTATTTCAAGTTTCGGTTGGCATGGCCCTGGTCTTACTAATCGGCACGCTCAATCGTGTCATGATTGTCGAGCTTGGCGTGCCTGCTTCCCTAGTGGCGATGATGGTTTCTTTGCCGCTCGTATTTGCACCATTTCGAGCATTGATTGGTTTTCGCTCCGACACCCATCGCTCTGAGCTTGGCTGGCGACGCGTTCCCTATATTTGGATGGGAACGCTCGTGCAGTTTGGTGGTTTAGCAATCATGCCATTTGCATTGCTGGTTCTATCTGGCGGCGGTCAGTCCGCAAATGCTCCTGCTTGGATTGGTCAGGCGTCTGCCGCACTCGCATTCTTGTTGGTGGGCGCTGGCATTCATATTACCCAGACCGTTGGATTGGCACTAGCGACCGACTTAGCGCCACAAGAATCGCAGCCCAAAGTGGTTGGGCTCATGTATGTGATGTTGCTCCTTGGAATGATTGTGAGCGCTTTTGTGTTTGCGGCGGTCTTAGAGGATTTCTCACCAGGTCGCCTGATTCAGGTGATTCAAGGCTGCGCGATTACCACGATGATTCTGAATGTCATTGCCTTGTGGAAGCAGGAGACCCGTGACCGCAATCGACGCTTTAAGAATCCCAATCAGCCAACCTTTAAGCAATCCTGGGAACTCTTTTGTAAAGGCGATCATGCGATTCGTCGCTTAACCGCAGTTGGTTTGGGGACGATGGCGTTCACCATGGAGGACGTTTTATTAGAGCCCTATGGGGGCGAGATTCTGAAACTCAGTGTTAGTTCAACGACATTCTTGACTGCAACTTTGGCAATGGGTGGCTTGATCGGATTTGGACTGGCATCGCGCGTGCTCAGTCGTGGGGCGGATCCATTTCGGATGGCAAGTATGGGCGCGATGCTTGGCTTACCCGCCTTTATAGCAGTGATTCTGGCAGCCCCGTTAGCCTCTGCATCACTATTTAGCTTTGGGGTCTTCCTGATTGGATTTGGAGGTGGCTTATTTGGTCATGGCACATTAACAGCCACCATGAATCTTGCACCGCCGGAGCAGCGGGGATTGGCTCTGGGCGCCTGGGGTGCTGTGCAGGCCACGGGGGCAGGGATTGCAATGGCCTTGGGCGGAGTGATTCGTGACCTTGTCAATTACTTCGCCATGAACAGTTTCTTCGGAGCTGCTCTCGTTGACCCAAGCACGGGATATATTGCTGTGTATACCATTGAGATCGCGCTCTTAATAGCAACGATTGTTGCGATGGCCCCATTAATAAAGCAACGGGTAATGCCGCAACCCTTGCAAACAAGTTCAGGCGGCATGGGTCGTAGTTCTTAATCAAGGAGAAAGCAATGGAAGCAGGGTACGTTGTTGCAATTTTGATCGTTGCGATTGGCGCCATGGTCACCATTCGGAATATGAATCGCCGCAAGTAAGTATTGCTTAAGAATCGCCTTTGCGCTTTTTGCCTAAGAACGATTCCACGATGATCGAGCAAAATACTGCTCCCAGAAGGGCGGTAATTACCGCCATGATCGGACCGCTGATTTGCATACCAAACGCATAGCCAAATTTCAGGCCGATACCCACTGCAATCAGGTAAGGGATCAAAAAGAGGTAGTTGCGAAGCTTCTTCATAGGTATGATCTTAGCGGCAGAAATTCCTCTAAGCAATTTTGATGGGCTTGGATCATAATGAATCTTCAATCGGAGGGTTCATCATGGCGATCAAACAGTTTGCTATTTCAGTGTTCTCAATTTTCTCAATCGTGTTTTCATTGGGGGCATTCGCTGCCGACACCGGCCCAAGCGAGTCGGCTCCATCCTGGCAAGCGGAAGCTCAAAAAGAGATTAAGGCCAATAAATACGATGCTGCCATCAAAACACTACTGGCAGCCAATCAACCCAATTCGGCAGATTGGAACAATTTGCTCGGTTATGCGCAACGCAAAAAGACTCCGCCGGATTTAACTGCTGCTGAGCGCTACTATCAGGCCGCACTCAAAATTGATCCAAAACATCGTGGCGCTTTGGAGTACTACGGCGAGTTATTTTTAATGAAAAATGATTTAGCCGGAGCCGAACAGATGCTTGCTCGACTCAATAAGGCCTGCTTCTTACCGTGCGAGGAGTATCGCGAGCTAAAAGATGAAATTACCAAGTACAAGGCTCAAAAAGGCATAAAGTAGCCTTTAGCTGAAAATCGGGGCTTGGGTCTCAATATCTGAGAAAATAGAGTTTTGATTAATGAGTTTAAAGACCCGCCATCATGCCAGCAGGGAGAACCACGCTTTCAGAGTATTTAAGCCAGCAATCGGCTCAGCACCCATCGCTCCACCCTGATCTTGGTTCGCTCGTATTAGAAATTGCCAAAGCTGTTCAAGAAATCGCTTTATTAACCTCCCAAGGGGCGCTTGCGGGCGTATTGGGCAGTTTAGAGAGTCAAAACGTTCAGGGTGAGACCCAAAAAAAATTAGATGTTCTCTCCGATGAGATTTTGATTCAGACCTTTCGATCTGGCAATCTCGTCGCTGGAATTGCATCCGAAGAGAATGATGAGCCACTGAGTAATCCCAAGGGTGGATCCTTTCTATGTTTATTTGACCCACTCGATGGCTCATCCAATATTGACGTCAACGTCTCAGTCGGAACCATTTTTTCAATACTGCCTACAAGCCCGAACGCCACGCTGAAGGTAAGCGATTACCTGCGTGCGGGTCGCCAGCAGATTGCGGCAGGGTATGCGATTTATGGACCGGCAACCATGCTGGTTTTTAGTTTGGGGCATGGTACGCATGGCTTTACCTTTGATGCGGCGTCGGGCGAATTCATATTGACGCATCCTGCGATTCAAGTACCCGCCGATACCAGTGAATTTGCCATCAACGCCAGCAATGAGCGCTTCTGGGAGCCGCCTGTGAGTCGCTATATCAGCGAATGCAAGCAAGGTAAAACCAGTGTGCGAGGACGTGACTTTAATATGCGCTGGATTGCGAGCATGGTGGCGGATGTCCACCGGATCTTGATGCGCGGTGGAGTCTTTATGTATCCCAAAGATACAAAGGATCCGAGTAAACCAGGACGCTTGCGTCTGATGTACGAAGCCAACCCAATGACATTTGTGGTAGAGCAGGCCGGCGGCTTGGGTTCTACTGGACGTCAACGTATTTTGGATGTTCAGCCGGAAAGTATTCATCAACGGATCCCTGTGATTTTGGGATCCAAAAATGAAGTAGAGCGCATCGAGGACTATCACCGCGAACACGATCGCGCGTAACACCAATAAAAAGAATGGATATGAGTACAACATCACTAAATCGTCGCGAACTGGCTAATGCCATTCGCTTTTTGGCCATCGATGCCGTTGAAAAATCGAAGTCGGGTCATCCAGGTGCGCCGATGGGGATGGCTGACATTGCCGAGGT
Organism: Polynucleobacter acidiphobus; assembly: GCF_003065385.1. Classification (NCBI taxonomy): domain Bacteria; kingdom Pseudomonadati; phylum Pseudomonadota; class Betaproteobacteria; order Burkholderiales; family Burkholderiaceae; genus Polynucleobacter; species Polynucleobacter acidiphobus. Next base: position 672,308 of record NZ_CP023277.1, read on the forward strand.
CTTATGGCGCGATCATCTACACCATAATCCTGCCGATCCAGCATGGATTAATCGGGATCGCTTTGTCCTTTCCAATGGCCATGGATCAATGCTGATCTATGCCTTATTGCATCTCACCGGCTATGCCGTCAGCATTGACGATCTTCAGAAGTTCCGCCAGTTGCACAGTATTACGGCTGGCCACCCCGAAGTCGGCATCACGCCCGGCGTAGAAACTACTACCGGCCCCCTTGGCCAAGGCCTTGCCAATGCGGTGGGGATGGCTCTGGCAGAGTCCCTCTTAGCCAAGCGCTTTAACCGCCCAAACCACTCCATCATTGATCACCACACCTATACCTTCTTAGGGGATGGTTGCCTGATGGAGGGCGTGAGTCATGAGGCCTGCTCCTTGGCGGGAGTCTGGGGCTTAAATAAACTCATTTGCTTTTATGACGACAATGGCATCTCAATTGACGGGCATGTCGATGGTTGGTTTCGAGACGATACCGCCAAGCGTTTTGAAGCCTACGGTTGGAATGTGATTGGTCCAATTGACGGTCACGATGCCAACGCCATCTCACACGCCATCGGGCAAGCCAAGAGCGAGTCCAAGCGCCCAAGCTTGATTATTTGTAAGACCACCATTGGTTGGGGAGCCCCCAATATGGCGGGCACCCATGATGTACACGGCGCCCCCTTGGGTGAAAAAGAAGCCCAGGCAACCCGCCAAGCATTGGGCTGGACCCACGCACCGTTTGTGATCCCTGCATCAATCAAAGAGGCATGGAGTGCGATCGCGGCAGGTAAGGCTAAACAGGCTGCTTGGGATGCAGCGTTTGCCAACTACCAGCGTGAGTTCCCTGAGCTTGCCAAAGAATTACTACGCCGCGTTGATCAAAACTTCCCCGAGGGTTGGAACAATACCAAGTCCCAACTCTTTGCTAGCATGAAAGCGACTGAGGCGCCAACAGCCAGTCGTAAATCATCGCAACAGGTTTTAGAGGTTTTGGTTCCAGCATTACCTGAGCTATTGGGTGGTTCTGCTGATCTCACTGGTTCTAACCTCACTGCTGCGAAAGCCAGCATCACCTGGCACCAAAAGCCCGATCAAGTGGCGAACTATTTATCCTATGGCGTGCGCGAATTTGGTATGAGCGCCATCATGAATGGCATTGCATTGCATAAAGGCTTTATCCCCTATGGCGGCACCTTCGCAGTGTTCTCGGATTACGCCCGCAATGCCATGCGCATGAGTGCTCTCATGCACCAACGTGTCATTTATGTGTTGACGCACGACTCGATTGGTCTGGGGGAGGATGGGCCTACCCACCAACCGATTGAACATGCGGCTAGCTTACGACTCATTCCAAACCTCGATCTCTGGCGACCCTGCGATGGATTTGAAACGGCTGTCGCATGGACTGCTGCAATCGAGCGCACCGATGGACCCAGCGCACTCTTTTTATCTCGCCAAAATTTACCCCAGCTCACCCAGGCGATTACGGAAGCTCAGGTATTAAAGGGTGCTTATGTCCTATCAGATGCTCCCAATCCCGAAGCAGTGCTGATCGCAACCGGCTCCGAAGTGAGTCTAGCGATGCAAGCCCAAGCGCTCTTACGCACCAAAGGTAAGTCGGTACGCGTGGTATCCATGCCATGTACCTCGGCCTTTGATCGTCAGTCTCGCGAGTGGCAAGACGAGGTCTTGCCCAAGGGTGTGCGCCGAATTGCGATTGAAGCCGGGCAGGGCGATCTCTGGTGGAAGTATGTCGGCTTAGACGGCGCCGTCGTTGGTATTAATCGGTTTGGAGAATCAGCGCCTGCACCAGCGGTTTATCAAGCCTTGGGTGTTACCGTTGACCGAATTGTTGAACTTGTTTTGTCCTAGAGGAAAAAATGGCATTAATTTCATTAAGACAGCTTTTAGATCACGCCGCTGAGCACCATTACGGACTGCCAGCATTCAATGTCAATAACATGGAGCAGATCCATGCCATCATGCAGGCCGCTGATCAGGTTGATAGCCCTGTAATTTTGCAAGCCTCAGCAGGCGCTCGCAAATATGCGGGTGAGCCATTCCTGCGGATGCTAGTGCTCGCAGCGGTTGAGCAGTACCCTCACATTCCAATTTGTATGCATCAGGATCATGGCGCATCACCCGCCGTCTGCCAAGCATCGATTCGTAGTGGCTTTTCTAGTGTGATGATGGATGGCTCACTAAAAGAAGATGCCAAGACCCCAGCTGATTTTGCCTATAACGTGGATGTGACCCGTCGAGTGGTCGATATGGCGCATGCGGTTGGTGTCTCAGTGGAAGGTGAGTTAGGTTGCTTAGGTTCATTAGAAACTGGACAAGCGGGCGATGAGGATGGCAGTGGGGCAGAGGGCGTACTTGATCACTCGCAGCTCCTCACAGATCCAGACGAGGCAGCCGAGTTCGTTGCGAAGACCCAGGTGGATGCGCTCGCGATTGCGATTGGTACCAGTCATGGTGCGTATAAGTTCACCAGACCACCCACTGGAGATATTTTGGCAATCGATCGCATTAAGGCCATCAATCAGCGGATTCCGAATACGCATTTGGTGATGCATGGATCATCGAGTGTGCCGCAAGAGTGGTTGGCGATTATTCGTGAACATGGAGGCACAATTAAAGAAACCTATGGTGTGCCAGTAGAAGAGATCGTTGAAGGAATTAAGCACGGCGTGCGCAAGATTAATATTGACACTGATATTCGTTTGGCGATGACCGGAGCGATCCGGAAATTTTTCTCAGAACACCCAGAAGAATTTGATCCACGCGCTTTTCTCAAGGTTGCTACGGCAGCCGCCAAAGGGATTTGCGAGGCGCGCTTCAAATCGTTTGGATGCGCTGGGCAAGCGAGCAAGATTAAGGTGATTCCCTTGGAGAAGATGGCAGTGCGCTACGCCAAGGGAGAACTAAAAGCCGTTGTGCAGTAATGATTGAGTACAAGAAATCAAGAGGAAAACATGACGATCCGAGTTGCAATTAATGGATATGGCCGGATTGGCCGGATGGTATTGCGCGCGCTCTACGAAGAGGCGATGCAGAATAAAAAACGTGATATTCAAATTGTCGCCATTAATGCGATGGGCGATATTGATATCAATGCGCATCTCACCCAATATGACTCCGCCCATGGCCGTTTTCCGGGAACAGTAAGCGTTGACGGCGATTACATGGTGGTGAATGGCGATCGGATTCGGATGTACTCGACTCGCAATCCCCTTGAAACCCCATGGGGCAAAGAGGGCGTTGATCTGGTGCTCGAGTGCTCAGGTAAGTTCACTTCGAAAGAAAAGGCCATGGTGCACATTCAGCAGGGAGCTAAGAAGGTATTGATCTCAGCCCCCGGTGAAAAGGATGTGGATGCCACAATTGTGTATGGCGTCAATGAGAAGGTCTTAAAACCAACCGATGTGGTGGTCTCCAACGCGAGCTGTACCACCAATTGCTTAGCACCCCTCGTTAAGCCCTTACTGGAGAAGATTGGAATTGAATCTGGCCTGATGACCACGATTCATGCGTTTACCAACGATCAAGTACTTACCGATGTGTATCACAAGGATAAGCGTCGGGCACGCTCAGCCGTGAGTAGCATGATCCCCACCAAAACCGGTGCTGCTAAAGCGGTTGGTCTCGTACTACCAGAACTGGCTGGCCGCTTTGATGGCTTTGCGATGCGCGTACCCACCATCAATGTCTCGGTCGTTGATCTCACCTTTATTGCCAAGCGTCCTACCTCGGTGGATGAGGTTCATCAAATACTGCAGGCGGCAAGTGAGCATGAGCTCAAAGGCATTTTGGGCTTTAATACCTTGCCTTTGGTATCGATTGACTTTAATCATGACCCCCGACCCAGTATTTATGACGCTTCACAAACACGGGTCTCGAGCGATGGCAAGCTGGTCAAGGTCTTGGCGTGGTACGACAACGAATGGGGCTACTCCGTGCAAATGCTCAATGCGGCAGAAGCCCTGATGGCGGTATAAGGCATTGGCCAGCCGACCCCCTACCCGAAAACAAGACCCTGACTCGGCCTTGGTTGACGATATTCGTCTGCTTGGGCGCATTCTAGGGGATGTGATTCGGGAGCAAGAGGGCGTTGCAGTATTTAATTTGATTGAGCAGATTCGGGTCCTATCGGTCCGGTTTCATCGCCATGGTGATGAGAATACCAACAAGGAGCTTAAGAAGCTTTTAAAAGGATTGAGTGCCGATGATGCGGTGAAGGTCATTCGTGCCTTTACCTACTTTAGTCACTTGGCAAATTTGGCAGAGGATCGTCATCAATTACGACGTCAAGCCGCCCAAGAGCGGATTGCCAGCCAACAGCCCGGTAGTATTGATTTGGCCTTAGAACGAATTCATGCGGCAGGTATTAGTAAAGAGACCATTGTTAAGACCCTTACTGATAGTTATTTGTCACCCGTACTGACTGCGCACCCAACCGAAGTGCAACGCAAAAGTATTTTGGATGCAGAGCGGAGCATTGCTCAATTATTGCTAAATCGCGATCAGATTAAGGATCGAGCAAAAGCGTATCAGCTCAAAAAAGATCGTTTATGCGAGCGTGAGCTTGCCGACAATGAATTGCAAATCAAAGCACGCGTGATTCAGTTATGGCAAACCCGTTTATTGCGTTACACCAAACTGAAGGTTGCCGACGAAATTGAAAATGCTTTGAGTTACTACGAGGCTACTTTTTTACGGGAGATCCCCAAGCTCTATGCTGAGCTGGAAGACCGTTTGGGGCAACCGCATATCGCATCCTTTTTGCGGATGGGTCAATGGACCGGGGGCGATCGGGACGGCAACCCGAATGTTACTGCCCAAACCTTGGAATATGCTCTAAAACGGCAGGCCGAGATGATATTGCGGCACTACTTAACCGAGGTGCATTATCTGGGTACGGAGCTCTCGCTGTCCGCATTCTTAGTGGGTTTTCCAAAGCCTATGCAAGCCTTGGCAAATCGCTCCCCCGATGAGAATGAACATCGCATGGATGAGCCTTATCGGCGAGCCTTGACCGGGATTTACTCGCGACTCGCCGCCACACTCAAAGACTTAACCGGGGGCGATGCAGCGCGACACGCAGTACCACCCCAAAATCCCTATCAAACTGCTGAAGAATTCTTGGGCGATCTACAGATTATTGAGAGCTCATTACGGTCTCACTCTGCAGAGGCTCTCATTAATCAGCGTTTAAGGGCGCTCATCCGTGCGGTTGAAGTATTTGGATTTCATTTGGCCACTGTGGACTTACGCCAGAGCTCGGATCAGCATGAGGAGGTATTGCAAGAGTTGCTGGCTGTCGCCAAGATTGAGAACAACTACCGAGATTTAGACGAGACCGCTAAGCAGGCATTATTAATTCGCTTACTCAATGAAGCACGACCGCTGAGGGTGGTTGGCGCAGCGTATTCCCCCCACACGATGAGTGAGCTTGCTATTTTTGCCCTTGCCAAAGGCCTGCGTGAGCGTTTTGGTGCGGATGCGATCCGACATTACATTATTAGTCACACTGAGACCGTCAGCGATTTGTTGGAGGTGATGTTGCTGCAAAAGGAACTAGGCCTGTTGCATGGCACCTTGGATTCGAAGGCACGCATTGATCTCATCACAGTACCCTTATTTGAAACCATTGAAGATCTTCGTAATGCAGCACCCATCATGCGCGACTTTTATGCTTTGCCAGGCATTGCTAATTTAGTAAAACGGTCAGGTGGCGAGCAAGACATTATGTTGGGCTATTCCGACAGTAACAAAGACGGCGGGATCTTTACCAGTAATTGGGAGCTGTACCGCGCTGAGATTGCTTTGGTAGAGCTCTTTGAGCGTTTAGCCAACAGTCACAATATCCAGCTGCGCTTATTTCATGGGCGTGGTGGAACAGTAGGACGGGGTGGCGGCCCTAGTTATGAAGCCATTCTGGCACAACCACCTGGGACTGTTCGAGGTCAAATTCGCTTGACGGAGCAGGGTGAAGTGATCGGTTCTAAATACGCCAACCCAGCAATCGGCCGACAAAATCTAGAGGCATTAATTGCAGCTACTCTTGAGGCAACACTCTTACAGCCAACCAAGCCCGCAACACCCTTATTCCTTAAAACGGCTGCACAGATTTCAGAGTCCAGCATGCGGGCCTACCGCCGTTTGATCTATGAGACCGAGGGATTCGCTGAATACTTTTTCCAGGCTACTCCGATTCGTGAGATTGCCGAGCTCAATATTGGTTCACGACCTGCATCCCGTAAAGCGACGCAGCGTATTGAGGATCTTCGAGCCATTCCATGGGGATTTAGTTGGGGCCAATGCCGTCTAACACTCCCTGGTTGGTTTGGTTTCGGATCTGCCATTTACGAGTTATTACATGACGTCAAGCCCAAAGAGCGCGCTACGAACTTGGCTCTATTAAAACGGATGTATCGTCAGTGGCCATTCTTTCGAACCCTCTTATCGAATATGGATATGGCTTTATCCAAAGCAGACCTTGATTTGGCTGCTCTTTACAGTGAGCTGGTTGCGGACTCGCGCTTACGCAAAAAGATCTTTACGGCCATGTGCGAGGAGTGGGATAAGACCATTGATGCACTTGTGCAGATCACGGGGGAGAAGCAACGCCTTGCTAATAACCCAATCTTAGCTCGGTCGATTCGCCATCGCTTTCCTTACATCGACCCTTTACATCACATTCAGGTTGAATTGGTGAGGCGCTATCGAGCTGGGCAAAGCGATGAGCGGGTCAAGCGCGGCATCCACTTATCCATCAATGGCATTGCATCGGGTTTACGAAATACAGGATAAAGCCGCTAATCACTTGTGGTGATCGGCAGGAAGCTCAACACCACATGCACGACAGTATCTATCCGTTGCATTGAGATCATCGGCTAAGCAGTTTGGACAGGTTCTTGGATCTTGGTCTGGCCGATGGCGCCGCAGTGCCATTTCGCTCGTCACAATTCCAGTGGGAACCGCTAAAGTACCCCAGCCCATGAGCATCATGATGGATGCAATGAGCTTGCCTAAGTCGGTTTGTGGAGTGATATCGCCGAAGCCAACCGTTGTCATGGTTGTAATCGCCCAATAGATGCTAATTGGGATATTGGTAAATCCATTCTGGGGCCCCTCCACAACATACATGAGGGTGCCCATCACCATGACAATCATTAGAACAACCGATAAAAACACCATGATTTTGCGACGACTGGCCGCTAGGGCATTTGCTAGATGGTTGTACTCGACCAAGAAACTCGTGAGCTTGAAGATTCGGAATATGCGTAAAAGACGCAGAACCCGAACATCAATCAGTGAATGTAACTCTGGGAAGAAGAGTGCGAGGTAGGTGGGTAAAAATGCGATGAGGTCAATGATTCCAAAAAAGCTCAGCGCATATTTACGTCGATCGGGAGCGCAGTAGAGGCGCGCAAGGTATTCAATAGTAAAGATGAAGGTAAAAAACCACTCCATGGCAAAGAGGATGGAGTGAAATTTGGCCGATACGCTTTGCACACTATCGAGCACCACCACCAGAATGGAAACCAGAATGACAAAGATTAGGATCCGGTCAAAGAGCCGGCCGGCATGGGTATCGGACTCAAAAATAACCCGATACAAGGTCTCTTTCAGAGTCTGCTCTTCATGGATCTCAGGCTTGGCGGTCATATCGGCCTTGGGGGTTCAAAACAATTAGAATAACGGTTTACCAAGTAATCATTCATTTAGCTTAAATAATAAGGAATTTGTATGCCAAGCCTTTTGCCCAATGTAGACCCGGATGGTCTATTGGAATTCTCGGTAGTCTATACCGATCGTTCTTTGAATCACATGTCAGCGGAATTTAAAAAAGTTATCACTGATATTTCTGCAATTCTCAAGGATGTGTATAAAGCGCATTCCACCGTCGTGGTACCTGGAAGTGGAACCTACGGTATGGAAGCAGTGGCACGGCAGTTTGCTCCTGGCAAAAAATGCTTAATTATTCGTAACGGCTGGTTTAGTTATCGCTGGACGCAAATTTTTGATCTCGAACAGTTCACCCAAGACGTTCATGTGATTAAGGGCCGCCAAGTTGAGCAGACTGCGCAAGGTGCGTATGCACCCCCTCCGATTGAAGAGGTTGTTGCCTTTATTCAGAAAGAGAAGCCAGACGTCGTATTTGCTCCGCATGTTGAAACGTCCGCTGGAATTATTCTGCCCCCCGAGTATTTGAGGGCGATTGGCGACGCCGTGGAATCGGTTAATGGATTATTTGTGTTGGATTGCATTGCTTCTGGTGCAATGTGGGTCGATATGAAGGCCAGCAAAGTGGACGTCTTGATTAGCGCTCCGCAAAAAGGGTGGAGTAGCTCCCCATGTTGTGCTTTGATTGGGCTCTCCGAGCGGGCTCGTCAAAAAATTGAGCATACTCAAAGCAATAGCTTCTCAATCGATCTCAAGAAGTGGTTACAGATTATGGAGACCTACGAGAAGGGTGCGCATGTGTATCACACCACCATGCCAACCGATGCATTGAAGATCCTTCGTAACGCCATGAAAGAGACCCAATCGCATGGATTTGATTATCTCAAGCAGCAGCAGATTGAGTTGGGCGCCAGAGTCAGAGCCTTAATGGTTGCCAAGGGCTTCCCAAGCGTAGCCGCTACGGGTTATCAAGCACCATGTGTCGTCGTGAGTTACACCACTGATCCGGATATGCAGTCTGGTAAGAAGTTTATGGAGGTTGGTCTGCAAACTGCAGCGGGTGTGCCATTGCAGGTGGGCGAGGGCCCTGAGTTTAGGACCTTCCGTATCGGATTATTTGGTCTTGAGAAGTTACTTCATATTGAGCGCGCCATCACGCATCTTGAAGCTGCGATGGACAAGATCACAGCGAAGTAATTACTTTTCGATCTTTAAAACCGCAAAGGCAGCCTGAAGGCGCTTGGAGTAAATCTCCTTAAGCGCCTTTACTTTTTCAGGGGTCCATGACCAAAAGCCAGCAAGACTTTTGGTTCCTGTTCTACCACTCTGAACCATATCTAGAATCGATGCAGGCATTGCGGTGTCATTGCAAAGCGCTGGATAGATCTCCTTAGCCGCATTGCAATTGACATCCCAGCCCGATAATTCTTTTTGGGTGATGGGCCCGACTGCAGCATACCGAAATCCAAAACTATAGCGGACCGCGTCATCCACATCCTCGGGCGTTGCGATACCGCGATCGATTAAGTAAAGCGCCTCTCGCATTAAGGCGTGCTGGATACGATTGGCCAAAAACCCTGGAATATCTTGCTTCACCAGAACCGGTTTCTTATCAATGGATTGATAAAAGGCATACACTGCATCTGCAATCTTTGGATCGGTTTTCTCACCCAATACGATTTCGACTAAAGGCACCAGTTCAGCGGGCATAAAGTAATGCGCCCCCATCATACGATGGGCTGTTTTCAAACCCTGTGCGATTTTGCTAATTGGGTAGGCGGAGCTATTACTCCCAATCGGTATTGCCTCTGGGACACGTTGGTCTAGCGAACAAAATAAGGCTTGCTTGGTTGGCAAATCCTCAATAATCGTTTCTACAATCCAGCGGCAGTCAGCCCAGTCGTTCCATGTATCAATTTCTCCAGCGCGAGATGATCCAGCGGCACCCCGTTTTTCAGGGGAGCATAATGCGATCGCATCGTTTAGGCATTGCTGCGCCTTTTCTTGGGTACGCCCCAAAACCACGACGGGGACGCTCGCCTCCAAGAAGCCAGCCGCAATGCCAGTTGCCATGGTTCCAGTTCCAATTACCGTCACATAAGCCATCAAAAGCCCCTATTAGCGTCATGAAATAAACAAGAGTCTAATTCAGTTTGGCAAATGTCAGCCTGGCTTGACAGGCCATCGCACCCAGTTGGCCAAATAGGTAATACCCCATACAGGTCAAGGCAAGTGAGCCCTGAAACTGGTATAAATGGAACTTCGCTTTTTTAAGCCATTGCCATTCATAACGACAACGACAGACAAACTATGCTGAAACTTGACCAACATCCATCCGGTAGACATTTTTTACACATCCCAGGACCCAGTCCGGTTCCTTCCAGGATCTTACGTGCGATTAGCTATCAAACGATTGATCATCGCGGCCCAGAGTTCGGTGAGTTGGGTCTCCAATTATTGGCTGGTATGCAAACCATCTTCAAGACCAAGCATCCAGTGATCATTTATCCAAGTTCGGGAACGGGTGCGTGGGAAGGTGCTCTCGTAAATACCCTGTCACCTGGTGATCTCGTCCTGATGTACGAGACCGGTCATTTTGCAACCCTTTGGAATAAATTGGCTCAACGCTTAGGCATTAAAACCGAGTTCATCGGCTTGCCCGGTGCCCAAGGTTGGCGTCATGGGGTTGATGCGGCCAAAATTGAAGAGCGCCTCAAGGCGGATACGGGCCATCAAATTAAAGCGGTCTGTGTGGTTCATAACGAGACCTCAACGGGTGTTACTTCCAATATCGCTGCGGTACGTAAAGCCATTGATGCGGCAAAGCATCCTGCGCTTTTAATGGTTGATACGATCTCCGGTCTGGCCTCAGCTGATTTTCGTCACGATGAGTGGGGCGTTGATGTGACCGTGAGCGGTTCGCAAAAGGGTTTAATGCTCCCTCCAGGCATCGGATTTAATGCGATTTCACCAAAAGCGCTGGAGGCTAGTAAGCGTGCGACCTTGCCCAAAGCATATTGGGCTTGGGATGAAATTCTAGAGTCCAATAAGACTGGTTATTGGCCCTCAACGCCTGCAACCAATTTGCTCTATGGCTTGCACGAGGCGATTGAGATGATTTTGAACGAAGGCATGGACAATGTGTTTGCTCGCCATCAGCGCCTTGCCAAGGCTTGCCGCGCAGCGGTTGAGGCATGGGGCTTGGAGGTGCAGTGCAAAGATCCTGCGGTTTATTCCCCGGTATTGACTGGTGTGCGTACCCCAGAGGGTGTGGATGCCGATGCCTTGCGTAAATTAATCTTTGAACGCTACAACCTATCCCTTGGTACAGGCTTGGGTAAGGTAAAAGGTCAATTGTTCCGCATCGGACACTTGGGTGACTGCAATGAGTTGTCTTTGCTTGCTGCCATCAGCGGTTGCGAAATGGGTATGAACCGGTTTGGTATCAAACTCAAAGGCAGCGGTATTCTTGCCGCTCAAGAAGCCCTGCAGTAATTACGATTGATTGAGTTGTTTCCGTAGCGCTTCGATCTCCTCGAGGAGGTCAAGCGCCAATGCAACCCCTGGGGTATTGACCTCGAGATCTCGCACTAAACGGCTAGCGATCTTGGCGCGACGCAACGAATGCCCCGTAAAGCGCCATTCACTCTGGCTCGAGCCTTGCGGCTGAAGGACGCCCTCGGCGACCCATTCTTCTATATGCGTATGGGTGATTGAGCATGCTTGGCAGATTTCAGTAACGGTCAAATGCAGTTGCTCTTCAACCACCACGCCCTCTAGTAACACTGAACGATTTGTACTCATATCGATTACTCCTAAGCGTTTGCACGTGGATTAAATGCAGCAAATGACTTTGCCATTGCTTGATAAGCCTCTTTATCTGAATCGGAGACAGCTGGTGGGGTAACCAGACGAATGGCTGCGTATAGATCGCCCGGCTCTTGACTCGGAATACCCTTGCCCTTGAGGCGGAGTTTCTTGCCCGCCATGGTATTGGCTGGTATGTTCAATTCAACTTTGCCAGTGGGAGTGGGGAGGTCTACGGTTGCTCCTAATGCCGCCTCCCAGGGAGCAAGGTTTAAGTCAACCGTGACATCCTTGCCATCAACCTTAAACAGACTGTTTGGTTTGATCACAATCTCTAAATAGAGGTCACCCGCTTTGCCATTACCAAATCCTGGACTTCCTTGGCCAGCGAGGCGTAAATGTTGACCGCTTCGAATACCCTTGGGTATTTTGACCTCTAAGGTGCGCTCTTGCATGCGCAGATGACCTTGATCATCCAGTGCAGGCATTTTGAGTCCGATGCTTCGTTGTGCACCTAGATACGAATCAACCAAATCAATCTCGATCTTAGCGTGGTGATCTTCACCCGGAATATTGAACTGAGCACTTTGTTGATTCGCCTGTTGAGCGCGGCGCCCAAAAATGGATTCAAAGAACTCACTATGGTCGGGATTGGCACTATCACCCCAACCATTGCCCCGAAACTCGTAACCAGAATCCCAGTTAGGCGGGGGATTAAAGCCTTGACCACCTGACCAGTTGCTACCCATCTGATCATACGCTGCTTTTTTCTCGGGATCTTTCAAAACGGCGTAGGCCTCACCGATTTCCTTAAAGCGCTTTTCAGCATCCGCCTCTTTACTGACGTCGGGGTGGTACTTGCGCGCCAGCTTGCGATAGGCCTGTTTGATTTGATCAGGCGTTGCATCCCGCTCAAGGCCGAGTATTTTGTAATAGTCTTGGTATTCCATGAAGGCACAAAGAAAGTCAATCAATAATCCTCGATTTTAATCGGATTAAACCATTCAGTAGAATGGGCGCATGCCTGAAATTGATCCCTTAACCGCTGACGATGATTTACCACCTAGTAAATCAGAGCTCAAACGTCAAATGGCCGAGCGCCAAAAATTAGCTGAAGCGTTAAGCACTCTTACAAGTGATGCCTTAAAGTCGATTCCAATCGATGAAGATTTGCGCGATGCGATTGCAGAAACCTCACGCATTCGCTCTTTTGAAGGGATTCGGCGCCACAAGCAATACCTGGGTAAACGGATGCGCTCATTATCGGACGAGGATATTGCAGCCATTAAGAGGCAGCTTGAAGTGATTGAAGGACCCGGTCGGGTCGAAACTGCAAAGTTACACCGCTTAGAGCGTCTGCGTGAGCGCTTATTGCAAAGTGATGAGGCACTCCAAGAGCTCATTTCCCAACATCCCACGCTCGATATTCAGAATATTCGGACCTTGATTCGTAACGCGAAGAAGGAGCGCGAGGCCAATAAACCTCCAAAAGCCTATCGCGAGATTTTTCAATACCTAAGAGAGCTTGAGGCCTAAATGAGTAAAACTAAACAGGATCGTGGTGAAATCTACGTATTCATCCAGGCGATCTTATTGATTGCATTATTTTTTGGACCCACCGATCTCTTTGGCAAGCCAGAAACGATCTACTATCCATTATGGCTGGCAGGTAGAGCCCTTTTTTATATAGGACTGGGTATTGCGCTCTGGGCTGCCATTGCCTTGGGACCCAATCTCACTCCAATGCCAAAACCTAAACGCAATGGTGAGCTGATCCAAACAGGGATTTATAAGCTGGTTCGGCACCCGATTTATTTTGGAGTGATTGTATTGAGCTTTGGCTGGGCAGCAACCCTACAAAGTTGGTATACCCTAGCCGTTGCAATTGTTCTGCTCATCTTTTTTGATCTGAAGTCCCGCAAAGAAGAGGAGTGGTTGCTGGAAAAATTTCCGAGCTATCAAGACTATCAACGGCGAACTAAAAAACTAATTCCGCTGATTTATTAAATCAACATCTAATTTATTTAACCGCTTTATACCCCGGCGTTTTATTAGAGCGATTCTGGATAGCCTTAACGAATGCGGTTAAGGTTTTATTACGTCTGAACTCTGGTTTCATGGCGAGATAAAACGTTTCAGTCTCTAGAGGAATAAAGTGCAACTTATATTCCTTAGCGATGTACTGCAGGCCGACGCCAACATCGGCCTGTTCAGCCAGAATGCTGGTCGCTACGGCGCTATGGGTAAACTCTTCGTGCCCATATCCTTTAATTAGCTTGGTCTTAAGACCTTCGCGCTCTAAGAGTCGATCGAGCAAGAGGCGTGTGCCCGCACCCTTTTGACGATTAATCATGCGCACTTCAGGTCGGGCTAGATCCCGAATGGAGTGGATCTTGAGGGGATTGCCCCTTGCTAACAAAAGTCCTTGGACACGCTGCATTAAAGGAATAGTGATAAGACCGGCGCGTCGCAGATGTTCTTCGATGGCTTTGATCTCGCCTGGATCCGATACATGAAAACCAGCAACCGTCGCCTTATTCTCCATGAGGCGATCCAATGCATGTCCCGATCCCATGGTTTTATATTCAATCTCGTCAAATTTTGAATGAATTTGCTCAATCAAGGGATCGTTGCTGCTGCAAAAGATGTATCGATCAAATGTCTTATTGAGATGATTGGAAAGCTTCTCACTAATATCGGTTGCTAATCGCTGTGCTTCGCCAGATAGCTGCAAATCTAAGCGTTCTAGGGAATGAATCAGCAATTGTCCGGCGGGAGTAATTTTGGAGCCATGCCCCTTAATTCGTTCTAAGAGCCGGCAACCCAATTCCTGCTCGGCCTCTTGTAGCTCATTCCAGACCGTGCGATAGGACACATTCAGATCCTTTGCTGCCGCAGCTAGCGTACGCCCCTGATCCACGCTGCGTAATAAATTACCAATATGCGTTAGATCGAGGGTGTGCTGATGGTAGTTTGGGGTCTTCAGTAGCAGGGTGGGTTGGATCACGAGCTTCATATGAATATTTTTGCATATTGATTATTTAAACCGATCTCTTGATGATAAAACGTTTTCAACCAACTATTCATCATCATGAAAAATCTTCGCTCTATTCTTTCTATACTGACCCTCTCTTTATTGCTGTCCACCGCTGCGTATGCACAAAAGAGCATCGTTGTTTCTTCGACCACTTCGACGGAGCAATCGGGTTTATTTGGCCATATCCTGCCGCCCTTTGAGAAGAAGACCGGGATTCAGGTCAAAGTCGTTGCAGTGGGAACAGGGCAGGCTCTGGACATTGGCCGCCGCGGTGATGCCGATGTGGTAATGGTCCACGATAAAGTTGCTGAGGAGAAATTTGTTGCCGAAGGATTTGCCGATAAGCGGATTGAAGTGATGTATAACGACTTTGTCTTAATTGGACCGAAGAGCGATCCAGCCAAAGTTGCTGGTGGCAAAGATATTCAAGCGGCCCTTAAGAAAATCGCTGACAGTAAGTCAACCTTTGTATCGCGAGGCGACAAGAGTGGAACTCATGCGGCAGAACTTCGATATTGGAAAGGTGCTGGGGTTGAAGTATCACCCACCATGCCTTGGTATAAAGAAACTGGATCTGGAATGGGTCCTGCCTTAAACACGGCATCCGGTATGAATGGTTATATCTTGTCGGACCGAGCAACCTGGCTCACCTTTAAGAACCGCGGTGATCTGGCTATTTTGGTACAAGGCGATCCCAAGCTCTTTAATCAGTATGGCGTGATGCTGGTAAGCCCAGCCAAACATCCCAAGGTCAAAAAAGCCGAAGGCCAGGCCTTTATCGATTGGATTACCTCAAAAGAAGGTCAAGATACGATTGCCAGCTATAAGGTGGGCGGCGAGCAGTTATTTTTCCCAAACGCCAAGTAATAACTTAGTAGGTCCCCGGCACCAAAATATCGCTGGTGACATTATGGATATCACGGTGGCCTGTAAATGCCATCGTGAGATCCAGTTCCTTATGAATAATCTCTAAACATTTAGTTACGCCCGGGCCACCCATCGCTCCCAGACCATAGAGGAACGAGCGACCAATCATCGTGCCGCGCGCACCCAAGGCCCATGCTTTAAGAACATCCTGCCCGGAACGAATACCGCCATCCATCCAAACCTCGATGTTCTTGCCAACCGCATCTACAATTGGAGGCAGTGCCTGAATGCTCGACATTGCTCCATCGAGTTGTCGACCGCCGTGATTGGAGACCACAATCGCATCGGCACCCGATCCAACGGCCGCACGCGCATCCTCTGGATCCAAGATACCTTTGATAATTAGTTTGCCGTCCCAGTGTTTCTTAATCCACTCGACATCACCCCAATTGAGGCCGGGATCAAATTGTTCAGCAGTCCACGATGACAGGGATGACATATTCCCAACGCCTGTGGCATGCCCAACAATGTTTCTAAAGGTACGACGCGGGGTTTGCAGCATTCCCATGCACCAACGTGGTTTGGTCATCATATTAATAATGTTTGGAATGGTGAGTTTCGGTGGCGCGCTCAAGCCATTTTTGATATCTTTGTGACGCTGACCTAAGATTTGTAAGTCCAAGGTGAGAACAAG
This sequence comes from Polynucleobacter acidiphobus, assembly GCF_003065385.1. NCBI lineage: Bacteria > Pseudomonadati > Pseudomonadota > Betaproteobacteria > Burkholderiales > Burkholderiaceae > Polynucleobacter > Polynucleobacter acidiphobus. The sequence continues at coordinate 688,397 of NZ_CP023277.1, forward strand.
GGCTGAACATTTAGCCGCCTTAGCCCGTTCAATCAGACGTTCAATAAAACCACGATCTTTCATGACGTAGAGCTGGAACCAAAATGGTTTAGTGGTTCGCTCTGCCACATCTTCGATGGAGCAAATGCTCATGGTCGATAAGCAGAAGGGGACGCCAAATTTTTCAGCAGCCTGTGCAGCCAAAATCTCCCCATCGGGATACTGCATTCCGGTTAAGCCGGTGGGTGCCAGCGCAACCGGCATCGCCACCTCCTGGCCAACCATGGTCGTCTTGGTGGTGCGATTTTGCATATTGACGGCGACCCGCTGGCGTAACTTAATCTTCTGAAAATCCGACTCGTTGGCTCGGTAAGTAGATTCAGTCCAAGAGCCTGAATCTGCATAGTCATAGAACATCTTGGGGGTACGCTTTTGATGGAGAACGCGCAGATCTTCAATATTGGTAATAATTGGCATGATGAGTTTTTTTAAGGTAAATACAACTGACTGTATCAGACAGGCTAATGATTTGTCTATTATGAATGATCCTAAGTAAACCCCAAATCCTAAGATGAAACCAACCGTACTAGCCTTTGATGTATTTGGAACAGTGGTCGATTGGCATGGCTCGATTGCGGCTGAGGTCTCTCAACTGATTCCCCAGGTGGACCCCATTGCTTTTGCCAGCGCCTGGCGCTCCGGCTATAAACCTGCCATGGCAAGAGTCCGCAGTGGCGAGTTGGGCTGGACTCGGATTGACGATCTGCATCGGATGATTTTGGATCAAGTGCTAGATGATCTAAAAATTGATCATCTAACCGAATCTCAAAAGAAACATCTCAACCTGGCCTGGCACCGATTAAAACCATGGCCAGATACGGTGCGCGGTTTAACACTCCTAAAACAAGACTTTACGATCGTCACCCTGTCAAACGGTAATTTAGGTTTGCTTGCCAATATGGCAAAAAATGGTGGCTTACCTTGGGATCTGATTCTCTCCGCTGAAGTGTTTCGGCACTACAAACCCGATCCAGAGACCTATCTGGGTGTTTGCCAAACCTTTGACCTAGAGCCCCAAGACGTGATGCTAGTTGCCGCCCATAAAGACGATTTAGAAGCTGCGCATGCTTGTGGCTTGCAAACGGCCTTTATTGAGCGGCCCACTGAATTTGGACCGAGGGTGATTCGAGCGGACCTTGGGCAAGAGTCCTGGACTACCTACCATGCTAAAGACTTTATTGACCTGTCAAACCAACTAAAAGCCGTCTCGTAAAATAATGATCTAGATCAAACGTAAACCGAAAGAAAAGATCATACTTAGAGGACTAAAGGGAGGATCCTATGGCAAATCTAACGATTGAAATTGAGAACCTAAAATGCGGTGGCTGTGAGAACACCATCGTGAAGGGCTTAAAAGCGATTACAGGTGTCCAAGCGGTCACAGTCGATCATGCAAATAGAGCCGTTGTTCTGGATGCGGACTCTAATTTGCGCCAGCAGATTGTTGATAAGTTACTCAGTATGGGCTACCCAGAAAAGGGCTCTGTCGCGGGTCTTGATAAAGGAATTGCGACTGCTAAGTCATTTGTGAGTTGCGCGATCGGCCGCATCGGCTAAGTGATCTATCAATCAGCTAAGATGCCAGGATGTTTCATATTGACATCATTGGATACTTAGCCGCTTTGCTGACCACCTTCTCCTTTCTGGTTCAAGCCATCCAATCTTGGCGAAGCAGAGATCTCTCGGGCATCTCACTTGGCATGTACAGCATGTTTACCCTAGGGGTGGCATTGTGGTTAATCTATGGCATTGTGATTGAGAGTTGGCCCTTAATTGTGACCAATGCCTTAACCTTCTTATTTGCCCTGAGCATCTTGCTCATGAAACTAAAACAAATGTCAAAATAAGAGATGCACACTGTATTCTGATTCGATTCTGATAATGAAAATTCTGAAGATGCTAACAATTTTGATCGTACTGGCGATAGCAACTGCAATTGGTGTCGCGTACTACACGGCCAGTAAATTGGATGGGTATGTAAAGCGTTCGATCGAGAACTATGCCACGCAATCCCTTGGCACAAAAGTAACGGTTGGAGAGGTTAATCTTAGTCTGCGTCAAACCCAAGCAACGATTCGTGATCTGGAGGTTGCCAACCCTCCGGGTTTTGAAGGGGCTCATGCATTTAAAGCGGGAACGATTGAGATTGCGCTAAACCCTAAGGAATCCAAATTAGACTCCGTAGTGATTGATCGCGTGCTCTTGAATCATCCGAGTGTGCGCTATGTCAAAACGAAAGATTCAGACAATCTATCGGTTCTACAAAATCATGCCAAGCAATATAGTGCAGCCAACCAAAAGGAAGATACTCAAAACAAAAGCGATAAGGCGAGTAATTCTAGGCAGCCACGCATTCTCATAAAGCAATTTGATATTCAAGGGGCTGATCTGGTGTATCAGGATATGCGAATCCTAGGCACAAGCGTTAACCTTAAGTTAGATGACATTCAAATCATAAATATTGATACCGGTAAAGATGGTGCAGGAACCAAAGAAGCCGTCGGAAAAATCATCGATGCCATCATTCCAGTAGTCAAGAATGCGGCCCTAAAAAGTGTTAATAGTTATTTGAATATTGCTTCTGATACTTTGCGGGACGTGACGGGTAACGCCCAGCAATACGGTAAGGATGCGATTAACACCATCAAGAAGCTTTTTCAAAAATAACCAACACAAACCCATGACCCTTAATGCATACAACGGACGCCTGACCTCACTCTCGCATGGAGGTGGCTGTGGCTGCAAAATTGCCCCCGGCGTCTTGAGTGATATCTTGCGAGCCTCACCCCTCAAAATGATTCCATCTGCTTTGTTGGCTGGCTCAGAAAATAATGAGGATGCAGCGGTTTATCAAATTAATGATCATCAGGCGATTGTGGCTACAACAGACTTCTTTATGCCAATCGTCGATGATCCCTTTGACTTTGGTCGAATCGCTGCCACTAATGCGATTTCAGATATTTATGCGATGGGTGCTCAGCCCTTATTTGCGCTCGCCTTGCTAGGTATGCCAATCAATGTGTTACCCCTGGAGGTGATTCAGAAGATCATCGCGGGCGGCGAGTCAGTATGTCAATCAGCGGGGATTCCCATTGCTGGTGGGCATTCGATTGATACGGTTGAGCCTATCTATGGCTTGGTTGCGATTGGTATTGTTGATCCGGCCAACTTGAAGCGCAACAGCGGTGCAGAAGAGGGGGATGTAATCATTTTGAGTAAACCCCTGGGGGTTGGTATTTTGAGTGCCGCTCTTAAGAAAGAGCGTTTATCAGCCAAGGGATATGAGTCAATGATTGCCTACACCACTCAGCTAAATCTGCCTGGTATAGCCCTCTCAAAGATGCCAGAAGTTCATGCCCTGACCGACGTCACGGGCTTTGGCTTGGCAGGGCATCTTTTGGAGATGAGTCGCGGGGCAAACCTGAGAGCCAATTTGAACTGGAGTGATATTCCACTCATTGCCGAGGCGGTGGAGTTTGTTAAAGAAGATATCTATACCGGCGCCTCAACCCGAAATTGGCAAGCTTATGGTGGGGAGATTTCGTTTAGTTCAGATACACAACCCTGGCAACAGCATTTATTGACCGATCCACAAACCAGTGGTGGCTTACTGATTGCTTGTGCACCGGATGCCAAAGACCAGGTTCTGGGTTTGCTCCATCGCTCGGGATTTCATGAGGCGAGAGCAATTGGCCATTTTGGGGGCGGTCAAGGCCTTGCCATGACCTAGAAATGAGTCTGGGCCTCGGTCTCACCAATTGCCATAAAACTGGCTACAATCAATATTCATTTGAAAGTAAAGGCCTCACCATGAAAAACCAGAGTTTTGCAGCGTGTTTTCAGTCCTTCATGCAAAGCATGATGGGTTCCCCAATGAAGCGGGGCGAATGGTTTTTGCAGCTGATGATCGATAAGCGTGATGAGCGCTTGCGTAAAAAGATCTATTAATCGTGGTTTGATCGAATGCGATCAATCGTGACTCGATGGGGCACACACTTAGCGGTGTGCCTTTTTATTTTCCCAATTAGTGCATCCGCAGCCGGTCTTGCGGATGTGGTTGGTGAAGGGCAGATTCGGTTTCTCAAAACCAAGCCTGATCCCAATTCCTACACCTACGAATCAAAGGTCACCATCCTAGAGACCAGTCTTGATTCTGGCTTGGTACAAATCCAGACTTGCCACAAAAAATTGGATCCGATTCGCAAAGTGGTCATTTTGTTTAATAAAGATCGAATCCGAGATATTCAAGTTCGGACCATGGATGGTATTGCGATGGCCGAAGTCAAAGACAATCGCGTCACCCTCAGTGAGGTGCAAAAGGGTGGATCGATTTGCATTGATTTGCAGTCGAAGGCGTTGGACTCACTGGGTAACGGCCTCTATCAACTCAATGCTGGCCCTTTAATGCGCAGACTCTTTGATGGCTATTTACCCATGACCGCAAACATGAAGTTCTCTTGGCCAGACAAACTGCTCGCCGTTCAAGAAACCAAGCCAGCCACTCAAGATGGAGTTGATATTAAGTCTGCTAATGATGGTCTAGAGATGGACTTGGTGTTTGCCGGAAAAATGACAGCGCAGATCCTACTCAAGCGCTCCGATTAAAGCCTAGAGCTTTTCACAGCGGTATTGCTCCGAGCCGATGGTTAAGCGCGATTCGCTCTGAATCAATTGCGCAATCGATGCCTTGACATCGCCAACCTTGCAGCTTTCATCAAAATAGCTGACTAGCCCGAGACTGCCACAAAAGCGCAGCTGCCGATCGCCAATCATCATGGTCGATTGCTGCAAGACCATGACTACTTTTTTGCTGGGGTCATTCTCGGGAATGCAGTTCCAGGTGGTGTAGTCGGCTTGACCGCATGCCGAAAGTGAAAGAACTAGGGGTAGAAAGTAAAAAACGCGCATTTACAGGACAATAGAAATTACATTCGATCTATTGTATGAGTCAAACCTTATTGCCGCTGACCCTGTTCTATGATGGCGCCTGCCCACTGTGTCAGGCAGAGATTCTTTATCTGCAGACCCGCAATCAACAGCAATTACTTCAATTTGTCGATGTCAACAGCAGCGCATTCGACCCAGAGCGCGTTGGCGTTTCGTGCCAGGCTGCGCTTGATCAGATGGTTGGGCAAATTGAGGGGCAGGCCCCGATTCATGGCGTCCCTGTCTTTGCAGAGGCCTATCGGCGTGCCAATCTACCCATCTTAGCTTGGCTATTTTCAAGAAAATCTCTGAGACCCATTTTGAACCTAGGGTATCGGATCTTTGCAAAGAATCGTCATGCGATATCAGGTGCCATCGGACCCTTCGCATTAAAACTGGTCAAGCGGATGACTCAATCACCCCGGTGAAGTAGCGCAAGATTTTGTTGGCCGATTGAGCATTCGCGAGGCCCAGGAATAACCATGACGGCATCGCCTGCTTGAATTCGTCCTTCTTGCAGTACGCGAAGGTACCAACCGCTGCGAGCGCCTTGGATCATGGCCTTAGCTGCTGTTGCAAGACCGGTCTTCGCTGTGAACTTATAGCAGGGCTCGCGTAATTTCGTAACCGCGCATTCAATGGTACCAATGCGAAGGCGATCGCCAACGTAGACATCGTACTCACTAAGACCACTAATGGTTAGGTTCTCACCCAAGTAGCCATGCTCTAAATGAATGGATTGGCCTTTGGACTCAGAGAGTAGCGAGGACCAAAAGGGATAATGCTCTTGCGGATACATATAGAGGGCTTTTTCAGTCCCTCCATGCACTTGAGGATCGGCTTGCTCATCACCAACAATGCCGGTTGATATAACTTGAATCGTCCGGGGTTGAGTGATGGTGCTAATTGGAGTTTTGTTGATAGCTGATATGACCGTACGGAGGTCCTCTCCGTCACGAACCCACAAGGGTTTTGCCAGCCCAGCACTAATGGTTTCTAGACGAATTGCCATAACCCATTATGCCGAAGAAAGCCCCAAGCTCAAACTCGGGGCCATATGGATTCATTTACTTCTTCTCGGCGCGAATCGATTGATCGCACTCGCGAATACTGTGGTTATAGCGCTGATGGTGATTATTTTTATCCAGCGATGCTTTGCAATCGGCGATGGAGTAGCGTACGTTCGCTTGACTGTAATTTGACATAAAGACTCCTTTATTGATTTATTAAAAAAGGCCAGGAAAAGTCCTGCGAAAGAAATATAGAGCCCTGTTCGTGAAAATTCAAGGGCGATCGATTAAGATGAAACGATGAACTGGTTAAAGAGGCTTCCCTCAGCGCGTCGAGAGCCCCCTGGCTTTGAGTGGGTCATCTTGCGCCATACGCCGAAGCTAATGTTCTATGGCACCAGCGTATTTGTTATACCGCTTGCCATTTTGCAATACGGAATAGAGCCCAGCGGATCATCTAAGCTCTGGGAGCTTTACTTAATAGCGGGACTCATCTTCTTCTGGACGATGCTTTTCACTGCCGCTTTATGTGCTTTCATTGTGTATTTAATGAAAGGCCCGGCATTTGTTGCTGATGCGTACTACTTGGAAGATTCGGATTTACCAAAATGAAGGGTAGCGCAGGGGTCGGCGCGCTCGATGCTGGGGGTAATCCAAACAAAATCATAGAGTTTGGCTAGCTCCGCTAGTGCTTTAGGGTTATGTCGATCCTCTTCAACAAAACCAACGCTCACCCGTTTTTTGGAGGGGTCAAGAGATCTTAAAACTTGGGGAACTCCATAATCATTGCGAATATGGCCATTACCGGCAAACAGAATCGCGGGGGAATGGCGCATCATGATCTGCGCCATGGAGATATCTGTTAAGCGCTGTACCCGAAACATGGGTTCTAAATACTGGGCGGGAAGCTTGCCACAATGCCCGTCGATCAAATCCTTCTCAAGACTGCGTTTTGCCTCACCTGTCAAAGCACTTTTTTGGTAATCCGATTCCATTGCAGCTGGGATGGGCCCACCAGAGAAGATGGTTTTGGAAATTGAACGATCTAAATTAGAGCCATAGAGCGGGAATCCAGATACCCGAATCGCTTCAAATAGGGGTTGATAAAGCTTCCAAGGCCATGCCTTTGAGGAGAATCCTGCTTGCTCGAGAGACTGCAGAGTCGATCCAGTCCATCGGACCAATGGACCGTTGGGTAGATACTCAACAACCGCTACATATTTTTTGCTGGCAATTGCAGCAATCAATCGACCGCGTGCCTCGTGGTGATGGGGGTTATCGTGGAGCTCGCCAAGCAAAATATAGTTAGCGCTGATGAGCTCGGCAGTCAACTGATCTTGATTAATGGCGGTCTGACTACGAAGATCAATGATTGGACTTGCCGTCGTAGCAATACTCACCAAAAGAAGGCAGCAGCCTAAATAAATTTTCTTAATGGCATTCATTAAGAATATTTCTCGAGTGCAGCAAAAAAACGTTGCCCCATCGGCGATACAGGTTCATGCGGGACGCCGACTTTACCAGTAATGCGTTGGACCTCCTGCACCAGCTTACGACCAAAACCCATTAGCCGGTACATGGGTTGAACATAGATGTACTCAATATCACCGTTATTGGAATACCAGCAGTAAGCGATTGTGGTGTTTTGGTTCTTAATCCAAATCGTTTGCTGATCAACTTCGATTGAATAGTCCATGGGGTTGACTAATTGCATTATTTCCTAAATCGCTTGTAGAATGAATCTTGATATTTTATGTTTAGTTTTGAATTCTAGTATTGCAAGCCTATTTGTATTTCCTAGCATTTATGTACCGAATAATAAAAATCGACCCCGTCAAAGAGCTGGTCTACGTTGCAGACGAACCAAAAGGGAAATCCTTTGAGTTTTACTTCCCAAAGCTTAGTGACGCTGTTTTCATTGAGGAATACACCTTAAAAGTAATGAGTAGCGACGGTCGCTACAAAATTATCTCGCTGCTAGGCCGATAACGACCGGCATGCCGTTCTCCCGCGTTGAGCCAGGTCTTGATAATCAATTTATGCCCATCGAGGCCCAGTTGATCTTGGATAGCTATGAGCATTTTTTAGGTAAGTCTTGCATTGAATTAACTAGTTCAACGAATGCAGCGCAAGTGCTTTATGAAGCCCCTTTTGCGGTGGTAGCGCACGATACGCAAGCCGATCCAATCTTTGGCTACGCCAATCGCATAGCTCAGAATGTATTTGAAATGGCTTGGGCTGAAATCACATCGATTCCATCACGCCAATCGGCAGAGCCGGTCTTACAAGAAGAGCGCCAATCCTTATTGCAGCGCGTGCAACAGTTTGGTTTTATCGATGATTACTCCGGAATTCGGATATCCAAGACTGGCAAACGGTTTTGGATTCGTAATGCCACGGTCTGGAATTTAATCGACACGAATGGAGTACAGGTGGGTCAAGCCGCCCGATTTGATCACTGGGATTATTTGTCAGCCTAAAGATCGCGAAGCTCAGCGGCTTTATCTTGAATTGCCTGTTTGGTTTGATCGGTCATGCGCCCAAGATTGCGAACCTGCATGAGCATGCGCGGATTCTTGCTCATGGCGCTCTCATGACGAATCAGAAAATCCCAATACAGCGTGGTAAATGGACAGGCATTAGGACCAGTGGATTGATCGGGATTAAAGACGCATTGCTTGCAATAGTTACTCATACGATCAATGTATTTGCCGGTTGCAATATAAGGCTTGCTTGCCATTAAACCTCCATCCGCAAACTGGCTCATGCCAATGACATTGGGGAGCTCAACCCACTCAACGGCATCCACATACATACTCAGATACCACGCATGAATCTCCTTTGGCTTGACTCCAAGAAGTAGGGCGTAGAGACCGGTAACCATGAGTCGTTGAATATGGTGTGCATAGCCTGTACGCAAACTCTGGGTAATGGTTTGCGACAGACAATGCATTGGGGTATTGCCGTCCCAGAAGAATGCCGGTAGAGCTTGATTGGCGTTTAACGCATTGAGTTCAAGATACTTTGGCATGTTCATCCAATAGATGCCGCGGACATATTCGCGCCAGCCTAAGATTTGACGAATAAAGCCCTCCACTGCAGCAATCGGCGCGCGACCCTGATGATAGGCTTTCTCTGCAGCAGTTACTACTTCTTGAGCCGATAGCAACTTGAGATTTAGGGCGCTTGCGATATGCGAATGAAATAACCACGGCTCATCAGTCCACATCGCGTCTTGGTACAGGCCAAACTCTGGAAGACGATTTTGAATAAAGTCATTCAAGACACGCAGAGCCTGTTGCCGATCGACCGGCCAGCCAAAGCCAGAAGTGCTTGCGGCGATCGAACCCGGATGAGATGCAAAGCGACTCTCAACCAGTTTGATCACCTCTTGGGTAATGTGATCGGGCTTTAGGCGTAATGGTGGCGGGATGGGTGGGGGACCCTCTTTGCCAAAGGAGGAGCGGTTTTCGGAATCAAAGTTCCATTCGCCACCAGTAGGGGAGTCCCCATCCATGAGGACGCTATGCTTTTTGCGAAGCTCGCGATACCAATACTCCAATCGCAGTTGCTTACGACCTTTGGCATGTTCAAAAAACTCCCGAACGGTCGAGAAAAAATACCGATCCTCACGGATTTCTAGTTCAATGCCGGTTTGCAAGGATAGCTGCTTGATTTTCTCGAGAACACGCCAATCCCCAGGGGCAGTCATGATCAAACGGTTCGGTTTAGATTGACCAGTGACCCTTAAAAGCTCACCCTCAAGCATTTGGGTATTGCTAGGATCATCGAGCTTGCTGTAATGCAAGACAACTTTTTCTTGACGTAACGACTCTGCAAAATGCCGCATCGCACTAACAAATAATGCAATACGTTGCTTTGAAGACCAAATGTGGGTGGATTCTTCATCCACTTCTGCCATCCACACCGCATCTTGCTTAGGATCAAATCCATCAAACGCGCTCGCATCCCGATTGAGCTGGTCGCCAAGAACGAGGATTAGGTTTCGCATGACTTAGGAACCATAGACATTGAGGTGCGATTGATCATGAGATCAATTATCCTTGAAAGATTGATAACTTATTGTTAATGCCATGACGAGTATTGATTTCAGTAAAGATGCAGCCCAATTCTGGGATAAACGTTTTTCTCAGTCCGAGTATGTGTTTGGTAGAGAGCCAAATGCCTATTTAAAGATTCAGGCATCAAAGTATGTGAAGCCTGGTGCTAATGCCCTATGTGTCGCTGATGGTGAGGGGCGTAATAGTGTGTGGTTAGCAAAGCAGGGAATGACGGTGGAGGCCTTTGATATATCGCCGGTAGCGGTAGAAAAAGCAAAGGAGTTAGCAAAACACGAACAAGTATCGGTTGCCTTCAGTATTGCCAGTACCCATTCTTGGGAATGGAAACCCGAGCACTACGATTTGATCGCAGCTATTTTTATTCAGTTTGCAACCCCCAATATGCGCGTTGATCTATTTGCCCAAATGCGCGATTCCTTAAAACCCGGCGGATATTTAATCCTTCAAGGCTATACGCCCAAGCAATTGGATTACAAGACTGGTGGCCCACCGAGCATTGACCACCTTTACACCACTGAATTAATTCAGGACCTCTTAAGAGGGATGGAGATCTGCGATTGGCAAGAATACGAAGCGGAAATCCATGAGGGTGAGGGGCACCGTGGAATGTCCGCTCTCATGGGCGTCGTCGCTCGCAAACGCTAAGGTCTCACACGGTCAATTGCTGTTGGATATAGCGATCCAGATCTCCATGCCCTAGTGCGCCACTGACTCGATTCGTTTCTTTTCCACCCTTAAAGAATGCGAGGGTGGGGATAGATCGGATCCCAAACTGAGCAGCAATACCCTGTTCCTCCTCGGTATTGAGTTTCACAAACAAAACTTGATTGGTGTATTTTTTAGCAAGCTGATTGAAGGTGGGCGCAAACATTTTGCAAGGCCCACACCATGGTGCCCAGAAATCCACGATAACGGGTATCTGAGTTTGTTGAATTAGCTCCCCAAAGTCACCTGTATTCGCCTCGATCGGTGCGGAGAAGAGGTCGTGCTGGCAACTACCGCAAATCGGCTTGCTAGCCACTTTTTCAGGGGATAAGCGGTTTAATTTGTTACATGACGGGCATTGAATCAGCATTTAGTTTGCTCCCCAATCAGAAAGAATCAGCAAATTTTTCTAAAGAGTGCTAGGATTATTCCATGGTAAAGCAACTCCTATTGACTCTTTTGGTCGCCATTCTGCCCATTCAATCTTGGGCGGTGGTGGATATGAGTCTGCAAAAAGAGGCTTTACAGTTTGGCAGTACATCGATTTCCTCCCAAGGCATCCATCATCCTTGCCACCAAGAGGTGGTACTAAATTCCGATGATCAGGGCACTGAAAGCAAGCAGACCAGTTGTTATGCTTGCAGTTTATGTATGGCCTTTGGTGCTACCTTAATCACTAATCCTATTTTGCGCTTTGAATCACCAACGCAAAGTTTATTTACCGATCTTCAAAGATTTAGTAGTGAAGATCTTGTTTTAGGAATTAAGCCCCCGATTCTTTAACTCCCTAGGATAAGTCCGCCCAAATTTTGGGCACCTTTTACTTTGGAGAGTTAAATGAAATACCTTTTATTACTAATCGTTAGCCTGTTTTCCCTATCGGCTGCTGCAGCCTCAGAGTGGGTTAGGGCAGAAGTCGTTCGTGTGGATACCGCAAAACAGCGGATCGTTCTTAAGCATGAGCCGATTCCCAGTATCAAAATGCCGGCTATGACTATGCGCTTTGACGTGGTTAAAGAAGTGCCACTGGATTCGTATCGGCCTGGAGATCGTGTGCAATTTCAGTTTAAGGAAGCCGGTGGCAGTCTAGATGTCACCGCGCTGGAGAAGCTGAAATGAATCGACTCTCCCAACTCCTATTGCTTGGGATATCTGTGTTAGCTAGTCAGGTAAGTGCTGCCCCCATGGGGTTTAAGAACAGCTGGATGATCATGGGGGACTTCTCGAAGACCTACCAAGAGTTTGCTGTGAACTATGCAACTACAGCGAACGATGCATTTGGGTTCTCGACTAGCGCAATGCAGACCGATAACTCGGTATCGAAACAGCAAAATGCTGAGGCAGTCTATACCCGTAAGCTCGCGCGCTGGAATATGCCCGAAGCACAAGCCAATATTTGGTTTATTGGTGGGTTGGGCGCTACAACGGGTAACACCTTTGTGGGAACTAAGGCAATGGCCTCTCCAGGTATTCAGGTGGATTATGAAACCACTCGGTTTTATTCCATGGCATCGGCCCGAGTGTATGCCGCGGAGGGGGCAACTAGCAATATCACGACGGCACGATTGGGAGCGTCATTTTATGAAGTTGATTATGACGAGGCTCAACCTTGGCTGGTGATTGAGGCGAGGCGGATGACCTTTGTCTCTAAGCAGTATGAATTCACCCCGATGTTACGAGTGATTCATAACCGTTATTTCGTGGAAGCAGGTGCCAATTTATCAGGACAGTGGCGCTTTAACTTTATGTACAACTATTAGGAGAATCATGATGAAATCAATTTATTCCATTCTATTTATTGCACTCATGGGTTTGGGGTCTGCAGCACATGCCAGTATGAAGGTGACGGTAAACGGTATGGTGTGCTCCTTCTGTGCCCAAGGAATTGAGAAGAGCATTTCGAAGATGGGTGAAACTAAGGCAGTGTTTGTAGACCTCAAGAATAAGGTCGTCGTCATTGAGCCCAAAGAAGGAAAAACACTCAATGAGAAAGAAATTTCTGCCGAGATTAAAGATGCGGGCTACGATGTAGTGAAGATTGAGACCATTCCGCAGACCGTTGCGCAATTTAGAGCTCAGCAGAAAGAGAAGAAATGACCACCGATGGTTTACAGGAATCAAAATCGGGATTTATCAGCTCGGTCATTACCTTACTGGCAAGCTCCAGCACGCTCATCTGCTGCGCGATTCCTGCGCTACTGGTTAGCTTGGGTGCTGGGGCTGCGCTGGCCTCATTGGTTGCGGTTTTCCCTCAAATCGTTTGGATTAGTGAAAATAAAGAAGCTATCTTTGCGATCAGTGCTTTGCTAATGGTGCTCGGTGGAATTTTGCAGTGGCGGAATCGCAATGCACCTTGCCCAGTTAACCCAGCACTGCGCGACGCCTGTCTAAAAACCCGAAAAAATTCTTTGCGGATTTACTGGTTTAGCGTAATTCTGCTACTAATTGGGGCTTGGTTTGCATTCATCCAACCCTTGATCTAATCGATTGACCCAATTCGTTTGATTGATTTGGGTCAATTTTTGATAAAGACCAGCGCATCTTTGGAAAGGCCTACAAGGATTCGGTCTTTTTAGGGCCTGATCTTTGTTATCATCCAAGATGGTTTTATCGTAGGTCAGGCATTGATTGCCGGCTTGTGATGCGTGCTTTGATCACCCCAACAGTGACATTTGCTTTATGACCTTATTGACGATTATTTTATTGCCACTGCTTGTTGGAACAACCTTGGCTTTGTTGGCTGCTCGCTTTAGTCGAGTAGCCTCTGCTTGGGCCGTGGCAGGGGTCACAGCGACTAGTCTTGGACTGCTACTCAGTTATAGCAGTCGTATCTTTAGTGGTGAAAAGATCATCGCGAAGTACACCTGGCTTCCCGAGCTTGGTATTGATTTTGCCTTTCGTCTCGATGGACTTGCTTATTTATTTGCTCTTCTGATTCTGTGTATTGGCTTACTGATTATTTTGTATGCCAAATACTATTTATCCGATACCGATCCCATTGGTAAGTTTTATGCCTACCTCATGCTCTTTATGGCAGCGATGTTGGGGATTGTTCTAACTGAGAACATTTTGCTCACAATTGTTTTTTGGGAGCTCACCAGTATTTCATCATTCTTGTTGATTGGATATTGGAACTTTAAGTCTGAGTCTCGACGTGGGGCTCGCATGGCTTTAACAGTGACCGGTGGCGGAGGCTTAGCAATGCTTGCCGGTTTCTTATTGCTGGGGCATGTGGCTGGCACCTATGAGTTATCCGGGATCTTTGCCGCACGCGAGACCATTCAATCAAGCCCGCTTTACTTGCCGATCTTAATCTTAATTTTGTTGGGCGTATTTACAAAATCAGCACAATTCCCATTCCACTTTTGGTTACCGCAGGCTATGGCGGCCCCAACTCCTGTATCGGCCTATCTGCACTCGGCCACGATGGTGAAAGCAGGGGTTTTCATGTTGGCCCGTTTATATCCAGCCTTAGGTGGTACCTACGATTTTGAAATCATTGTTTCAGTGATTGGCTTAATCACGATGGCATTCGCTGCTTATGTGGCCATCTTTAAGCACGATTTAAAAGGACTCTTGGCGTATTCCACGATCAGCCATCTCGGACTGATTATCTTTTTGATTGGCTTAAGTTCGCCGCTCTCAGCTGCGGCAGCGGTCTTTCATATCATCAACCATGCGACCTTCAAGGCGTCGCTATTCATGGTAGCAGGCATCATTGACCACGAGTGCGGAACCCGCGATATGCGCCGTTTGCGAGGGCTCTATAAGTTCATGCCCTACACCGCAACGCTGGCGATGGTGGCTGCAGCCTCGATGGCGGGCATCCCATTATTTAATGGGTTCTTATCCAAAGAGATGTTCTTTACAGAGTCTTTGACCTTATCGCATCTTGGATGGTTTGGTGTGATCGCACCAGTGGTAGTAACCTTTGGGGGAATGTGTAGCGTTGCCTACTCCGCACGCTTTGTACACAACGTGTTCTTTAATGGCACAGCCAAAGATTTGCCTCATACTCCGCATGAGCCACCGCGCTTCATGAAGATCCCAGTTGAGTTATTAGTGGTGATTTGTATTGCTGTTGGCGTATTACCAGCGATTACCGTAGCGCCTCTCGTATTCCTGGCTGCTTACGACGTCTTTGGTGGCCCAATTCCTCCCTATACGATTGCAATTTGGCATGGATTTAATACACCGCTCATCATGAGCATCATTGCTGTATTCGGCGGAGTCGTGATGTTCTGGTTATTACAGCATCGCTTTAATTTGCATTTGCATGCACCCAAAGAGTTAAACGGCACGCGGATTTTTGTGCACTTTATTGAGTCCTTACTAGGCACTGCCCGTTGGATCACCCGGACCATCCAGAATGGCTCCTTGCAACGCTATCTTGCTGTCTTGATTGCTGCGGTTCTTCTAATTGGATTGTGGCCATTCATGCAATATGGCTACACCACGGGCGATGCTTCTCTGACCCCAGCTAATCCAGTAGCCATCGTGATTTGGGCCATTGCTGTCTTGGCTGCGATTGCAACTGCCGTGGTTCATCGTCACCGTTTAACGGCAGTGATCTTAGTTGGGGTGGTGGGGTTGGCAACCGCGCTGACTTTTGCGTATTTCTCGGCACCGGATTTGGCCCTAACGCAGTTATCGGTGGAAGTGGTAAGCACCGCGCTCATGCTAATGGCCTTAGCTTTGATTCCTCGTAATGGTCCTAAGGAGTCTAGCTCAAGCCGCAGAACCCGTGACATTGTTTTATCAATTCTGGCAGGCGCTGGGGTATCCGCTTTACTGTGGGCGGTATTAACTCGACCCCATGAATCAATTGCCTGGTATTACTTGGCACAAAGTGTGCCATTGGGCGGTGGTAGCAATGTGGTGAACGTAATCCTGGTCGACTTCCGGGGCTTTGATACCTTTGGTGAAATCATCGTTCTTGGGATTGCGGCAATTGGCGCATTGAGTCTGATGGATGGATTAAAAATCGAGCGTCAACTACTACCAGGTTCATTAAATTCCGTGATGCTCTCGGTTGCAGCCCGAACTCTCTTGCCCTTTGCGGTTCTGGTTAGTGTTTATATCTTCTTGCGTGGCCATAATCTGCCAGGTGGGGGATTCATTGCGGGATTGATTACATCGGTTGCTTTAGTGATGCAGTACATGGCCGGCGGACTAGTTGCAACATCTGCCAAGCTCAAAATGGATTTCCCCAAGCTGATTGGTAGTGGTGTGCTGATTGCCGGAATCACTGGACTCGGAAGCTTTATCTTTGGGGCAGGATTCTTGACGAGCACCTACGGTTACCCGGCCTTACCCCTCATTGGAAAAATTCCACTTGCGAGTGCGGCAGCTTTTGATCTAGGGGTCTATCTCACCGTCGTTGGGGCAACCTTGTTAACCATCTCTGCGCTCTCAGGCGCAAGCCAACGGGATTCCAACGCGAAAGGGATCGCCTAGATGGAACTTTTGCTTGCATCCGCCTTAGGCATTGTGACTGCGTGCGCGGTGTATCTGATGCTACGTGGACGAACCTTCTCCGTAGTTCTCGGCCTATCACTACTCGGTTATGCCATCAACCTCTTTATCTTTGCAATGGGTCGTCTCACCAGTGGTAAGCCTCCCGTGATTGATCAAGCCGTATCGTCTTATGCCGATCCGATTCCTCAAGCGCTTGTATTAACGGCCATTGTGATTGGTTTTGGAATGACTGGTTTTATTGTGGAATTAGCCTTACGGGCTCGGAATGACACTAAATCCGATCACGTGGATGGTGAGGAGCCGGGTAAAGGTTCAAGCTCAGAGTCAGATCAAGAGCCAAGTGCCAAGCATAAGGAAGAGCAGGGATCATGAGTCACCTTCTTGTGCTGCCGATTGTCTTGCCTGCGCTTACAGCGGCTCTATTACTTCTCATGGGGCGCCAACTCGCAATTAGTCGCGTGATTAGTTTTGTTGCTAGTGCATTATTGCTACTCATCGGAATCCAATTATTTCAGGATGCGAATAGCGGGGCGATTCAGACCTATGTATTGGGTGATTGGGCTGCACCGTTTGGCATCGTATTAGTTCTGGATCGTTTATCAGGATTAATGGTATTGCTGACCTCGATTGTGGCAATTGCTGCACTGTTTTATGCGATGCAGGGCTGGGACCAGCGTGGTAAGTACTTTCATGCTTTATTTCAGTTTCAATTGATGGGCATCAATGGGGCGTTCTTAACCGGCGACTTATTTAACCTATTCGTTTTCTTTGAAGTCTTATTAATCGCCTCCTATTGCTTATTAGTTTATGGATTTGGTGAGCGCCGTTTGCGGGCAGCGGTTCACTATGTGGTGATTAACCTGACTGGTTCTGCCTTATTCTTAATTGGGGTCAGCATTCTATATGGTCTGACTGGCACCTTAAATATGGCCCAGTTGGCAGAGCGGATTGCTAGTTCAGCCGCGGACGACATCGCCTTGATACGTTCAGCTAGTTTATTGCTAATCGCTGTCTTCGGAATTAAAGCAGCACTATTTCCTCTGTATTTCTGGCTTCCCAATGCCTACTCGAGTGCATCGGCACCGGTTGCTGCCTTGTTTGCCATCATGACCAAGATTGGTATCTATGCCATTTTCCGCTTTAACAGCTTGATATTTGGTGGCTCTGAGGGCGTGACGGCTGATATCACTAGCCCTTGGCTGATGCCTGTGGCTATGTTGACCCTGATACTTGGGGGATTGGGTGCATTGGCTGCAAAGCGTCTTTTAGAGCTAATTGCTTACTTAACGGTGGCATCCGTTGGAATGATCTTGATGGCCTATTCGATTGGCAATCAGGCTTCGTTCTCAGGGGCCTTGTTTTACATGGTCCACAGCACCTTAATTTCAGCGGCACTCTTTTTGCTAGCCGAGATGATCGGACAGGCGAGGGGATCGATCGAGGAAAAACTTCAAACGGGGCCGCTCATGAAGCAGGGGGTTGCCTTGGGAATCGCCGTTCTAATTGCTGGGGCAATTGCGATTGGTCTACCTCTGTCATCTGGCTTCTTGGCAAAGCTAATGATCTTACAAAGCGCAACATTAAATCCACACATGCCATTGATTTGGACCCTCATCTTGCTAGCAAGTTTTATTGGCTTAATTGGTTTATCTCGGGCCGGAAGCACCTTGTTCTGGAAAACATCCCATGTATATGCCGCTGATGCGCATTCCCCAAGTTTTGGTCAGTGGTTGCCGATTCTTTTCTTACTCGGTGCAAGTTTATTGATGGTGGTTTATGCGGCCCCCTTAAAGCAAATAACCGATCAAACCGCTGCACAAATGAAAGCGCCACAACGCTATATTGAAGCGGTGGTTGGCCAAACTGCAGATCGTGCACCGCGGGCCTTGCCACGGGAGTTGAGACCATGAAGCGTTGGTTGCCGCACCCAGTTCTATCGATCCTGCTTTTTATTGCATGGCTACTTTTATCTGCTGATTTCTCTTTAGCGCATATTGTGTTGGCGGCCATCTTGGCGTGGGCTATTCCTTATGTATGCCGGTCATTTTTAGCGGGTTTGCCTCCCGTTAAAAGTCCTTGGGCAGCATTGCGGCTTCTTTTTGTGGTTACCTACGATATTGTGGTGGCGAATGTGGTGGTTGCTCGGCTGATATTGGGGTCTCCCAAAAAACTCAGACCGCTGTTTGTGGAAATGCCAATCACATTGACCCAGCCCATGTCGATTTCATTATTGGCCAGCATTATTACCATGACCCCCGGGACGGTATCTGCTGAGCTCACGGATGATAATCGCGTATTAATCATCCACGCCCTCGATTGTGCTGACCCAAGTGCCCTAATTGCCGAAATTCAGAATCGATACGAAAAACCTCTCATGGAGATTTTTGGATGCTAGATCTTTCTATCAAAATCACCTTAGTCGCAATTGCGCTCTCAATGGGCATTACGGTGTATCGCTTAATTAAGGGGCCCGATGCGCCGGATCGTATTTTGGCTTTAGATACCTTGTATGTCACTGCGGTAGCACTTTTAATTGTGCTCGGTATTTATGATGGTAGCCCCATCTATTTTGAAGCCGCATTATTAATTGCCTTGATGGGTTTCGTGGGCACGGTTGCGCTATCGCGCTATTTGGCTCGTGGCGATGTGATGGACTAAATCGGGGATATGCCATGCTTGAACTAATCACCTCTGTCTTATTGCTCATCGGCGCCTTCTTTATTTTCGTTGGCTCTTTGGGATTATTACGTTTGCCCGATTTCTTTATGCGCTTGCATGCGCCCACCAAAGCATCAACCCTGGGAGTGGGTGGAGTTCTGCTTGCATCCATGGCCTATGCCCTAAAAGACGGTCTGCTTATTCACGAGTTGATCATCACCTTGTTTGTATTTCTGACTGCCCCTGTAAGCGCTCATCTCCTGGCACAGGCTGCATTACGCCTGCGCCTCTACTCGAAAGCAAAGCTACCAGATTAATAATCGAATTAATTGGCAGACCGTGGCGGAATCCGTCGCCACAGATAGATCACCCAGATACTACAGAGTAGGTAGAGTCCCAAAAAGAATGCGGGCGGTAAATCCCAGTAGAGCAGTTGATTAAGTTGGTAAGCCCAGAAAGACTCTGGGGCGTTTATTTCTCGAAGCCAGGATTCCAAAACGGTTAAAGGACAGGTGATGGCAAACACTGCCTCAATCGCAACAAAGAGCATGAGACCCGCATGAATCTGCCTAAAGCGACGATTACGAATCCAGGACCAAGAACAAATAAATCCAAGCGGAATGAGCAGTAAGCCCAGCGTAATAAAGAGGGCGATACCAAAGTGAAGGGCCAAGACAAGATCTGCAATGAGTGCCATACGTAATTTTAGGATCAAAAAACCTTCGTCATCGATTCGATATAGAATGAACTGATACCGATTTGACTTAATTCACTAGGAGTCTTCTATTATGAAATCATTCTTACAGTTTTTTATTGGATTAGGGGTGCTTATTGCTACCAGTGTATTTGCTGCCGGTCAGCCAATTACAGCGACACAGCTAGCTGAAATTGAGAAGCAAGGTAAGTCAGCGGTGATCTCCGTCCATGCGGATTGGTGCTCCACATGCAAAACGCAAGACAAAATCTTGTCAGAGTTCATGAAAAATCCAGAGTATAAAAATGTTACTTTTTATCAGCTTGAATACGATACTCAGAAAGATCTTTTAAAAACGCTCAAGGTGCGCTCGCAAAGCACAATTATTGTTTTCAAGAATGGTAAAGAAGTTGCACGCGCGACAGGGGATACAAAAGAGTCAGCACTTGCGAAGTTAACGAAGCAGGCGATTTGATGGATTTTGGGATTGGGTCATTCCTCTTTGCATTTCTAGCGGGCGTTTTATCGACTCTATCCCCTTGTGTTTTACCTCTAATTCCCATCATTATTGGGGCAGCCACTAATCAGCATCGACTGGGACCACTTGCGTTGGCAGGCGGCCTGACATTGTCGTTTGCTGTGATTGGTACGGCCTTGGCTAGTCTTGGGTCTTCGATTGGGATTGCTCAGGATGGATTTCGCTTGTTTGCAGCAATCATCATGGGTCTGATTGGTATTGTCTTGATTTCTACACACTTACAAGAGCGTTTTGCGGTTGCCATGTCGGGTATTAGTGGCGCGGGCAACACCTTGTTATCCAAAGTGAGTATTGATGGCTTATTTGGCCAGCTTCTGATTGGTATCTTGCTTGGCTTGGTCTGGACTCCCTGCGTAGGGCCCACCCTCGGGGCAGCCATTACCCTGGCTAGTCAAGGTAAGGATCTTGAGAAAATCGTATTTGTTATGCTGGTCTTTGGTCTAGGAGCGGGCTTACCACTGGCATTGCTCGGTGTTTTATCGAGAAATGCTCTGATGACAGCCAAGGGAAAGCTTGGTCACGCAGGTAAGTTTGGTAAACAATTTCTAGGGGGATTTTTGATCCTCATTAGTGCGTTGGTTTTAACTGGATTAGATAAGCCTGTAGAAGCCTTCCTTCTAAAGCATTCACCCGCGTGGCTTACAGACTTAACCACGATGTTCTAAATCCAGATTTATGGATGTTGATTTTGTGATGAGTAATAAAACGATTCGCCATTGCTTGGGTTTAATCGTGCTTTCTTGGACTGGGCTGGCCTCAGCTGCTTCGATTTCAGTTGAGATTCGTCAAACTGGGGGCGGATTTGATATTCAGGGGAGCTATATGTCACCCCTAACCCAATGTCAGGCCTATGTGTTGTTAACTGATTTTTCCTCCGACGAGCCATCCGAGGGAATTAAATCCTCAAAAATTACTCGTTTGTCAGATCAGACTATTCGGGTAGAGCAAAAGGTGGAGGATCGATTTCTATTCTTCACCACGAAATTTGAATCCATCATTGATTACACCGAGTATCCAATGCGCGGTATGGATCTCCAACAGGTCAAAGGCTACTTCAAAGAATATCGTGGTAGTTGGCGCTTAATCCCTAAAGAGGGTGGTACCTTATTTACCTATCAAGCGTTTATCCTGCCCGAATCATCAATCCCGATGTTTCTGATTGAGCATTTCATGAACAATCGAGTCCAGCAACGCTTTGAGAAAATGGCCAATCGTGCCAACCGAAAAAAAGACTTCATACCTGAGCGCTGCCAATGAAAAAAATCCTAGTGCTATTTGTAAAAGACTGGGATCAGCTCGCGATTCAAACCTATCAAGAGAGTAGTCGATACCAGTTCTATTTTGAAGGCTTTGATTTATTCCAGTTCCCGCAAAATGCTCGATTACTTCATTTTCAGGTCCTTGAGTACATTGGTCATCTGGAACGAAAGTACCGCAAAATTGGACTTGATGGCATTGTCAGCAATCACGAGCAGTACGGCGCTTTAATTGCCGCGGTTCTAGCGGAGCGCTTGGGCCTGCCTGGGAATGATCCACGAGCGATCATCGCCTGCCAGCACAAGTATTACAGCCGTATGATTCAAGAAAAGGTTGTTCCGGAAGCGGTCCCGCGCTACGCCCCAATTGCATTTCCTCTAAAAAAGGATCAAATCATCGATTTGCCGTACCCATTTTTTGTGAAGCCGATTAAAGCAACGTATTCAGTTTTAGCAAAAGCCATTCAGCAGCGATCGGAATTGGTTGATCTTCTCCATTTTGGCTATTTTGAGGAATGGATTATTCGTCGTCTTGTAAAACCCTTTGCCGATATCATGCCTCTCTATAGTGACCATACTGTTGATCCCAGCGGAATGCTTGCCGAAGAAATCATGATTGGGGATCAAATCAATATTGATGGCTATTGCCATCAGGGCCAAGTATTTTTTCTGGGAACAATTGATGAAGTGATGTATCCCGGCACTAACGCCTTCATGCGTTTTGAATATCCATCGCAGTTATCGCCATCGATTCAAGAGCGCGCCAAGACTATCACTAAAAAAGTACTTGAAGCCATTCATTATCAGCATGGATTTTTTAATATTGAATTCATTTACAACAAGAGTAATGATCAACTTAATATCATTGAAATTAATCCTCGGATGGCATCTCAGCTGGTTAATTTATACCAGCGGGTAGATGGCTATAACCCATACGACATTCTTTTTGAACTCGCAGTTGGAGAAGAGCCAAAAGTAAGGCAAGAACCGTCGCAATTTCAATCGGCTGCCAGCTTTATTTTTCGGAAGTTTCATGAGCCCGCAGCCCAAAGTATTCCGACGTCAGACCAGATCCAACAAGCTCTCGTACCTTACCCGGATGCCAATCTGATGCTCTACTTCAAAAAGGGATCGCAATTAAAGCGGGAGTTGAAATGGCTAGGAAGTTATCGGTATGCCGTCCTCAATCTTGGCGGAATCAATCGAAGTGATCTTTTTGAGCGATGTCGGTCAATTTCCCATAGACTGCAGTTTGATTATCCATTTGAAGCAAACATTACATGACGCAATCCGTGATTCCTGATTACTTGCGATACACCCCATATCCTAGTCAAGCAACGCTGCTGACTTGGCTTGGGGATTCAAATTCCTTGACCAGGCATATCCTGCAAAATCTGCAAGCCGGGCAAGAATCGGTTCCAGAGCAGGAGATTCTAAATCCTCCTCATTGGGAGTTCGGCCATATCAGCTGGTTTCATGAGTTTTGGGTTCATCGACGCGGATTAGAGACCAATCAATCCCGGCTTTCCAACGCGGATGGATTGTTTAATTCATCACTGGTATCGCATCGTTCGCGCTGGGGACTTCGGATTCCTGATCTCGATACACTTTTTACCTATAACCAAGCAACATTTGAGCGCACCGCTGATCTATTGGGGCGACCTTTAGACAATGAACAGCTGTACTTCATTACGCTATCGATTTTTCATCAGGATATGCATAATGAGGCTTTTGCCTATATGTGGCAAACCCTTGGCTATCCTCAACCCTTCATGCCAAACCATCAAAGTATGAACCCCCAAATTCCAGAGCGTGATCTGGAGTTTTCTGGCCAAACCCGACAATTTGGATCCCAGTTAGGTGAAGGCTTTGTATTTGACAACGAAAAGTGGGCCCACCCAATTCAACTCAAGCCTTTTTCAATCGCATCCCATCCGGTGACAAATGGCGAATATCTGGAGTTTTTACAATCTCAATCCAATCAGTTGGAGACTTGGATCCCCCGCTACTGGAAGCAGGATGCTGGTCAATGGTATGAACGCTATTTTGATCAATGGCAAATTTTGCAAGAAAATATGCCTGTGCGACATGTTCGGCATGATCAGGCTCAGAGTTATTGTGAGTGGCGCCATCGACGACTACCTACGGAGCATGAACTGACGGTTTTGTATTCTAGCGGGGCGAATACCTATCAATCCTCAGGGCTATGGGAATGGAGCAGTAGCGTTTTTCAACCGTTCCCAGGCTTTACTGAAGACCCATACCGAGATTATTCGAGGCCATGGTTTGATGGTCGTCATCAAGTCTTGAAGGGTTGGAGTACTTATACGCCAGAGCGTCTGCGCCGTGCGGCGTTTCGTAATTTTTATCAGCCCCAGCGCGCAGACATGTTTTGTGGATTTCGTACCTGTTTAATCGAGTGATATGACATTGGCAATCAAAAGCAAAATTTTCCAAGAAATTGTTGATGGCTTACAAGCGAATCCGGCTTCAATTTCCCCAAAGTTTTTTTATGATGAATTGGGTTCCAGTCTTTTTCAGGCGATTACCCACCTTGAGGAGTATTACCCAACCCGTGTAGAGCGGGGGATCATGCATTCCAAGCTTGCCGAGATTACAAAAGCGATTGCTGCAGTTGATGTCATTGTGGAGCTAGGGGCCGGTAATTGCGAAAAGGTTAGGCCGCTATTGGATAGCATTGTGCCTAAACAATATCGAGCCTTAGATATTTCAGTGGATTTTTTAGAGGCTGCCTTAGCTGATTTACATCAAGATTATCCAGCGATCGATATGCAGGCCATCGCCACGGACATTACAGAAGAACTCTTATTTACAGATTTACAAGATCAGAAAATACTATTCTTTTATCCTGGTTCATCGATTGGGAACTTTGATCCCCCCGAGGCCTCCCGTTTGTTCTCAAATCTGGCCAGGGAGTGTCATGGAAGCGGCGGTTTGCTGATTGGGGTTGATTTAATCAAGGACATTCACGTATTAGAGCGAGCTTACAACGATTCCCTGGGCGTAACCGCAGCATTTAATTTGAACGTGCTACGACAACTTAATCACGTGATCGGAAGTAATTTTTCTATTCCGGATTGGGAGCATTATGCCTTCTTTAATCAAACCCGCGATCGCATTGAAATGCATCTTCGAGCCAAATCGGATCAGTTGGTAAGTTGGCCTGGTGGACATCGTCAGTTTTATGCTGGAGAAATGATTCATACTGAAAATAGCTATAAATACCCTAATGCTACGTTTCTAAAAATGCTCCAGGAGGCTGGTTTTACTGAAGTGACAGCTTGGACTGATCCAGAGTCTAATTTCTTAGTCTGTTTTGCTGGATTTAAGTAAGCGAGTCACGAGTTTTTGTATAGAAGACCGTTCATGGCCGGGTTGGACAAGCTTTTGTAATTTCTTCACTTGATCTTGAAGTTTCTTGTAGAACAATTGATCGGTTTCTGCGCGATGCAGAAGTTTGGCAAGGGCTTTTTCACTGCCAACCGGAAAATATCCCAAATAATCTTTCCCAAGCAGCCCACAATTGCCTGCTATCTTTGAGGCAAGGACTGGAACATCTGCGGTAATTGCCTCAGAAACTACATGAGCACCACCTTCCATGCGACTGGAGATAACCATGATGTGACTGCGCGCCAGGGTTCTTAGTGTCGTCTGATGACTCACCTTGCCTTGCCAGGTATAGCAACCATATTGTTTGGTGGCTTGCAACGCGATTTTTTCCATCTCCCCACTCATGGCCATCCCCAAGTGTTGAATAGTGATTTGACTATCGCTATGTAAGTGGGGTAGTGCGCGTACGATACAAAAGGGATCTTTCTCAGGGCGAAGATGCCCAATCACACATATCCTGAATTGATCCTTAGGCTTCTGCTGTTTAGGTATCCGAGGTACCGACTGATGAATAACCGTTACCTTATGATGCCATTTTGCGGGAATGATTCGTAATGCCTCTGTTTGTAAAACTACCAATGCATTTGCTAATACCATCGATTCATGAACTTCAGGGTGGTTTGCCATATCCCGGTACAGATCGGTGCCTGTCAGAATCAGAATTAAAGGACGATTAGGGTGTGCTAACTTAAATGCATCAATTGATGCATGGCTTCGGTAGGCATGTAAGGCAATCAAGAGATCGGCATCTTTTCCAGACCAGGATTCGGTGATGGGGACTTGATAGCCAAGTTGTCTTAAAAAACCTTGCCATCGTTTGGCGGTCATACGATTACCGTGAAGGCTCCCGGGAGGAGCAGGGGTAACGATTTCGATACGGTGCATATTCAAGACCTATTCTTTGAAATGCGATTCAGAAAAACAAGCCCCAATACAGGACCCGGCAATAATAACCATGTGATGTAGTGATTCATAAGTGGTAAGACTAGGGTGCTGATTTGAATGGAGATCATCGTAATGGTGAAGCCAATCGCATTTTGAATCGTCAATGCAGTACCGACGATTTCGGGAGGGCAGGCTTGAGCTGATAGGGCCGAGAACTGTGGTGAGTCAGCGACGACACTCATGCCCCAAATAAGCCAAAACAGAATTTGTGCCCATAGTGGTAGCCCAGTAATCCATGGATACAGCAGACAACAGAGACCGGACAGTGCCAGGGCAGTTGAGGCAACCTTTATGCCACCCACCGATTTGCTAAGCTGCCCTCCAAGGAAACAGCCAAGTGCCCCAACACCGATCACCGAAAATGCCAACCCAGACAAATCTAAGGGGTTTTGAATGGGATATGTACTGGCAATCAGAAATGGCACCAGTGCCCAGAAGGCATAAAGCTCCCACATATGACCAAAATAGCCCAATGCAGATCGACGATATTCGGGGATTGCAAAGAGCTGACGAAAGCCGCTTAGCTTCACCCGCGAGGCGGTACCTAATTTCAGGTGGGGACCATCGCCAAGCCAAAAAATAATTGCCATCGCAATGACGGCTAGGAAGGAGGAGAACAGAATTACCTCTTGCCAAGGCCAATCCACACCGAAGAAGCGTGTGGCATGTGGGATGGCCGTTCCCAGTGTTAGCATGCCGACCAGTTGAGCAATGCGTGATGATGCCTTCTGGGGATCCCAGGTCATGATCAGTTTCATGCCAATGGGGTATATGCCTGCTAAACAAATCCCAACCAAGAAGCGCAGCATCGATCCCATCCAGATGCTATCGGCCCAGATAGCAAATGCAGTATTAAATAGTGCACCGAGCAGGGCGCAGGCAGCAAAAAGATGGCTGGGCTTAAACCGATCTGCGATGCCGCTTAAAGCAAATACCAAGGTGCCTGCTACAAAACCTAATTGCACGGCATTGGTCAAAACACCAATGCCCGCAAGATTAATATCCCATGAATCAATCAAATTATCGGCTACTCCATTGATGGAGAACCATAAAGAAGTGCCCATCAGCTCGGCAATCACAATCAATAGCGAGGCTAAATTGGGGCTAATCGATCGAGCGGGTTTTGTAATATTCAATTGAGGTGAAAAATTAGGGGTAGCCGAAGCTACCCCTATTATGGTACTGCCTAAGGTCGGGTATTAGTCAAACCGATCTGCATTCATCACTTTGACCCAGGCCGCGATGAAGTCATTGACAAATTTTGTCTGGTTATCATCTTGGGCATAAACCTCAGCATAGGCGCGCAGTATGGAGTTGGATCCAAATACAAGATCTACTCGGGTTGCGGTCCAGCGCTTTTTACCTGAAGCACGCTCGACAATATCGTAGCTATTCTTGCCAGTGGGTTGCCACGCGTAGTTCATATCGGTGAGATTGACAAAGAAATCGTTTGTGAGAACGCCTTCTCGATCCGTAAACACACCATGCTTACTGCCACCATAATTAGTGCCCAGTACACGCATGCCACCAATTAATACGGTCATTTCATTGGCGGTTAAGCGCATGAGTTGAGTACGGTCGAGCAACAGTTCTTCAGGCGTGACCACGTAGTCTTGCTTTAACCAATTTCGATAGCCATCGGCTAAGGGTTCTAGCACTTCAAACGATTCAATATCCGTCATTTCCTGGGTAGCATCCCCACGACCAGGTTTGAAGGGGACGACTACAGTGTGGCCGGCTGCTTTGGCAGCTTCTTCAATTCCCACGTTACCAGCAAGTACGATGACATCGGCTACGCTTATGCCAGCTTCCTTAGCAATCGCTTCATAGACAGCAAGAACTTTGGCTAGACGCTGCGGCTCATTACCAACCCAATCTTTCTGGGGTAACAAACGAATCCGTGCACCATTAGCACCACCACGCTTATCCGAACCTCGGTATGTGCGTGCACTATCCCATGCGGTTGCAATCATCTCGCTATTGCTTAGACCAGCTGCCTTGATTTTGGCTTTGACCGAGTTCACGTCATAGTCTTTACGTCCGGCTGGTATAGGATCTTGCCAAATCAGCTCCTCTTTCGGTACATCAGGACCAAAATAACGTGCCTTGGGGCCCATATCACGATGCGTTAATTTGAACCATGCACGAGCAAAGGTCTCTGAGAAGTAGGTAGGATCTTTGTAAAAACGCTCAGAGATCTTGCGGTACTCAGGATCAACTTTCATGGCCATATCGGCATCGGTCATGATGGGATTGCAGCGAATGGATGGATCTTCCACATCCACCGGCTTATCCTCTTCCTTGATGTTAACTGGCTCATACTGCCATGCACCCGCAGGACTCTTTTTGAGCTCCCAGTCGTAGTTCAATAACAAATGGAAGTAGCCGTTATCCCATTGTGTGGGATGTGTGGTCCAGGCACCTTCGATGCCGCTAGTGACGGTATCGCGACCAATGCCACGTGTTTTGTGATTCATCCAGCCAAATCCTTGCTCCTCAATCGGAGCGCCCTCGGGCGCAGGACCTAAGTTGGCAGCATTCCCATTCCCGTGGGCCTTACCAACAGTATGTCCACCAGCAGTAAGCGCCACTGTTTCTTCATCGTTCATTGCCATGCGTGCAAACGTAACGCGCACATCGTTGGCTGTTTTTAATGGATCTGGCTTGCCATCCACACCTTCTGGATTGACATAAATGAGACCCATCATCACCGCAGCCAATGGGTTGGCTAAATCGCGCTCACCCGAGTAACGACTACCCTCGCCACCACTCTTTTGTAGCCACTCCTTTTCAGAGCCCCAGAAGATATCCTGTTCTGGGTGCCAGATGTCTTCCCGGCCAAACGAGAAGCCAAAGGTTTTGAGACCCATGGACTCATAGGCCATATTGCCGGCCAAGATCATGAGATCAGCCCAGCTCACGGCGTTGCCATATTTCTTTTTGATGGGCCATAAGAGACGACGTGCTTTATCAAGATTGGCATTATCTGGCCATGAATTAATTGGGGCGAATCGTTGGTTACCAGTTCCAGCACCGCCACGACCATCGGCAATTCGGTAGCTTCCTGCAGAGTGCCAAGCCATGCGGATCATTAAGCCGCCATAGTGACCCCAATCGGCGGGCCACCATGCTTGACTATCGGTCATCAAGGCCTTCATATCCTTTTTTAAAGCCTCGACGTCTAGAGTTTTGAGTGCATCTCGGTAATTAAATGACGGGCCCATAGGATTGGTCTTGCTATCGTGCTGATGCAAGATATCGAGGTTCAGTGCCTTAGGCCACCAAACCATTGGGCCATCGCTGGCCTGCGTATTGGCGCCATGCATGACAGGGCATTGGCCGGAGGGTGTTTGATTGGGTTTCATATTGATATCCTTTCGAGTGGTGGATTAAGCGGTGTAAGCTAAGTTTGCTAATAGCTTAATTAAAGTGTTGTGTGCAGATGACAGTGAGATGGCTGCTGTTTTCATGTTTCCTCCATTTGATGTGGTGTGTCCAATGTAATGGTAGGAAATTAATCTGTAAAACAAATTAATTTGATAAATATAATCGTTTAAATCGATTAAAGAATCATCACCAATCGAAGGTGATTAGTTTAGTGTAACCAGGCTTGAGGCAGTCAGTTACTCCAAGCTTGCATCCGCGTAGAGGGGCAAATTCCGAGTCAGCATGCTGCGGATACAAAATTCACTAATTTCTTCATTATCTTGATTACCAAGCTTTAATTCATAGCCCGGGAAGGGATGCTGCTCAAGCTGGTATTGCTCTTCTAGGGTGTCGAGCATTTCTTCAATCTGGTCTTTTAAGCTTGGAGGCAATTCCGGACAGCGATTGAGAGCGCGTAAGGAAATAGTGGTTTGCTCGGCAAGCACTGAACAATGCGTTCTAGAAAGTTCCATGACTTTTGCAAGTGCGCCCATGAGTAAAACAGTATGCTGGGTATTCATCATCGTATCCTTATTGATAATCATTCTCATTTATAGTATCATACGAATACATACAAAGGAATGCAAGGATGATTGAAAAAAATAATATTCAGCCAAAGGATCGGGCAATTTTGGCCATGAGCCTACTGACGATTACTGGAAGCATTCTTTTATGGATTGCAATCTAGAGTGAATGGATCTTCTATGACTCGAGAGGAAGAAACATTAAAACCATCGGCGCCGATATCAAAAAATAATATGTGGGTATACCGCAGCGAAGTGCTGTTTGGTTCGAAAAGCGCGATTCAGATTAATCATCATGGTGTGATTTACACCTTACGAGTTACCCAATTAGGTAAATTGATCTTAACCAAGTGATATGAATTCAGAACAGTTACTGCGTTCGTCTTCATTCAAAATTACTCTATCGGTATGCATAGGACATGCCATGCTAATTGGTTGGATGATGACTGCAATAACTAATCATCGGCCTGAGTCGCCTGCCATCCTTTATGGACAATTGGTTGAGCGCGAGTCGAATACGATTCAAAAAACAGTAACTTCGCCTATTCATGCAAAGCAAGATCCCATTAATCAAGCGAGTGTACCGATTGTTGAGAGTAGCCAGGGGATCACAACCAGTCAACAGTCAGATAGCAGAAGCCCAAATGTTTCATCTGCACCCATATCCTTACCATCCGCTGCTGACCCTAGGTTCAATAACCCAAAGCCGCCGTATCCGATCGCTAGTCGAGAAAACGGCGAGGAGGGCAGGGTATGGCTTTCATTATGCGTATCTGAGCATGGCGCTATCAGTCGCTTGCAATTAGCTCAATCATCTGGTCATCCAGCGCTCGATCGTTCGGCCTTGAATACGGTGACTCATTGGAAATTTCATCCGGCGCGCCAAAATGGTGCTGCTATTCCTTACTGTTATCGATTGCCTATCGTCTTTGTATTAGCTTAATTTCCATACAAGAAATATTGTCAATAGCACTTGACAATGAGAATCATTCTCATTAAAGTAGAGATTCGTTTAAACTAAAAAACGATTATGTAAACGTCACAGCCCGCCGTCGCTAGCTAGTGTCATCAAATTCTAGCGAGCATGAGTCTAAGAAAACACCCATTTGCGGCTATTGCAGCCATCACCATGGCGAGTATTGCCATGAGTGCCCATAGTCAGACAGCAACCACTGAAGATGGAAGACCCATTGAACAATCCCGTGGCGAGCGGGGCGAGGTGGATGTCATTCTGAAAGAGGTTACCGTAACATCGACTCGGTCCCCTCGGAAGGTGGATAACGTACCCAATGTTGTTACCGTAACAACGGCCGAAGAAATCCAAGAAAAGGGCGACCGGAATATTAAAGACCTTTTTAATAACTCCGTAGATGTTACGGTTCCCCAGCAAACGCAACGTTTCAGTTTGGCTGTCGGATCTCAGGGGCGGGCAGGAAATGAAAGTATCAATATTCGTGGTCTGCAAGGCAATAATGTTTTACTGCTTGTGGATGGGATTCGGGTGCCAAACGCGTTCTCGTTTGGGGCCCTATCGGTCGGGCGAGGAAACTTTCTGGATGTTGATGGGTTTCGTCGAGTCGAGGTAGTACGCGGCCCATCGTCAACCCAGTATGGCAGTGATGGCCTTGCTGGGATTGTGAACTTTCAGACCTTTAATCCAAGTGATTTCATCAAAAAGGGTGAGACTCACGGCGGATTTGCTCGTACCGGCTACTCGAGCGTCGATACATCTTCGAATACGACGTTTGGCTATGGCGGTATTCAGGACCATTTGCAAGGGATGGTGCTTGGAAACTTTCAAGCTGGCCATCAATATCAAAATCAAGGATCCAATAACTCAACCGGCATCACCAGGACGGCGCCCAATCCAGCAGATTACAGCAATTGGTATGTTCTGACTAAGGGATTTGCCCAAATCGATCGCAACCAAAAACTGGGCATTACCTATGAGTCTCAAAACGTCACGCAAAACGTGAATAACTTATCGGATTTGGGAACCGGCGGAGGTTGGATTTCCTTTGGAGGGCCTGGTGGATTTACCTATAACAATGTCGTGACATCCACCAGCCAAGATAAGACCACCCGCAATCGCGTCTCGGGTGAGTACGACTTTAAGGACAGTGGGGCGCTGTATGTTCAAAAAGCCAATGTCATGGTGTATTACCAAGATGCAGATGTCACTCAAAATGCCTACCAGCAGCAAGTTGGCAATTCACGTCTCTCATCATGGCGCAGCCGCAACAACACCTATAGCCAAGATACCTACGGCATCAATACGACTCTAGAGAGTAATACCACCAGTATCGTCAATCAGCGACTGACCTATGGATTTGATTGGAGTTCTTCACGTATCTCGAGTCAACTCAATGCGGCGGGTAATGGAAGCTCAATTACACCCGCACCCAAATCAACTTATAACTTAGGCGGCGCGTTTTTGCAAAGTGAAATGGAGTTTAATCAAGTGAGTGTGATTACAGCACTTCGCTATGATAGTTACTCGATTACACCAGTTACTGGTTCATTGCCATCGAACTCCGGATCAGCAGTATCCCCTCGAATTGGGGCTATCTGGAATATAGCTCGCGAGTTTCGTCCGTTTGCAAACTGGGGAACTGGATTTACTGCGCCTACACCGGATCAAACGCTATCTTATTTTGCGGGTAGCGGATATACCAACATCCCAAATCCCAATCTAAAACCGCAAACTGGCAATGGCTTTGAGGTCGGTGCTCGCGGTCAGCTTCAGCAGTTTCGTTATCAGGCATCGGGGTACGCAAACTATTACAAAGACTTTATCTCTCAGGTTAATTACTTAGGTTCGTATAACGGTAGTGCACCTCAGACCTTGTATCAATTTCAGAACTTATCTAACGTCAATATTTGGGGATGGGATGTTCGAACGGATTGGGCGTTTGCTCAGGGTTGGCAGGCGAATGCAGCGATGGCCTATAGCTATGGTGAGCAAACCCAAAATGGGATTTCAGCACCGCTAAATACGATTCAACCTTTGCGCGCCATTGCAGGATTGCGGTATGACGCTAGTACTTGGGGAGCGTTTGCCAATGTCATTTGGAATCAGGGTAAATCGGCTGATCGTGTGAACTTTAATAACGCTACCGGTGGTACAGCCAATCAATTTTTGTCGCCCACATCCACCGTTCTTAATCTGACCGGTTATTGGAAGCCTCTTAAAAAACTAACGATCAATGCCAATCTCAATAATGTGTTCAACACCACCTATTGGAACTGGTCGGATGTTCAAGGTTCGGTTTTAACTCAAAACCGAGCAGCGGCTGGCGGATTTTCGGGGTACAACGCCCAAGCTGCTCAACAATCAGCCACGGCAGCGCCGCGGAACTGGCAAATCTCAGCTCGTTATGACTTTTAAGGAGGCATTATGAAACCGACTATTCATCGCATTCGTCAATCGTTTATCACCTTGCGCAAAGAGGGACGCTTACGGCATCGAGAAATTGCTGCGATGCTTACTATTTCTGAGGGTGAGTTGATTGCCGCTCACGTTGGACTTGGTGCTACGGCAGCTAAGGGCTTAAGAGCAATTCGTCTGGATGCTAATTGGCCTGTGCTGATAGCCTCGATTGAGTCGATTGGGGAGGTCATGGCTCTCACCCGTAACGAAGCCTGCGTCCATGAAAAAATTGGTCAATACCGTCAAGTAAGTCAAGAGGGGTCGGTAGGTCTGGTCGTGGGTGAGATTGACTTGCGGATCTTTTATCAACAGTGGTTTGCAGGATTTGCGGTTACTGAAAGTAGTTCTCAGGGAGAGCAGCGCAGCTTGCAATTCTTTGATGCGCAGGGACGGGCGATTCATAAGGTTCATCTGAAGCCACAGAGTGATGTGTCGGCATTTGACGCAATCGTTTCATTGTTTGCGACCCCTCAACAAGAGCCTGGTCTTGAGGTATTAACGCTCAAGGTAAAGCCAACCCCAGCCCCAGATTCAGAGATCGATCGCGCCGGATTTTGGCAGGCATGGAGAGATCTCAAGGATACCCATGACTTTTATCCACTCTTACGAAAATACACACTTACACGCACTCAGGCACTTCGTTTAGCGGAGCCAGAGTTTGTTCGGGAAGTTTCTAAAGACTGCCTACGATCAATGTTGCAGCGTGCAGCACAGACTAAAACCCCCATCATGGTTTTTGTTGGTAATCCTGGAATGATTCAGATACATTCGGGACCCATTAATCGGATCATGGAACAGGGGTCTTGGATCAATGTGATGGATCCCCGCTTTAATTTACACCTTCGTCAGGATCTGATTGAGCGTGCCTGGATTGTTCGTAAGCCAACGGTCGATGGCATCGTTACTTCCATTGAGTTTTTTGATCAGGGCGGCGAGGCCATTGCAATGTTTTTTGGAGAGCGCAAGCCTGGTAAAGCTGAACTTGCATCCTGGCGAGATCTGGTAACCGAGATTGAGGGTGAACATGGATTAATGGAGGCCTGCCAATGAATAATCTTAGTCATACAGGGCGTCGTCGTTTTCTGTGCGCAATGGCAGCCATCCCGATGGCATGGCTTGAGAAGCCAGCTTGGGCAGAGCGAACTCAAGCTACCCTAGGTCGCCAACGTCTGATTTGTATTGGATCGGCAGTTACAGAAATTGTGTATGCACTAAATGCTAGTAATTTGATTGTGGGGGTTGATACGACCTCGATTTATCCGGATGCCGCACGCACGTTACCCAGTGTTGGGTATTCAAGAACCTTATCGGCAGAGGGCGTTTTATCGCTATCCCCAACCCAAATCTTATGTACCGAGGATGCCGGACCTCCGGTAGTTATTCGCCAGATTCAAGATGCTGGGATTCAGATACGGCGCTTGCCTGCCCATCACACCTTTACCGGAATCTGCGATCGGGTGATTGCGATTGGTCAAGCGATTCATCAACAAACTCGAGCCGATCAATTGAAGCTTCAGTTGCAGCAGCAGTGGGCTCGTATCGAAGATGAGATGCAAGCCAAACCCTTTCCAAGCACAACCCCTCGTGTGCTCTACATTCATTCAATGAACCCCTCCCAAGTGATGGTCTCTGGCCAAGAAACCAATGCCAATGCCATGATCCGGTACGCTGGTCTACGAAATGCGCTCGATGGTTTTAAAGGGTACAAACCGCTAACTCCCGAAGCAGTGATTATGGCCAACCCCGATTTAATCCTGGTCACAGATCAAGGGCTGCAAGCGATTGGCGGACGTAGTCAGCTTGCACGCCTGCCCGGTATGGAAAGAACGAAAGCGATTCTGCGTCAGAAGATTATTTCAATGGATGCCGTTTATTTATTGGGATTTGGTCCACGAATGCCGGATGCAGTCTTAACGCTTCATCGTCAGGCACGCACCTTGTTAGGATGAGACAGGTCGTCAGTCCACTTGACTACTCAGCCTGGGGTGCGAGGCTTGGGTTACTTCTTGTAGGGTTAACTGCATTTCTAATCGCAGTGAACTTAGGTGCTGTGGATATTCATGGTTTGGACTGGTTGCAAGTTTTTAATCCACAGAATGGTTATGAGGGTGCCAGTTATGTGCTTTGGAACATTCGGATCCCGCGCGCCTTATTGGCCATTACGGTTGGAGCAGCACTGGGCGTTGCAGGCGCTCTCGCACAAAGCTTATTTCGTAACCCCTTAGCTGATCCAGGCCTATTGGGGGTCTCTGCGGGAGCCAGTTGTAGCGTAGCGATCGGTATCGTGATATTTGATGGCTTTCGTTTTATTCCGACGGAGGAGCTACGGGTCTGGGCAATCCCAGTTTTTGCATTCTTGGGTGCTATAGCGGTTTGTTTCTGCCTTGATTATGTCGCCCGTGTTATATCTCCGGGATCGATTGCGGGTCTGCTATTAACCGGCATTGCATTGAATGCCCTAGCGGGTGCCGTGATCGGTCTATGTACCTATTTAGCCAACGATGAACAATTGCGCAGCTTTACCTTTTGGACCCTTGGGTCTCTCGCAAGCGCACGCTGGATGATGGTCGGGGTGTTGGTTGGAGCCATAGTTATCGGATGGGTCTGGATTCGAACTCTTTTACAGGATCTCAATGCCTTGACATTGGGTGAGAACATTGCCAATCATCTCGGGGTAGATGTTTCACACCTACGAACCAAGGTCATCGTTTTGGTTGCCACTCTTTCTGGATTGGCTGTTGCATGGTGCGGCATGATTGGCTTTATTGGTTTAATGGCGCCCAACCTTGTGCGTATTTGCTTGGGGTCTGATCAAAAGAGGGTAGTTCCCTATTCCGCAGGGGTGGGGGCTATTCTGCTACTCATTGCCGACACAATTGCCAGAACCATTGCAATCCCTGCAGAGGTGCCAGTCGGTATTTTCACTGCCCTGTTAGGCGGCCCATTATTTTTGATCTTATTACGGCAATATCGATCAAGGCTTGATTGATATGAAATTACAACTCCATCATGCCTCTTTACAGCTTGGAAAAAAACTCTTTGGGCCATTTGATTTCACGATCAAGCCGGGTGAGCGGATTGCGATCCTGGGTAAAAGCGGTGCCGGTAAGTCAACGATTATTCGACTGATTGCGCGAGAGTATCAAATTAAAAGCGGCTCAATTTTGATGAATGGCACCTCGATTGAGCAGTATTCCTCGGCGCAACTAAGTCGGATACGAGGGGTCTTACCTCAGAATACTCAGATTGCCTTTGGGCTGATGACTGATCTTGTGATTGAGCTAGGACGAGTGAGCGCCACTAATAAGATCAACCACGAAACGATCGTTATACACGCAGCCCAGATGGCGTGCGCAGAGCATCTTTTGGGGCGTGCATTTAATACTCTGTCTGGCGGTGAGCAAGCACGAATTCATCTGGCAAGAGTATTTGCTCAGCTATGGGATGTCCGCGATGGTCTGATTTTGGTGGATGAGCCAGTGGCAGCATTAGACCCAGGGCTGCAGTATCAATTGCTGGATACCATTGACCGTTTTGCGAGAGAAAGAAACCACGCGGTGCTAGCAGTTTTGCATGATATTAATCATGCCCTTGATTTTGATCGATTGCTTCTAGTGGAGCAGGGGCGCATTATTTTGGATTGTTCAGCTGATCATCATGCCCTAGAAGACCTAGAGCGTTTATATGGAATTCAGTTAGAGCATCTACGCGATAGTCAGGGTAGGAGTGTGCTGATTCAGGTTCGCCCATCCGGTATTTACTCATAACCGAACACTTTAATTTATTTGTTGAATGTCATATGATCCATTCATTAGCAACTGTCATGGAGGGGACATGATTGATCATCTGGATCATTTGGTTTTGACAACAGCGCACGAGGAACAGTGCATTCATTTCTATACGAGCGTACTTGGTATGAAACTCGAGTCATTTATTGGCGGCACACCACCGGTTGAGCGCAAAGCATTCAAGTTCGGTCAGCAGAAGATTAATCTTCACATCAAGGGTAAAGAATTTGAACCCAAGGCGGATCTTCCAACACCCGGTTCCTTGGATCTGTGTTTTATTGCAGACCGTCCCTTGAGAGAGGTGATTGAGCAATTGAATGCTAAAAACTGGCCCATTATCGAGGGACCGGTGGTTCGCACTGGCGCAACGACCAAAATCAATTCAGTCTATGTGCGCGATCCCGACCAAAATCTAATCGAGATTAGCGAGCTACTTTAAGAGCGCGCTTTCAGGTAGCTTTCGAGTCCTTGAGCCGCTCTTGAAGAAAGTAATACCAATTAGCCTGGCGCTGCCAATACTCCTTCCATAGCGATCGCCAGCTCGCCTTAGGTAAGCGCATATGTCCCTCGACATCGCCGTAGATATTCCTCGATTGCAAGCCATGCTTAGCGCATAAATATCGGATCGCTTGATTTTCGATCACGCAGTGCATATAGAGAGTGCGATATCCACGGTTTTGGGCCCAGGTGATTGCTTCACTGAGTAGCTGATCAGCTATTCCTTGGCGACGAAACTCTTTTTTCACAATCACCCCAAATTCAACTGCATCATTGAGACAGGCAATATGAATCACGCCAGCCCAATGACCATCATGATGAGCAATCAGAAAATGATGATTTGCTTTGTCCTGTTTAAATTTACGGACGAGGCGATTGATGCCCTCAGCGCTTAAGCTAATCCCAAAGTAGTTTCTAAGTGTCTGCGGATCCAAGGTTTTCAGCCACGATCCATACCGATTGATTTGGGTATTGGGCAGAAAGTGGGTAAAGACCGTCATCTTAGGACCCCATGGGGTAACTTTTTCGGTTTCTTGCGATGTACGCTAAGCGAGCCTCAGACCAGGCTTCAATGATGCTTTTTAGGTATTTCACTAGATTTTTCATATTCTATCCTCTTGTAAAGGGTTGATTTCAATAGGAATTAACTCTTTTTAAGGGTTAACCCTAGTTACACTATACGCCCTTTTTCAGAATGCTGCATGACAGCAAAAAAAAGAGGAATCCAAACCCATACTCACAGATCCCAAAGGGTTGGCCATGGTTGATTGGCTAAGTTCATCACCTGTTCACTAAATACGGAACAAATTACAACTTGGGGTTATCAGTACGGGGCAGTACAAAATCAAAACTGATACCATCGAATGGTTCAATTCATTAAAAATAACAAGACCGATCGATGCCGCATGACGTTACCTTAATTGCAATTCTGGCTGGAGGCTTTGGGCTCGCTCTTGTTTTTGGGCTTGCGGTCTCTTACCTGAAGATGCCACCGTTATTAGGCTATCTAATTGCAGGCGTGGTAATTGGCCCGGCAACGCCAGGCTTTGTTGCCGACATTGGTTTATCGACTCAGCTTGCAGAAATTGGAGTGATGTTACTGATGTTTGGGGTGGGACTTCATTTCTCAATTAATGATCTGCTGGCAGTCAAAAAAATTGCGGTTCCTGGTGCACTTTTCCAAATGGCAGTTGCCACTGCACTTGGTTATTTGGTGGCGCATTACTGGGGCTGGTCCTTAATTGGCTCCATCATATTTGGCTTAAGTTTATCGGTAGCTAGTACCGTTGTTTTACTGCGAGCCCTCGAGTCAAAGGGGCTTTTAGAGACCGTGAATGGCCAGATTGCAGTCGGGTGGTTGGTGGTTGAGGACTTGATGATGGTTCTAGCCTTAGTGTTGGTACCGGTGATGGCTGAGATCTATGGCAATGATGGATCGGCTGCACACTCCACCAGCCCCAGTGAATTACTAAGCTTGGTCGGAATAACCTTGGCCAAGGTCACTGCATTTATCGTTTTGATGTTGGTCGTGGGCAAACGCTTGCTACCAAAAATGCTATGGATCGTTGCGAAGAGTGGTTCACGCGAGCTCTTTACCTTAGCGGTGATTGCAGCAGCAATTGGGATTGCTTTCTTAGCCGCAGAACTATTTGACGTCTCGTTTGCTCTGGGCGCTTTCTTTGCTGGCATGATGCTTGGTGAGTCTGAGCTTAGTAAGCGAGCAGCCGATGAGTCATTACCGCTCCGCGACGCATTTGCAGTATTGTTCTTTGTATCCGTCGGCATGCTTTTTAATCCAGAGATTATTTGGCAAGAGCCCATCAAATTACTGATTGTGATTGCCATCATCATGGTTGGTAAAACATTAGCGGCAATTTTGTTGGTGTTGTTATTTAAGTACCCCTTGGGCACTGCCTTGACCGTTGGCGTTAGTTTGGCGCAGATTGGCGAGTTCTCATTCATTCTCGCTGGTATGGGCCTTGCCATGAATCTAATTCCGAATGAGGCATACAGCCTAATTCTGGCGGGAGCGATTTTATCGATCGCCTTTAACTCCTTCTTATTTAATGGGATCGAACCAGCCTTAGTATGGGCCAGAAAGCGCTCACACCTGGCACGTAAGCTTGATGAGCGCTTGGACCCCCTGTCATTATTACCCACCACCGTTAATGAATCGCTCTTGCATAAGCAAGTGGTGATTGTTGGTTACGGTCGTGTTGGTAAGAAAGTCTTTGAGAACCTCAAAGCACAAAATATTAACTGTGTGATCGCTGAAAAAGAGCGTGGCATGGTTGAAGAGCTACGCAAGCAAAATATCCCAGCGGTGACTGGTGATGCAGCCGACCCCTTTGTTTTGATTCAGGCACATATCGCCCGTGCAGCAATCTTGGTCATTGCAACCAAGGATTCAATTGATATTAGTAAGATGGTGGAGACTGCGCGCACCCTTAATCCCGAGGTCAAAATCTTTATCCGAGCGCGAAGTCCTGAAGAGATCGAGCTCTATGAGAAAGAGGGCTGGGGTAAATCCTTTACGCCCGAGGATGAGTTGGCAGCACGCATAGCTGGTGAGGTCATCGCGGAGATGGCAAAATAATTTATCTATTTGTTTAGTACTGAAAATAATGGACCACAAAACCTTGATGGCTAAACCAAAAAAGCCCATTTGCATTGCAGTAAGTATTGCGGCGACCTTATTGCTAGGTGCTTGTGCGGGAGGCCAGTCCAATAATAACTTTGGGAATGCTGCAAACGTGAGTGCGAGCCCTCAAATGTTATCGAGTGCACAGTTGGAGTCATTGGTTTCTCCAATCGCCCTATACCCTGATTCATTACTATCCATTATGTTGTTGGCTTCAACCTACCCACTTGAAGTTGCTGAGGCCTATAACTGGCGCTCGAGCAATGCAAGTTTGCAAGGTAGTGCGCTTACGAATGCACTCAATGCCCAATCATGGAACGATAGCGTCAAGTCATTGATTTCATTTTCTCAGGCATTAAGCATGATGGGTAAGCAGTTGCAGTGGACACAAAATCTCGGAAATGCTTATAAGTTGCAACCGGCAGATACGATGAAAGCCGTGCAAGCACTGCGCAAGAAAGCACTAACCGCCGGTACCTTAAAAAGCAATGCCCAAATGACTGTGAGCACTGATGCCAGCGGGAACATCATTATCGCGCCGCCCAATACACAAATTGTGTATGTACCAACCTATAACCCAACCCAAGTTTATGGTCCTTGGCCCTATCCTGATTACCCGCCATACCCCGCGTACGATCCAGCCTGGGGCGCAATGTCATTTGGTGTGGGTTTAGCCGTTGGAGGGGCCTTATGGGCAACGCCGGCTTGGTCAAGTGGCACGATTAATGTAAACAATAATGAGCAACGTCCTAACCGAGGCTTAATTGGTCCGAGCAGTATTGCCAATCAGCAACGCCTCTTAAACGATTGGAAAAATAACGCCACTCCACAAGAGCGACAAGATGCCCGCAATGCTGCGCAGCGTGCCGATAGTGCATTTGAGAAAAATGCTACAGCCCAAGAGAAGGCTCAAGCCAGCCGTCTTGATCAAGAAGGGCGTTCCGCAATTGCAGCGGATCGAGCCAACCCCAATGCAACTCGGGAGGCCGCTCAAGAAAATGCGATGCGGGAACAGGCGCGCTTTGATGAGAGTCGGGATCGCTTCGGAGGCTTCCGTGGAGGAGGTTTTGGCGGTGGTCGCATGGGTGGATTTAGGCGCTAATCATGCTATCAATCAAAATACGATCAATGAAAACAATGAAGATACTTTTGGGATTGACATTCGGATATTTGGCCATCATTCCGGCAATCAGTTATGGGCAAGCAAAACCGCATGATGCGTCGACTGCTGCCATGGTAGAACTTTGCAAGGCGCGAAACGATATTGATGCTCAGAACTTTTGTTTTGGATTTGGTGAGGGGGTGTATCAGGCTTATTTAGCCAGTCGCCCAGCGGGCTCAAAGCCTAGCATCTGCTTTGCATCCAGCAACCACACGCGCGAGCAAGTGCTAGAGGATTTTCTGAAATGGAATCAACAAAATCCTCAATTTAATCAAGAGCAGGCCGCCAAAACCCTGGTACGTTTCTTTAGACAGCGCTACCCCTGCAAATAGTGGCTTATTAAGGCAATCGTTATACAATCATTTTGAGTCCCGCCGATCCTCTTTGCTGAAAGGAAAAAAACATGCTCCAGATGCTAATTAATGATTCAATGAGTACCACTGACAAGATCATGAAAATTGCTGGTTTTATTGGTATGGTGGTTAGTATTACGGTTGCGTTTTACTTAATCTTCTCCGCAAGCGCCCCTGACTCAAAAACCGCTGTGTTTGTCTTCTCTCTGGGCTCTGGTCTTGCCCTTGGTTATTTGTCATTTGCGATTAAACAAAAATCCCGAAACTAATTAAATAGACTCAACCCTTGATGGCTCCATTGCGGAGCCATTTTATTTTTAAGAGCACTCAATGAAAAATGAAACCAAAGGCATGCTGATTGGTTTCATTGGTATTTTTATATTCAGCCTGACCCTACCAGTTACCAAAATAACCGTTGAGACTCTTAATCCCTATTTTTTGTGCTTCGCGCGTGCATTGCTCGCTGGAATCTTGGCGGGAGGCTATCTAATCTATACCAAAGCACCCATTCCAGATACGAAACAAATTCGTCAATTTGCAATTGTGGCGCTTGGCGTGGTCTTTATCTTCCCGCTATTCATTAATATCGCGATGACTACGGGTGAGGCCTCTCACGCTGGGGTTATTTTGGGAATCATGCCATTGGCTACGGTCGTTGCAGGAGTGTTGCTCTTTCAAGAGCGCCCGTCCTTGGGCTTTTGGGCGAGCGCTTTAACAGGCTGCTTCTTAGTTTGCACCTACGCATATTTAAATAGTGAAGGGGGGTTTCGGTATACCGATCTCTTATTATTAATTGCTTGTGCAGCCAATGGAATTGCCTATGCAATTGGCGGCAACTTGTCGCGTACGATGAATGCCAAACAAGTGATCTCATGGACCTTAGTTCTCTCATTGCCGATCAACTTGATTGGAAGTGTCTTCACGTTTCAAGAGTCTTACTTAGTAGCGAGTGCCAGTATCTGGATTAGCTTTTTATACCTCGGGATCTTTTCAATGTTTATTGGATTCTTCTTTTGGTATGGCGGTATGGCGATTGGCGGAATCTCACGCGTGAGTCAGGTTCAATTATTGCAACCCTTTTGTACCTTACTAGCCTCTGCTATTTTGGTCTCCGAGCCCATTACATGGATGAACATCCTATTTGCCGGTCTGGTGATTACAACAGTCATGATTGGGCGCAAGATGTTGGTGCGTCGGGGACCGGCTGTCTAATTGGATTGACGGATAAATGGATTCAGATTATGAAATTAACCGCAGAATCAAGCCAGTAAAGGGTCTGATGGCGGTCAAGATCCCAAAAAAATGCGGGATTATCCCTAGAGTAATCCCCTTGTGTTCATGGAATCTGTGTTGCAAACTCTAATCGTTATCAGTTGCAAATCACTCGGTAATTGGTAATAAAGATTTAGGAGACTTCTATTTTGGGCTGCTGATGCAGTCCATTTTTGTAAAGTTTATTAATTGTTTGTTTAAAGGAAAAATATGAATAAAGCTGAACTCGTAGAAAAAATTGCTGATGATGCTGAACTTTCAAAAGCTAGTGCAGAGCGCGCTCTAAACTCCGCAATTGAAAATATTATCAAAGCAGTAACGAAAGGTGACTCTGTTCAGTTAGTTGGTTTTGGAACCTTTAGCCAAGGTAAGCGCTCAGCACGTACTGGCCGCAATCCAAAGACTGGTGAAGCAATTAAGATTGCTGCATCAAAGACCGCAAAGTTCTCTGCTGGTAAGGCGTTCAAAGACGCTGTCAACAAGCGCAAGTAATACCAATTCGGTATTTCCAAAAAGCCGCCCACGAGGCGGTTTTTTGTTGCCACGCATCATTTTTAAACGCCTAAATACTCAGCGTTACCTATTTAATGGGCTAGAATCCAAACATGCTTGAGTTCATTCGCAAAAAATTGGTTCATACCTTTGTGATTGCCTCCATTATTTTTGGATGCTCAGTTCAGGCCGCCACCCCGTCTTTTAAAGAAGATTTAGACGATTTTGAAGAGATGCACTATGTGCATCAGGAGGGCTTATCTGTATTACAAGCTGAGCCCCTGGTTATTTTGTGGCAAAACGAAGATTTAGCGCAGGCGCTCATTTGCTCGTGTGGTGCAACCGATGACCTTGAGCAATATTCGCCGGTGATTTCTCACAGTCATTTTGTTCTTACCTTAAGTAATCGCCCGCATTTCTTTTCCCATCGTGGGCTACCAAAACATCCAATAGGCCTTTCTCAGGCCAGAGCACCGCCATCGTTTATTTGAGTTAGAACGATTGGGGTAGAGCTTGCTCTACATGTGTATGCCTCTTGCTCGGAGGGTCAATGTATTTTTTAAAACTGCAACTTTGTTTGCTGCTATGTTGCCTAAGCATCAATCAAAGTTTTGCTCAACAGCCATCAAAGGGGATGGATTTGAGGCAATTGTGGAGTGAGTTGAAACTCCATAATCCTCAACTTACCTCTTTGCGCGAGAATTACTTATCGGTTAAGGCAACGGTGCCGCAG
This sequence comes from Polynucleobacter acidiphobus, assembly GCF_003065385.1. NCBI lineage: Bacteria > Pseudomonadati > Pseudomonadota > Betaproteobacteria > Burkholderiales > Burkholderiaceae > Polynucleobacter > Polynucleobacter acidiphobus. The sequence continues at coordinate 732,458 of NZ_CP023277.1, forward strand.
ATTGCTGCGCCCGCTAATCCTCAATTGGGGTTGGTATGGTCAGGAATGCCGCCCAATTCGCCGTTGGGACTTGGCGGTGCAAACGCGAATGATATTAGTAGTAACAATTCAATATCCATTGCTCAGCCTTTTCAATTTCCCGGTAAAAAAAGTCTCGCATCAGAAATTGCTAATACCTCGGCAGAATCACTTTTGGCTCAGAGTGAGGCCTCTTACCTGAGCCTTGGGGCGCAGTTATCAACCCTGTATTACAGTGCACTCTCGGCGCAGAAGCAATTGGAGGTCTCAAAAGAGGTGGTTGCACGATTTGAGTTGGTAAAGAATGTATCACGTGCTCGATATGCCAATAATTCAGCTGCCTACGTTGAGTTTTTAAATACTCAGGTCGCCCAGAGTGCGGCGATTGCGGATCAGTTCAATATAGAAAAACAACTTCAAACCGCCTATCGGAGCATTAATCAATTAATCGGTCGAGATCCACGTGAAAAAATTACTTTATCCGGAAATGTTCAGCAGGCGATTCGAATGGTACCAACCCTTATGGAGCTTGAGAACTATGCAGAAACTAGCCACCCTCTATTGCGAAGCTCCCAACTCGATGTAGATGCTGCCCGCAAAGGAGTCAGCCTTGCTCGAAAAGCCTATCTCCCAGATTTTCAAATTATTGGATCTTCTTACACCCCCCGGGGCCCATTTGCATCCAATAATGGAGCACTCTTTTATCAATTGGAATTCGATATCGTGATCCCTCTTTATTTCTTCATGAAGGAGAAATATGGAGTAGAGCAGGCAATTCGAAAACAAGCTTCGGTCGAAGCAAGCAATATTGCCAATCGACAGCAAATTATTTTGGGCGTTACCAATGCTTATACCGCCTATGAGCAAGCCAAAAATCGTATGCAGTTTATTCGTGACAGTCAGCTATCACAGGCCGATGCAGCTTACAAGGTTTCGCTTGCGCAGTACTCAAATAATGGTCAGGGATTCAATGACTTGCTAACTGCACAAAATCAATTACGACTTATTCAAAACCAACTGACAGTAGCGGAAAGTGATGTTTTACAAACTTACGCTGTACTGATGGTTGCTGCTGGACGTGAACCTTTTTAGGACATATTGTGAAACACCATTTCAATCCAAAACTGATTGCCTACCTAGAGTCATTGTTTAGTCAATTAGCCAATCAGATCGTTACCCTCCCTAATTATTACTGGAAGCTGTCGCCAGAAAAGCGTTATCGACTTCGGTTGGCTGCATTTGCATTTGCAATCTTGGTAATTGGATTTACCATCGGCCGTATTACGAATGTTAATCGTGAAGTTCGCATTGAGGCGCAGGAACGGCAGCTGATGGTTGATAAGACTGGAGCTATGTCGCTTCAGTTGCCTGGGGTTACTTTAAATCCAGAAATATACCGATTTGAGCGATTAAAGTTAGAAACGCTTCCACAAGAATTAAAAGTGCCCGGGCGCCTTACATTCAATGCCGAACAGGGGAAATTACTTAGTTCGAGAGTCACTGGTCGGGTTGAAAGAATCTATACCTTTGAGGGCTCTCCCGTAAAAGTTGGAAGTCCCGTGCTGGAGCTCTACAGCCCTGAATTTCAATCGGCTCAACAGGAGTATTTAATAACAAATCGAACAGTCAAGATATTGAGTGAAGGGACGACCCTGACCAACTTATTGGCTGATGCAAAGATTACTCTCGATGCAGCGACTAATCGACTGCGTAATCTTGGATTTGCTGATGCGGATATTCTGCAACTAGGCAAAACTGGTCAGGCCAATCCAAATCTAATCATGCGCTCGCCAATCTCGGGAATTGTGGTGAAGCGGCATATTGAGCCTGGTGCCAGCGTTGCGGTAGGTGAGCCCTTGGTATTTCTTGCGAACCCCAATGCACTATGGTTTGTAGGAAATGTTTTTGAGCAAGACGCGCGTTTGATTGAGCGGGGACAAAGCATCAAAATTTCCTTAGAGGCATTTCCAGACCGCGAAATTTTTGCCAAAGTAAATTATGTGGCGCCAACTATTGATTCGCAAACGCGCGGGTTGCTAATACGAGCAGATATTACCAATCCTGATGGATTTTTACGTCCCGATATGTTTGCTAATGCTAGGTTACAAATTGGATTAGCGCAAGCTATCGCTGTTCCACAGGCAGCAATTGTGCGAGATAAAGATATCCGTTATGCCTTTATTCGTACCTCTTCAGAAAGTTATCGACGAGTGATTGTTAAAGGGTATGACCTTGATGGTCGACGTTTTGCAATTACTGAAGGGGTGAGCCCAAATGATGAAATACTCACTCAGGGTGCCGTTTTGCTTAATGAACGATTTAGTAAGCAGGACTAATAATGAGCTTAATCACTTCATTAGTCCGGGGCGTTATTCATAAACGGGGCATTGTTTTAGCTTGTTGCGCTGTGTTGCTCATTCTGGGGGTATTGGCACTCCGATCGCTCCCAATCCAACCTTACCCTGGGGTTGCTCCTTTGACGATACAGGCTATTTCCCAATGGCCGGGTCGCGGAACAACCGAGGTCGAGCAGCAAATCACAATTCCTGTTGAGAATGCGCTTGCTGGTATTCCTGGTGTGCAAACATTTCGGTCAGTGTCCTTATTTGGCCTGTCCGTTGTGACCCTGAAATTTGATAATCGAAGCGATGCATTTAAAGCAAGACAAATTTTTACTGCAAACCTTTCTAAGGTTGAGTTTCCTCCTGGCGTGATTTCAACCATAAGTCCCGACTCCGATGCGACGGGTGAGATCATGCGCTATCAAGTAACTTCCAATCATGCCGACTCACAACAATTAAAAACACTTCAGAACTATGAAATTTACAAAGAGTTAAAGCAAACACCTGGGGTTGCTGAGGTATCTTCGTTCGGTGGCAAAGTTCGTCAATATCAGGTGATCATCCGCCCCGAGGCTCTGCAGGCAAAAAATATAACGCTAACTCAGCTGATTGATGCTCTTTCGGCCTCAAATATTAATACTGGTGGCGGTTTATTTCCAAGTGGTGAGCAACAATTTGTTGTGCGAGGCGTTGGACTGCTCAAAAACGTAAACGATATTAAGCAAGTTGTAGTAACCAATAACAATGGCATCCCCATTCGCATCGGAGATATTGCTGAAGTCAAAATAGGACATGCTCCGCGATTGGGTATGTTTCAGTTTAATGATCAGCCCGATGAGGTTGAGGGCATTATCTATTTACGTCGAGGGGAAAAGGCAACCGAAGTGCTGGCTCGTGTTCGGGAGCGTATTCACAACTTAAATACGAATGTCCTGCCGCCAGGGATTGAGATTAAGCCATTTTATGATCGTCAAAATTTATTGGATATTACAGTTGGTACCGTAAAACACACATTATTTTTTGGCATCTCACTAGTGCTGGTGGTTTTATATGTTTTCTTAGGTAATTTGCGCGCTGCCGCAGTTGTTGCAGCGATTATTCCCCTGGCATTATGTTTTTCATTTATCCAGATGGATTTATTTTCAGTCCCTGCCAATTTGATTTCGTTGGGGGCAATTGATTTCGGAATCATTGTAGACGCCGCGGTGATTGTGACCGAAAACGTCATGCGGCATCTGGAGGATGGCAAAAAGCGTCTAAACCAAAGCATCGTGCTGGCTGTCAGCGAGGTTCAGCGAGCGATGATTTATTCGGTTTGCATCATCATTGTGGCCTACTCTCCATTATTTTTAATGGGTGGGGTAGAGGGCATTATTTTTAAACCAATGGCATTTACCATGGGTTTTGCATTAATTGCAGCCATGATTCTCAGCTTAACGTTTCTACCGGCAATCATGTCATTGATCTTTGGAGAAAACTTCCATCATCGGCCACCAAAATTCATTACCTCCATTCTGATTTGGTACAAGCCATTACTGCGTGGTTGGATGGATAAGCCGCGTACCATTGCCGCAGCCTCTGTTTTTATTTTGGGCCTAACGCTATTGAGTGCCACCCGACTAGGAACTGCCTTTCTACCGACACTTGAAGAAAATAATATTTGGCTTCGCGTGACCCTACCTAATACGGTTGACTTGGATTACTCGGTCAAAATTGCCAATCAACTGCGGGAGTTGTTTCGAAAACAGCCAGAGATTCAAAATGTAGCAGTTCAAATTGGTCGCCCAGATGATGGGACGGATCCTACCGGGGTCTTTAACCAAGAGTATGGGTTATATCTTAAGCCGCCAGATCAGATGCCAAAGGGCAGTAGTAAGAAATTATTGATTAATCATCTAGAGGATGAGCTCAACACAATTCCGGGAATTACGTACAGCTTCTCGCAGTACATTCAAGATAATGTGAATGAAGCTATTTCAGGTGTGAAGGGTGAGAATTCCATCAAAATTTATGGCCCTGATCTAGAGATATTGGATCAGAAGGCGAATGAGGTTCTTAAGGTCCTTCGGCAAGTCAAGGGTGTTACGGATGAGGGAATATTAAAAGAGCTCGGTCAACCTACTCTAAATATTGAAATTGATCGAGAGCGTGCCGCACGTTATAACATTGAGATGGATGAAATCCAAGTCGTGGTATCCAATGCGATTGGAGGAACTCCTATCACGCAGTTATTAGAAGACGAAAAGAGCTTTGGTATAGCGATTCGTTTAAATGAGAATAATCGTAACGATACAACCGACATTGCCAGTTTGCTAATTGATACACCCAGTGGCGCGCGAATACCGTTATCAATGGTTGCCAATGTCAAGATAGGTGATGGCCCATTCTTTATTTATCGTGAATCTGGCAAGCGCTATATTGCGATTAAATTTAGTGTTCGAGATCGAGACCTTGGAAGTACTGTCGAGGATGCGAAATACTTAGTTGGCAAATCGATCTCCCTTCCCCCTAATTACTCCATTTCGTGGGATGGTCAGTTCAATCAGATGAAAGAGGCACAAAAACGCCTAATGTTTATTGTGCCACTTGCATTATTGGCTATCTTGCTATTGTTAATTAGTGTCTTTGGCAATTTAAGAGATGCATTAATTGTATTGATCAACGTTCCATTTGCCGCAATCGGAGGGATTGTTGCTTTGCACTTAGCTGGTGAGACATTAAGCATTTCTGCGCTTTTTGGATTCTTGTCATTATTTGGTATCGCGATTTTGGATGGCGTTATTTTGATCTCGTTTATTAACAAAGTACAAATTGAAAACCTGTCTGACATGAAAAATGCCATGGTCGAAGGTGCTAGCTTAAGGGTCCGCCCTGTTTTAATGACAGCGCTACTATCAGGCCTGGGCCTATTGCCCGCCGCGCTCTCTCAATCAATTGGCTCGGAAGCGCAGCGACCCTTGGCTCTCGTGATTGTGGGAGGAATGGTGACTGCCGCCACCTTAACTCTCTTTGTTCTTCCAGTGCTGTATGCATGGGTTCGATCAAGATCATTCGCCAAGAACTATACTGTCTAAAATAATTCAAAAAAGTTATGTAGGTGAATAAAGAGACGGATATCTTAATCATTGGCGATGGTTTCTCAGCCGCTGTCGCCTTGATTCATCTGCTGCGTCAAGGGATCGATGCGCAGTCAATTACGATTCTTGGTAAGCATTCTCCCGGACGGGGTAATGCATATGGGTGCACAAGCCCAGCATTTCGGTTAAATGTCCGTGAAGATCTTCCAATTATCTTCTCCGAAGACCCGCTGCATTTTGCCAGGTGGGCAAATGAGCATATTAAGGATCCCCAAGCTAAAACAAGCGCAGGCTACTTCTATCGCCGCAGTGATTTTGGCACTTACATGAATCAATTGGTTAATCACCAACTCGACGGTAGAGACCTTAATCATATTCAAGGTGAGGCACAGCGCATCACCGGGTCTGATGGTCGGTGGAGAGTGGAGCTCAAGACTGGTGAGTATATCGATGCAAAGGTAATGATTCTGGCGACTGGCAATGCCACGCCGACCTGGCCATGCCCAGTTCACATTGAGCAGACCTCAAGTCAGCTCACTCTGACTGAGAACCCATGGCCGGGTGACTACCTTCATCGGATACCCGTAAATGATCATGTCCTATTACTCGGCGGTGGATTAACCGCATTGGATGCCATTAATGGTTTGGTAGAGCAGGGCCACCAAGGAAAAGTCTCAGTGATTTCTCCACGAGTACTTTTTCCCCCATCTCAGGCGCCATGGACCAGAACCAAGCAACCACAATGGCCTAATCCCATTACACCTGCACGATTGGTACGCTTCATGCGCCACTATCTCCCGAATACCCCAACCGATCAATCGGAATGGCAATGTGCCTGGGAAGAGCTGCGACCCGATCTCAATCGTATTTGGCAGGGATTTAATGCTTATCAGCGCAGAATCTTGATGAAACGCTTTGGCTGGCTTTGGAATCTCTATCGATTTCGGGCTTCACCCCAAACTATTGCGGCTTACCATCAAATGCGCGATCAGCAACAGATTGAGTTTCGATGCGGACGCGCCAAGAATATTACTGTTCGTGATGGTGCGATTCATGTAACACTTCATGATGGAGAAGTAGTACATGGCCACCATTTAATTAATTGCACTGGGGTAGCGCGCGATCGATTACTTGATCAATTGATAAGCGACGCCATTGCAAGCCCTGATGCACTCAAGAGTTCGATCGCAATCGATTCACAGCTTAGTGTTCTTGATCCAAGGGGCAGGGCCCATCAAAGCCTTTGGATGATTGGACCAGCAACTATGGGCAGTTTGGGGGACGTGATTGCGGCAAGCGCAATTGCTAAGCAAGCCGAGCAACTCGCTAAAGCAATCCGATTAAACTGGATGCCTAGTTCAAATGTTCAATAACGCTATTATGAAACGACTCTCGACTTCCTCCCAGTGCAAATTCATCGTATTGGCCGCATTAATAATGCTGCAGGGCTGCGCTGCTGTCTTTACGGATGCATCGGACGCCAATCATGTCACCTTTTTGAATAGCGCAGATGAGTCACTTCCTCAACTGACAGAGAAAGCAAATGCCTACTGCCAACAGTACGGCAAGAGAGCGGTGTATCGCAAGGGCGATAATTTACTAGTCGCTGTATTTGACTGCCGCTAAGCTTACTTTGTTTTCTTGGGAGTCGGTTTAGTATTCAAAAGCTCAGGCTGCATCGTCGTATCTTCCTCGATTGATTTACGATAGCCCGGCGGGTACTTGCTCCAGTCATAGCCTTTGCGAGCTCGCTGATAAGCGTAGTCATAGAGCGCCTGCATGTATTTGGTATCAAATTCTTCAACATGCGGGAAAGTAAAGTCTGCGCCAATATAAGCTAGATTGAATCCAACTCGATCATCCTGGGTGATGTTGTAAATACGATAAAGATCGCCGAGGCCTTGCGATTGAATCAATTGCGAGATCGCACGACCCGCGATACTCAGGGTGCGACGCTCGGTTTGCTGCCAATCGACATCCAGGCGAGCATTGCGAATGATGTAGGCCTGGCGATTCGTATTACGCTTCACACCAATTTCCTTGGCACGGTTTGCTGCCGCCCCAGGATAGAGAAAAACCTGAGTGGTTGCACCACCATCAACATGCATCTCCTGAAACTCTTTGCCATCGATCATGAAATCAAACATTACAGGGGGAAAGGCCGCTGGAATCGAAGCCGAGGCTAGCAAGATCTTACGAAAGAGCTCTAGAGATTCAGGGGTGCCGATACTCGCGATTTGCCCCATATTCCAGATCACTGGAGTGCCTGCATCAATATTGGTTGTACCAATCAAAAGCCAGCGACCCCGGTTGTTGTACTCATGCGCCACTTTTTTCAAAAAGTCGGCGGTGACATATTTGGATATCAACTGAAACAAAGGGGAAGTATCCGCTAAGCCATCACCAAAGAACCCGGATAAAAAGCCGCGCGACTTAAAAATATCACTGGGCTTAACTTTAGTATAGACCTCGGTGAGAACAGGATCATAGTCTTTGCCTAAATAGGCAAAGGGTGCAATGAGGGCCCCGGTGCTAATGCCAGTCACCAAATTGAATTCAGGGCGCGTGCCTTGCTCAGTCCAGCCAACCAAAAGACCTGCACCAAATGCCCCATTATCACCACCACCGGATAGGGATAGATAATTGCTCTTGCCATCAAGAACCGTTTTGCCCAAGCGTTTATTGAGTTGATTGACATCATCAACAAAGCTGTTAATTCCGGCGGAAGTGGCGATTAAATAGCGCGAACTTTGCATGCCAGCAATTTGTGCACGGGTTAAATCCGAAGCTGGAACAGCGGCTTTGCGCTCTAAGGTACCGCAAGCGCTAAGCGCTAAAGTACTAAGAATGAAAACGGCATAACGGATGAATGGCGAGCGCATAGAGAGTTTCAATCAAAAAATAAAGGGATAAAAAAGTTCAGGTATGAAAGAGTCTAAGGAGTAGCGGAGCCACCTAAGGCAAGGTATAGATTGACTCGTTGGGTTAGGGCATCAACTTGCCCCTGACGGAAATTGATCTCAGTAGTATTTGTTTTGATCTTCTGTTGCTGAATCTGACGTTGGTCAATACGACCAATCACAAACTCTTGTTCGGTATTTTGTAGGATTTGTTTTTGCTCCTTCAGTTGGGTCTGCAGTGCGAGGGTGCGCTCGCGCCAAGTCATTTCACCATTGAGGGCATTCTCAACATCACCAAACGCATTTAGAACGACTTTCCCATAGTTGGCTAATGCTGCTTGTGCCTCTGCATTCTGATAGGCAATTTGTGCCTCAATCGCACCACCCTGAAAGAGTGGCATCATGACATTTGCCCCAACACCCAAACTACTGCTTGGGCCACTGATCAAACTAAACACTTGGCTATTGATATAGCCAAATCCAGCGGTCAAGCTAATCTTGGGAAGACGCGCCATGCGTTTCTCGGCAGCGGCATAGAAGGCGCTGTTCACACGTGCCTCGGCCGCCATAATATCGGGGCGACGCTCTAAAATATCAGTTGGAATACCTGGCGCAACTGGAGGTGGTAAGGCAGGAAGCTGTGTGCTCTTGAGTGGTTTGGCGTGGGGATAGCGCCCCACTAAAATCTCAACGGCGCGCAGTGCCTGATCGCGTGCCTGTTTCGCAATCAGTTCCGCCTCTTTGCTTTGTGCAGCGCTTGCTTTTGCTGTCGAGACCTCGGACTTCGATGAGGCGCCAATATCTTCCCGTATGGCAGTGAGCTCGGCATAGCGTGCTGCAGCATTGGCATTCTCTTCGGCTAAGCGTGCCTGATCTTGTAGTCCTCTGGCAAGCCATACCGTTTTGGTCAAGGTTCCCACCAGCGAGAGTTGGGCTGCCTCTTGTTCTGCATTGAGGGCACGTGCATTCTCACGCGCACCAGCGACCTGATTACGTACTCGACCCCAGAGGTCTAGTTCCCAATTGGCACCAATGTAATAACCAGTTAAGCCTGTACCACTTGATCCAACCCGACCGCCCGTATTGCCAACCACCCCTAAGCTTGGGTATTGCGCACCACCTGCCGCATCAATCAAAGCCTGGGCCTGTAAGCGCCGTGCAGCCATCACCCGAATGTCGGGCTGATTTAGTAGTGCCTCGGCTACTAACTCATTCAGTTCTGGATCATTAAATTGTGCAAGCCATGCCTTATCGAGCGCTGGTCCGCTTACGCTTGGGGTGCTAAATTGATTGGGGATGGCGACCTTGGGTAAGGACTGCTCACGTAGCGCCTGACCTGTTAATGGATCTTGAATTGCGCATGCACTTAGCCCCAGTGCTAGAGCACCGCTAATGCTGGTAATGAATCGAGTGCGCATCCGCCTAAATATCATTTAGTGCAGCTTTGGAATGATGTAATTGAGTTTGGTGCCGACTCTTAACATCACCTTACGAATAATATGTAAAAAGGCTAAGTGATTGGTATAGACCGCACCTTCGCCAACTGCACCTGCAGGAAGGAGGGGATAGTTCTTGGTCTCATCCAGGGACAACTTAACGGCAAAGCGATTCGCAGTAATGTCTCTCAGGCCAATCGTAGGCAGATTGCCGCTGACATTGAGCTGACCTTGACCCTCGGCATAAATGATCGATTCAACTTTAGCCTTGAGGATCTCCCCTGGAAGACTCGGAATGAAGAACTCTGCTTCATTCCCAGGCTCAATCTGATGCAACTCATTTTGTTTAAAGAGGGCATAAATTTGTGGGGTGTCCTCCATAAAGGTCATCACCGAGGAGATCGGAAAGGCTGCCACATAAGCACCTGGTCGCAGTTGCACATTCACTATGATGCCGTCAGACGGAGCGCGCATCACCGTTTGCTCGAGATCATATTGCGCATGCTTGAACTGTTCTTGAAGATCAAGTAAATCCGCCTCTGCCTTCTCAAGATCAAAACGATTGCCAGCACCTGCGGCAACTAAGCGTTGATTTTCTGAGACCCGAAGTTTGGCTAGATCCAGTTTTGCCTTAATCGAATTTACCTGGGCTTGGTATTGGGTCGCATCAATCTTAAACAGCACATCTCCCTGTTTGACACGCTGATTAATATGCACAGGAACTTCAACGACGCGGCCTTTCACCTGACTCACAATCCCTACGCTATTGCGAACAACGATCACATCCCCAGAGGATGGGGCAAAGACGTTGAGCAACAAAATCATCGTAATCATGCCGACTACTGGAATGGTCACCACAATGACCTTGGCCGAGGTGGTCCAAGGCAACAGCTTGAACTTAAAAAAGATGAGCCAAACAATCGTGGCATAGATGGCAAGGAGTAATGCTTCCATTATGTGTTACTCGACTCGGGTTTGGATTTGGTATCGGCCTCGTTAATCGGTGAGTACCGATCCGTTCCATAGGCGAGCTTGTACATGGTCGGACGCGTATAGGCCCATAAATAGGCAAAGGGCCACAGAAGACCCCCAAAGAATAAGGAGAGAACGCAGAGCGCATGAATGGCATCGCGTTGCGGATGCTGACGTCGCTTTGCAACCGTATCGGGCCAAATATGGACAAACCAAAAGAGCGCAATTAGCGCAATTGGCAACACAATAATCACCACCCAGGAAACAATATTTGCAAAGCCATCAATTAAATGAGCTGGCATGAATGAAGCATGGGCGGGTAGGGGCAGGAGTAATACAACCATCATCGCAAAAAGGAGGGCGCGAGTATTCATTGGCAATTCCTTAAGTTGGCATGAATTGGGCAAGGCAAATCATACATTGCCCATAGTATTGTCGGTAGTCTAGGGTAAGGCTATTAGCTATAAGGCTAATATTCCTCTCTTCTTTTAGAAGGCTTCTTTCTCAGCTTCTAAATAGGCAAGGCTCGTGTACTTACCAATATTTCCATCAAAACCCTGCATTGTTTTGGCTCGCTTACTGACACGAGGATCTTTCAACACCAATGATTTGGCCACACTTAAATCTTGACCATCTTTGACCGCTTTGACACAGGTATCGTAAATACCCGCTAAGAACTCGCCGTATTCATTGAGAAGCTGTTTGCTGGGTTCACCGTGCCCAGGCACCCACAACTGATCACCTTCGGTTGCTTGTAAATTCTGATAGGTCTTAAAGGTGCCGACATAGGAGCCGTCATCAATATTGGCAATGCGATTGCCCATTGCAATATCACCGACATAGGTCACCTTATCTTCGATCACCTGCATGCATATATCACCAGGGGTGTGCGCAGTGCCATGGTGATGCACCTTGATGCGCACATCGCCAAAATTAAATACATCACCTTGATTGGCGTCGTGAGTCGGCGGAATCACTTTGGTACCCGCGGTCGCTTGATTGGTCCAGCGCTCCATCAAATTACGCCAGGCATTACCTTCAATTCCTTTGATCTGTTTGATGGAATAAGGATGTGCATAAATGGGCATGTCCTTACTGTAGGTTTCTACAAATGCTTGATTACCTAAAAAATGATCGCCGTGGTAGTGCGAATTAAAAATCGCAATCACCGGTTTATTCGTGACCTTCTTAATCATGCGGATTGCCATCTCACCAATTTGCAAGGAGGCACCGGTATCTAATATGACCACCCCTTTGCTAGTGTCCACGAAGGTTACATTAGCCATCATGCCGCGGTTCTCGGGTGTTGGGAAGCCATCGGGCGAGTAGATTAACCAAACGTGCTTACTAATCTGCTTGGCAGGAATATCCTTAACTGGCGGTCCCTTGAAAAAATCCTCCGCCGCACTGGCAAACTGCATGGCTTGCGGGGCAAGCATGATTCCCCCAGCTCCTGCGATCCATTTGAGTGCTTGACGACGTGTATCAGCAACCATTGAATACTCCCATTGATATATTCAGTTTAGCGAATATTTGCCCAGCCTATCAATTTCAATGATTACTTGAGTAATTTGTTCATCAATCGCTATCCCATGACCAATTTAGCAATCTGGGTGTAGAGCGGGATCCCAAGGATTAAATTGAGTGGGAATGTGATACCCAGAGACATACCCATGTACAAAGCAGGGCTCACCTCGGGCAAAGCATGTCGTAATACAGCGGGCACCGCAATGTAAGACGCGCTAGCAGCTAGCACCATCAACAAAATCGTATTACCCAATTCCACCTTGAAGATGTAGCAGAGTAAAAGCGCAAAGAGAGAATGGCAAAGGGGTGCTACAAAGGCATACACAATCAAACGTCTGGGCTTGCCCTTGAGATCCACAAAACTCTTGGCGCTCATTAAACCCATATCCAGTAAGAAAAATGCCAACATCCCTTTAAACAAATCCACGGAGAACGGTGCCATTACCTTTTGCCCATCGGGTCCCGAGATGATGCCAATTAACATCGCACCAAGCAGCAATAGTTGCGCGCCGTCCGTAAATGACTCGTGTAGCAGTTTGCCAACTCGCATAGGTTGCTTGGTTTGCAATACAGAGGATTTCGCACGATTGGCGAGGAAGATCGCCAAAATAATTGCTGGGGATTCCATCAGCGCCATGGCAGCAGCCATATGGCCACCATATTCGATCTGAACATGGTTGAGATATTGAGTGGCAGTAATAAAAGTCACCGCACTGACCGACCCATACGTCGCGGCAATCGCTGCTGAATCAAGAGCGTTGAGTTTGGTCTTTAGAAAGTAATAACTAACGAGCGGAATAATGCAAGCAAGGGCAATCGCAATCCCCAAACTGGTGGTAATTGCGAAGGTAAGCCCAGATTGGTGCAAAGCGAACCCGCCCTTGAGGCCCAAAGCCATTAAAAGGTAAAGAGACAGAAAGCGGGTGATGGGTTGCGGGATCTCAAGGTTGGAACGAACCAATCCTGCAAACACGCCAAAGATAAAAAACAGAATGGCGGGATCAATAATGGTACTCATGAGTTCTTATTTTCTCATTTTTATAAAACGTCCAGCAAAAAAGCGATTTAACCCCCAAAAAGTGCTTGAGTAGAATAGACCCATGTTTACTAGGGAAATCACTAATTCGCGATCTATGGTCAAATTCACCTATCGATTTTGGGGAGTAGCCTGCCTAGCAATGGGTCTTGCGCATCGACATTCCGGAAAGCCGTTAAGAGCCAACCCGGTGCGCGAGGGGAATCAGTCCTTGGCCAGACCAGTTTTAAGTATTGGAAAACTGTGGACCCCTATTTAAGCGTGATTCGCCGAGTAGTTCATATTGCCCTAATTTGGGCATGTGCTGCATTCCCCACCTGGGCGCAACCGCAATCCACCAAAACCGTCTTTACTCTTGATCAGCTCATTCAACTTGCCTTAGAAAGTAATCCGCAGGTGATGGCCGCACGCGATCAGACTCGGGCGGTTAGCGGTCAATTGCGTAGCGCGAGAGCGATTCCGAACCCGGAGTTTGAGGTCAATACCGGTCAGCAGCGTGGTACCTCGGGTGGACTGAGCACCGGTAACCTCTCCCAATGGGTTGTGACCCAGCCTCTCGATATGCCGTATACCCGTTTCCCACGGGTGAATGCTGCTGAGGCCAGCATGCGTGCCGCTGAAGCAAATCGGATTGCGTTTGAAGTTGAGACGATTGCGCGTGTGCGCCAAAGTTTCTATGAGCTGGTGCGTCGTGAAGCCGAGTCACGCGCTGCGGATGAGGACTTGGATCTCACCAAACAAATCCGCGATCGCATGCAATTGCGCTACGACGTGGGTGAGACCGCACGCTTTGAGTTGATTCGTGCACAGACCGAGTTTCTGAATGCTGAGATTGTGGCCCAAGGAAGCAAGCTCCGGATTGAACAGGCACGCAGTCAATTGCGTAAGGTCGTGGGCTTTAATCTTCCTGCAAACTTTGAGATCGCAGCCAAACTAGATTCCATCCCTAAACTGCCCGATTTCAAAGTCTTATTGGATAACCTGCGCAATCAGAGTCCTGAGCTAAAGCGCGCCAAGGCCGAGGTTGAAGCCAGCGAGTCACGCCTAAGTTTTGAGCAAAACTCGCGCTTACCGCAATTGGCAATTAAGGCTCAGCAATACAACGACCCGAACTTTACCGATCGCCTCTATGGTTTGGTGGTCAGTATCCCGATTTGGGATTTCCGCCAAGGCCAAATTACAGAAGCCGAGGCCAATGCCTCGAAAGCCCGTAATCAATTGAATGCTCAGATGCAAAGCCTCGAGACTCAGCTCGAGTCAGCCTACAAACTCTTTGAGATCACGAGCTTTCAGGTCAAAACTTTGGACGAGCGGGTCGTGCAACTTGCGGCCAGTGCTCGCAAGATTGCGGAGACCTCTTATCGCTTTGGTGAACGTGGCATGTTGGAGTTCTTAGATGCGCAACGAACCTTTCGGGCCGCTCGTAATGATTTAATCCGAGCCCGCTTTGAGTTGGCATCGATTGTGAATGAGATTGAACGTTTAAGTGCCTCGCCAGAATGGGTGGCCATGATTGAAGGTAAAAAATAATGAGTGCCGAACCAAAACTCACTAAAAAGTTAACTGACCACATTCAAAAAGGGCGTACCCTGATTGGGGAGCAAATCACCGCTGCAATTCATGCAATACGGGATTGGCAAAAGCAGGGCTACGGCCAAATTCGCGAGTTTGCAAATCAAAAAGCTCCCGCAGTTTTACAAAAGTATGATGCCAGTCCAGCTTGGGTCAAGTCAGGATTCTTCGTTTTGCCTTGGGTGGTGGTTGTTTTATTAACTCTGTATTACTTCGATGTATTTGATTCCAAGCCAACGCCTCGCCTAGTGCAAGACCCAAGCATTGTGTATGTGAACGATGATCTCGGTAACTTGATCAAAAACGGCAAAGTTGAGTTAGCCCCATTTGTCGAGGAGCTGCGAGTCTCTGGCCGAATTGATTTCAATGAGCGCTTCTTGGCACGAATTGGTGCCAATGTAACCGGACGTGTCTCTGAAATCTTAGGTGTGCCTGGTCAAGAAGTTCAGCAGGGTGAGATCTTGGCGAAGATCACCTCAACCGAGCTCACTCAGTCACAACTTGCGTACTTGAAAGCACGAACCGCTAGCCAGCTAGCCGAGCAAGCCGCTAATCGCGCACGCATTCTCTATAAAGAAGACGTAATTGCTCTGGCTGAGTTGCAACGCCGTGAAGCTGAGGCCATGAGTGCCAAGGCTGAGTTACGTGCTGCGAACGATCAACTGCGAGTGCAGGGCATGGATCAGAAGAGTATTGATCGACTTGCTAAATCGGGTGTGATTGAGTCGATTAATAATGTTGTAGCAACAATCCCCGGTCAAATTGTGGAGCGCAAGATCAATAAAGGGCAGGTAGTGCAACCTTCTGAGGCGCTCTTTACGATTGCAGACCTCAGTACTCTGTGGGCGGTAGCTGAAGTGCCCGAAGGCAACTCTTCATTGCTCCAAAAGGGTCAAAAATCCTCGGTGATTATTCCTGCGCTGCGTAATCGCGTGATTGAAGGGGTGATCTCGCATGTGGATGCCATCGTTAACCCACAAACGCGGACAGTCGTGGTGCGAATGGACATTCCCAACTCGACTGGGCAAATACGTCCCGGAATGTTAGCGACCATGTTGATTGATAGTGAGCCAGTGGAGCGCTTAGTCGTACCTAATTCTGCAGTGATTCGGGATGATAACCAAGATTACGTATTTGTACGAGGCGAGGACGATCAATACAAAATGGTTCCCGTCAAAGCAGGGCCTGAGGGCAAGGGGATGCGCGCGATTCTTTCTGGCCTCAAAGAGGGTGACGAGATTGCCATTGAAGGCGCATTTCATCTAAACGCGGAACGCAAGCGTCAGCTTAGTGGTGGCGGCTAAGGCCATTCAATATGATTGAGCGCATTGTCCGTTTTGCTCTTCAGCAACGCCTACTGGTGGTGGTGATCTCCGTTTGCCTATTCTTCGTGGGCTTATTTGCTACGAAGCGCTTATCAGTTGATGCCTTTCCAGATGTCACGAATATCCAGGTGCAAATCGCAACCGAGGCTCCAGGTAAATCACCCGAAGAGGTCGAGCGTTTTGTCACCATCCCGATTGAGTTAGGCATGACGGGCTTGCCAGGGCTCGTAGAGATGCGTTCACTTAATCGCAACGGTATTTCCATTGTGACCCTGGTCTTCACTGATAAGACCAGTATCTACTTCGCTCGTCAACTTGTTCTGGAACGTTTGATTGAGGTTGCCTCTCGCATGCCTGATGGGGTCACTCCTGTCTTGGCGCCACCGACCACGGGACTAGGGGAGGTTTATCAGTACACCCTAGAACATCCGTCCGATGGTAATCGCGAGTTGACTGAAGACGAATTACAAGAGCGGCGCACGATTCAGGATTGGGTAGTACGGCCGATGTTGCGCTCGATTCCAGGTGTTGCTGAGATCAACACCATGGGCGGCTTTGCCAAAGAGTATCAAGTGCTGGTTAATCCTGAGCGCTTGCGACACTATGGGATTACTTTGCAAGATGTGTATGTCGCGCTGGCTCGGAATAATGCCAATTCTGGTGGCGGCCAATTACCGACCTATGCAGAGCGGTATTTGATTCGTGGGGTTGGTCTTGTGGCAAAGCCAGAAGACATTGGCAAGATCATTCTGAAAGAAGTGAAGGGCACCCCAGTTTATGTACGCAACGTAGCTGAGGTCATGATTGGTAATGAGATTCGGCAGGGCGCCATTATTAAAAATGGTGTTACCGAGGGTGTCGCCGGCATTATTCAGATGAACCGCGGCGCGAATGCTCGAGAGGTGGTCAATCGCATTAAGACCAAGGTCGCCGAGATTAACGAGCGTAAGTTATTGCCTGAGGGTTTGCAGATTGTTCCGTTCTATGACCGAACTGATCTGGTCAATGCGGCGATGTTCAATGTTGCCAAGGTCTTAGTTGAGGGCATCATCTTGGTGATCGTGTTGCTCTTCTTGTTCTTGGGCGATGTGCGTTCATCGATCATTGTGGTGGCCACTCTGATCTTGACCCCGCTACTCACATTTTTTGTGATGAACCGCTATGGCATCTCTGCGAACTTGATGTCCTTGGGTGGTCTCGCAATCGCAATCGGCATTATGGTCGATGGCTCAGTCGTGGTGGTTGAAAACACTTTTGCTAAGTTAGGCGCTCGCCTAAAAATGGGTGAGTCCCGCAACCGTATTATCTTGGAGGCCGCTACCGAAGTTGGTAAACCTGTGCTCTTTGGTGTGGGCATCATCATTTTGGTATTTATGCCCTTACTTGCGCTCGAAGGCATGGAAGGCAAGATGTTTGCCCCGATGGCGATCACGATTGCGATTGCGCTAACGATTTCATTAATTCTCTCGTTTGTACTATCTCCCGTCCTATGCTCATACATCCTCAAAGGCGGTAGCGAGGACGACACGAAGATTGTGGCAAAGCTGCGTAAACCCTATAACTTTATGCTCGATTGGAGCTTAAAGCATCCGCGTTTAGTCGTAAAACGCGCTCTGATCGCGCTGGGTGCCAGCGTTGTTCTATTTATCTTTTTGGGTAAATCATTTATCCCGGTGATGCAAGAGGGTTCAATCACTCCCGTGATTGTGCGCTCCGCCAATATTGCGCTCGATGAGTCGATTAAATTGGAGTTTGAGGCCCTCAAACGAATCATGACTATTCCTGGTGTGGAAATGGCGGTATCCCGTCTAGGACGTGGCGAATCCCCAGCCGATCCTGGTCAGCCATTCGAGTCCGATCCGATCGTAACCTTGAAGCCCTTGGGTGACCGGGACTTGAGTCAAGAGGAGATTGCCAATCAAATCCGTGAGAAATTAAAGACCTTGCCCGGTGTGGAGTTGGTGATCTCTCAACCGATTGCGGCACGGGTTGATGAAATGGTCTCGGGTGTACGCTCACAGGTGGCGATCAAGATTTTTGGTGACGATATTGAGACGCTCATCAAACTGGGTACTCAGATCAGCCAAATTTTGTCGCGCATGAAGGGCAGTACTGATCTGCGAATTGAGCAAGCCTCTGGCCAAAACTACCTCAATATCAAGATTGATCGCGATGCGATTGCGCGCTACGGTATCAATGTGGCCGATGTCAACGACGTGATCGAAACGGCAATCGGTGGAAAGCAGGCCTCCACGGTTTATGAGGGCGAGCGCCGTTTCCCAATGGTATTGCGCTATCCAGCTCCTTACCGTGACAAGATCGATGCTATTGAAAACATCATCCTGCTATCGCCTAACGGCGCCCAGGTGCTCATGAAGGATCTGGCGAAGATTGAGTTACTTGATGGTCCGCCGCAAATCTCACGCGAGTCGGGTAAGCGTCGCTTAGTGATTGGAGTCAATGTACAGGGTCGAGATTTGGGCGGTTTTGTGGATGAGGCCCAAAAGAAAATTGCTCAGGATGTGAAGTTGCCCGAGGGCTACACCTTAGTGTGGGGCGGTCAGTTTGAGAACATGGAGCGCGCCATGGCACGACTCATGATCATTATTCCGCTCACCATTGCTGCGATTTTCTTCTTACTCTTTATGCTATTCCAATCGATTCGCTTGGCTGGACTGATTATTTTGGTTCTGCCGTTTGCATCGATTGGGGGCATCTTCGGTCTTTTTATTACCGGCGAGTATTTATCGGTACCCGCCGCGGTCGGATTCATTAATCTTTGGGGTATTGCGGTACTAAATGGAGTGGTGTTGATCTCCTTTATCAAGCAATTGCGCGACGATGGCATGCCTTTGCGTGAGGCTCTCATTGATGGGTGCGCACATCGTTTTAGACCTGTGATGATGACCGCCTCCGTCGCGATGTTGGCCTTAATTCCCATGCTGTTCTCGGGAGGTCCAGGATCGGAGGTCACAAGACCTCTTGCTATTGTGGTTATTTCAGGTTTAATTACCTCAACGGGCTTAACATTATTGGTATTACCGGTCTTATACGGTTGGTTTGAAGAGAAAAAGGTTGAAGCGTGATTGAAATAAAAGCAGTCATTCGTCCCAATAAATTACCGATGGTGCGGGCCGCACTGATGGATACTCCTGGCTTTCCTGGGATGACAGTCACGAAGGTTGAGGGTTGCAGTGCCCCCACTCGAGTTGAAAAAACTACTATCAAAGATGAGCTAACCGATTACTCAGCAAAAGTTCGGATTGAGATCGTTTGCAACGATGAGGTAGCCGATACGATCATGGATCGCTTAGTTCAGGCTTGTCAGACCGGACAGGTGGGAGATGGCATTGTGTGGAAGGTGAATGTCGACCGTGCCTTCTTTATTGCGAAGAACTACCCAAACCCCATTAGTTAAGTGCGCGACTGCTGATGGCTTTGCCTTGTGCGTTCACTTTTACAAGAAGCATTTGTCCTACACCAACCGACATACCTGTGTAGGCATAGGTATTGACCTGATGGGTCACCAAAATCAGCGGTAACTTACTCGACTTTGATAGTTGCTGCCGCACAAATACCTCTAACTCCCTGGTCTGTTTACCGCTCTCGCTCATTTCATTAAAGAATGAACCGAGTGAACGCTCCGAGGTTACTGGCCCTTTATTCAGTAGAACCGCCGTATCGAGGCAGCGGCACCAGGGGCTACTGAAGACACGCGCTTCACTAATGCCCTGCTTACTTAACCATGCACCAATCTCTTTGGCTTGCTGACGTCCATACTCACCAAGATTGCGTTGGGTCGAGCAATCGCCAATCCGATAACCTTGGGGATCGCCGATCCCAGGGGCATCGGCATGACGCATGATGATGAGACTTGAGCCTGATTGAAGTTCAGAGAGCAGGTTGGCATTTGCCAATGGCATGAGCACCAGCCACGCCCAGAGCGCGACAAGGATTCGGATCAAGGTAATACCTTACCTGGATTCATGATGTTCTTGGGGTCTAGCGCAGTTTTAATGGAGCGCATCAGCTGGTGCGCCACCGATCCGCGATGCGCTTCAAGGTCAGGGAGTTTGAGTTGCCCAATGCCATGTTCGGCCGAAATGGAGCCGTAGTGTTTCTCGACCTGAGAATAGACCACATCATGAATGGCTGCTTCATGAGCACGATTGAACTCGCTAGGATTAGCACCAAGTGGTGGCGCAATGTTGTAATGCAAATTACCGTCGCCCAAATGCCCAAAATTGATGATGCGTACCCCAGCAAATTTCCCCCGAATCAATTGATCGGTCTCGGTGATAAAGGCATCAAGACCTGAGATTGGTAGCGAGATATCGTGTTTTAGATTGGCGCCTTCTTGCGCTTGTGCCATGGTGATATGCTCACGCATGGTCCAAAACGATTGGGCTTGCGAGAGATTGCTCGCAATCACCGCATCACTCGCAATACCCGCTTCAAACGCAGATTCAAGAACTTGTTCCATTAGATTACGAGCGTGTTCTTCGCCCTCATGATCGGATAACTCGACCAAGACCGTATAAAGAGGGTCATTGGCAAGAGGGTTTTTCATGTGAGGAAATTGCTTAGCGGTGAGGTCCAAGGAGTCCTTTGACATCATTTCAAAGCCAGTGAGTAGGGCAGCAGTACGTTTCTGAAAAAGACTCAGCAACTCAATCGTCGCCGGAATATTCGGGACGGCCACTAAAGCAGTCCATTGGGTCACCGGTAAGGGATATAGCTTCATCACCGCGGCGGTAATGATGCCAAGACACCCCTCGGAACCAATGTATAAATCACGCAAATCAAATCCGGTGTTGTCCTTACGTAAGCTACGCAGGCCATGCAAGATCTCGCCCTGGGCAGTGATCACCTCAAGGCCCAAACACAACTCACGGGCGTTGCCATAGCGTAAAACATTAGTGCCCCCCGCATTGGTGGCTAGATTGCCGCCAATCTGACAGCTACCCTGGGCGCCAAGACTAAGTGGAAATAAGAACCCCTGTGCTTTGGCAGCCTCTTGCAAGGTTTGCAAAATACAGCCTGACTCGACCACCATGGTTTGGTTGCTCGAATTAATTTCGCGGATCGCATTCATCCGCTTAAGATTCAGAACGATTTGCTTGCCCGAGTCATTGGGGGTCGCTGCCCCGCACATACTGGTATTGCCGCCTTGTGGAACAATGGAAATCGAAGCTTGATCGCACGCTTTGACAATCTTGGCAACCTCTTCGGTCGTTTTAGGAAGTAAAACGGCGAGCGCTTTACCGTGATAGCGATTGCGCCAATCGCTTAGATAAGGTGCTTGATCATTGGGGTCGACCAATACATAAGCATTTCCAACAATCGACTGACAATGGGAAATAAATTCAGAGTGATTCATGGGATGATTCTAGTGCTTTGCTTCATCAGCTGCTTTTGCCTTAGCCGCTGCCTTAATGGGTTTGAGATACATTAATAAGGCAATAAAAACTGTTACCGATAGGATCAGTTCTAGGATCGCCATCCACATATTCCAACCTGGTTCGGTAATCCGGGTCAAGGCTTCGGTGGTGTAAATCAGGATCGCCATGCTACTCCATTGCATGGTGTACACATTTGCGCGCCATACCCCTGGTAGCATGATGATTAAAGGTACTGCCTTTAATACTAACCATGAGCCCCCCGGCCGCAGCGGTGAAATAATCCACTCCCAAGCCACGCACAATACAATTAAGTCAACGATTGCAGCACTCGCAATCAGTACATACTTATCTTTCTTTAGCAATCCACTTAGCATGACTTATTTGCTACCGTGAAGACGTAAAGCGACCTCAGCCAAACGCTTTCCCTGGGCGATGGCTAAGCGAGATTCCTCTGCACTAATCGGGGCACTGCCATCAGCGTGCGCAAGGTGCGATACACCATACGGTGTTCCACCGCTCGTGGTGCTCATGAGTTCGGGATTGCTATAGGGCAGACCAAGCAAGACCATGCCATGATGAAAAAGAGGGATCATCATGGAGAGGAGGGTGGTCTCCTGACCACCATGCAAACTACCGGTGCTGGTAAATACACAGGCGGGCTTGCCTTGCAATGCACCGCTTAACCATTGTGAGGTACTGCCGTCCAAAAAATACTTGAGCGGTGCAGCCATATTCCCAAAGCGGGTCGGTGATCCCAGCGCTAGACCAATGCATTCCTCTAAATCAGCATACTCGACATACGGAGGTCCATCCTTCGGTACGGGTGGCTCGCTGGCTTCACAAACGGTTGACACAGCAGGCACCGTTCGTAGACGCGCGCTAACTCCGGGCACACTTTCTATTCCTTGGCTAATCAGTCGAGCGAGCTGCTCAGTCGCGCCGTAGCGGGAGTAGTACAACACCAGGATCTCGAATGAACGCATACGCTGCACTTTCTTTGGAATTTCAGATAGATCCCCTATGATACGGTCATGCCATTATCTTTTCCGATCGAGCGTTGGTTGCCCTTAGGCAAAGAGCTCTGGGATCGCAATCAACATTTACGCTTGAGCCAGGTATCGGCCAGTTTGGCCTTCACCACGATTTTGTCCCTAGTACCAATGCTGACCATCGGGTCGATCCTACTGAGTCAATTCCCGGCGGTGATTAATCTACGTAATGCCTTTCAAACCTGGCTACTAAAGAACTATTTCCCGGGTGGCATCAGCCAACAAGTATTTAGTTACTTCAACCAGTTCTCAGCCAAAGTCAAGGGATTAACCATTGTGGGCTCGCTTGGGCTAGTGATTACGACGATTCTAACGATGGTGGTGATTGAGCGCGCCTTTAATGAGATCTGGAAGGTCAAGGAGCGCCGACCCTTTTTAAAAAAACTCATCATCTATTTAGTAGCAACCGTGATCGGCCCCATTCTCTTGGGCCTAGGGATTTATCTCAGCAGCGTATTGCTGGGTTCGGCTAGCGGCTGGTTCCCGACCTTATCGGCAGGATTTAAATTCATCAGCACCATCATTCCTAGTCTATTAGCATTCATTGTTTTTGCTCTAGCCTACCGAATCCTGCCCTATGCCCCAGTGACCTGGCGTGATGCATTTGTGGGGGCCGCTTTTGTGGCCGCGGCCTATGAGATTACCAAGTTTGGATTTGCCTATTTCATGACCCAGGCCGCCTTCTATAAAACCGTTTATGGCACCTTTGCGATCGTACCCCTCATGTTGATTTGGATCTATATCACCTGGTGGCTCACCCTTGCCGGTGCCGTGATCGTTGCAAACTTGCCTACGATTCGGCAAAACCGCCTGCGGGAACGGTCGCCTACCTAATGCCATAATGACGGTATGTCTGGAAATACCTTAGGCCTTCTATTTACTGTGACCACCTTTGGTGAGTCACACGGTCCTGCGATCGGTGCAGTGGTGGATGGTTGTCCTCCTGGAATGGAGCTATCGGTCGATGATATTCAGGTGGATCTGGACCGTCGCAAACCTGGGACCTCGCGCCATGTGACCCAACGTAAGGAAGAGGACAAGGTTGAGATTTTGTCCGGCGTCTTCGAGGGCAAAACCACGGGCACCCCCATTTGTTTATTGATTCGCAATACCGATCAACGTAGCCAAGATTACAGCGAGATCCTGCAAACCTTTCGTCCCGGTCATGCTGATTACACCTATCACTATAAGTACGGCTTTCGCGATCCACGCGGTGGTGGGCGCTCCTCGGCGCGTTTAACTGCTCCCGTGGTTGCTGCTGCCGCAATCGCAAAAAAATGGTTGCGGGAACACTACGGCACCCAAATCGTGGCACATATGAGCCAACTGGGTGAGATTGCCATTCCATTTGAGGACGCAAAAGAAATTGCTCGCAATCCATTCTTTGCCGCGAATACCAGCATCATTCCAAAGCTCGAAGAGTATATGGATCGGCTCCGTAAAGCCGGGGATTCGTGTGGGGCCAAGATTGAGGTTGTGGCGCATCAGGTGCCGATTGGTTTGGGCGAGCCGCTCTTTGATAAGTTAGATGCCGATATCGCTCATGTGATGATGGGTATTAATGCCGTGAAGGGTGTTGAGATTGGCGAAGGATTTGGGGTAGTGGCCCAAAAGGGTAGCGCTCATGGTGATGAGATGCATCCAGATGGCTTTGCGAGTAATAATGCCGGCGGTGTATTGGGCGGGATTAGCACCGGGCAAGATATTCGTGTATCGATTGCGATTAAGCCGACTTCAAGCATCATGAGCCCCAAAGAGACCATTGACTTGCACGGTAAGCCCGCAACGATTCAGACCAAAGGGCGTCATGATCCCTGCGTCGGAATTCGTGCCGCACCAATTGCTGAGGCGATGTTGGCTTTGGTGCTGATGGATCATGCTTTGCGTCATCGTGCTCAGTGCGGTGATGTCGTGGTGAACCCTCCCGCAATTGCTGCCTCTCGTAGCACCTAAGGATTCATGACAGCGTCTTCGCGTTGGGCCTTCGGGGCCTTTTTCTTTTTGTACTTCGCCTACATTGGCCTCATGTCGCCGTATGCAAGCTTGTACTTCTCGGAACTGGGGTTTGGGGCAATCGAGATTGCTGCTTTGATGTCGATGTTGCAGGTAACCCGCATCTTGGGGCCGTTCTCTTGGGGATGGCTCTCGGATTATTTATCCAACCGGGTGGGCATCATGCGTTTTTGTGGCGTCCTAGCGGTTCTATGTTTCTTGGTCATTTTCTATTTGGAGCAGTACATCCCATTTTTAATCTGGATGTTTATTCTGCACACCATTTTGAGCAGTATGGTTCCTCTTGGAGAGGCAGCCACTGTTCATGCCTTATTTAAAGATAACTCGTTTGACCATCGTTATGGGCGCTTGCGCCTGTGGGGATCGATTGGATTTATTGCCATGGTCTTACTCGCTGGTGAAGTATTTCAATGGTGGGGGATTGAAGTCTTTCCATGGTTGGGTCTAGGCGTATTGATTGCATTAGCCATTGATACCTTTTTACTACGAGAGCCAAAAATAGAGCGTCAACCCTTGGTGCGCGGGGAGCTTCGTACGGTATTGCGGCGTGTAGAGGTGCGCTGGTTTTTGGTCTCCGCATTTGCCATGATCTTTGGTCATGCTGCACTCTATGTGTTCTATTCTCTATACCTTGCAGATTTGGGTTACAGCAAATCCGAGATTGGGTTTTTCTGGACATTGGGAGTGACCGCGGAAGTGATCTTCTTTTACTTTCAAAGTAAGGTCATGTCGCGATTCTCACCAACGAGTGTGTTGCAAGCAACATTCATCATCGCGGTGATCCGTTTTGTGTTGATTGGCTACTTTGCAAGTACCAGTCTCTTGATCCTAGCGCAGCTCATGCATGCTGCTACCTTTGCGGCACACCATAGTGCGAGTACCAAATTAATTCAGGGTTGGTTCAGTGGCCCCTTGCAAGCTCGCGGTCAGGCACTCTTTACGACGGTTGCCTATGGCTTTGGTGGAACCTTGGGTGGCTTATGCGCAGGCTGGATTTGGGATCATTGGGGCCCCAATCAAGTGTTTGGTATGGCAGCGGTGGCGTGCGCCTTGGCCGGTGTTGCGATTGCGCAGGTTAAAACCAAACAAATTGCTTTACATTCCTGAGTAATTGGGTCCACCGCCCCCTTCAGGGGTAACCCATACAATATTTTGGGTGGGATCTTTGATGTCACAGGTTTTGCAATGTACGCAATTTTGGGCATTGATTTGGAGCTTGGGCTTACCTTCCACCTCGATGTATTCGTAAACACCGGCAGGGCAATAGCGTTGCTCAGGACCCGCATAAATATCCAAATTAATGGCTACCGGCACACTTTCATCCTTGAGGGTTAAGTGGGCTGGTTGATTCTCTTCATGATTGGTATTGGAGATAAATACTGAGGAGAGTCGATCAAAGGTAATCCTGCCATCGGGTTTTGGATATTCAATGACCTGATGTAAGCGAGCCGGTTCGAGATATTCGTAATCGGCTTTTTTCTGATGAATGGTCCATGGCACATTGCCACCAAACACTTTCTGTTCAATGCCAACCATGAGGGTGCCGAGATATAAACCTTTGGACATCCACGCCTTAAAGTTGCGCGCCTGCTTGAGTTCGGTATACAGCCAACTGTTTTTAAAGGCGCTGGGGTAAGCGCTCAAAATATCATTGGCCCGATTTTCAGAAAGTGCAGACATGGCTGCCTGGGCCGCTAACATGCCGGATTTAATCGCTGCATGACTGCCCTTAATGCGGGATGCGTTGAGGTAGCCCGCATCGCAGCCAATCAGGGCACCGCCGGGGAATACCGTTTGCGGCAAACTATTTAAGCCGCCAGCAGTAATGGCGCGCGCACCATAGGCCAAGCGCTTGCCACCCTCGAACGTCGGACGAATCGCGGGGTGCAATTTATAGCGCTGGAACTCATCAAAGGGACTGAGATAAGGGTTGCGATAGGAGAGGCCAACCACCATTCCGACTGCAACCTTGTTCTCGCCAAAGTGATACAAAAATGATCCGCCATAGGTTTGGCGATCCAAGGGCCATCCTGCCGTATGAATCACAAGACCCGGGCGATGGTTCTCAGGTGTTACTTCCCAGAGTTCTTTAATGCCAATGCCATAACTCTGCGGATCGGACTCACGATCGAGTTGGTATTTAGTGATGAGTTGTTTACCAAGATGACCGCGTGAGCCCTCGGCAAATAAGGTGTACTTAGCTCGCAATTCCATGCCGAGCTGAAACTGTTCAGAGACCTGCCCATCTTTATGGATTCCTAAATTACCGGTAGCGACCCCACACACCGCACCCTGGGCATTGAACAAAATTTCTGCAGCAGCAAACCCAGGGAAAATATCAACCCCCAGTTGCTCGGCTTGACCACCCAGCCAGCGCGTGAAATTACTTAAACTCAAAATGTAATTACCGCGGTTGCTAAAACAATTCGGGAGCAGAAGGTGGGGAACCGTGAAGGAGCTCGATTCGGTCAAAAAGATGAATTGATCCTGACTAACTGGGGTCTCGAGCGGAGCCCCCAGTGCTTGCCAATCGGGAAATAATTCAGTGAGGGCACGCGGATCCATGATCGCGCCCGACAAAATATGAGCACCGACCTCAGAACCCTTTTCTAACACGCAAACCGAGATCTCGCGACCCTCGCGTTGGGCAATTTGTTTGGCATGGATTGCGGCCGATAGTCCAGCGGCACCACCCCCAACGATCACGAGATCATAGTCCATGGCCTCGCGCGGGCCGTATTGAGCAAGTAATTCCTCGGTATTCATATCCCTAGTTTAGTGCTTTTGAGCCACGAATCGGTCATGCAGAGCGGTTATCATTTAGGTGATATGAGGTATTGATTGAAGAACGTGAAAGAAAGTTAGGCGAATGAACAAGATATATCCCAATGCCCGCGCTGCTCTTGAGGACATTATGAAAGATGGGCAAACCATCGCGGTTGGCGGTTTTGGTTTGTGCGGTATCCCAGAGGCACTGATTGCTGCAGTTAAAGACTTGGGTACCAAAAATCTCACAGCAATATCTAATAATGCTGGAGTCGATGATTTTGGCTTGGGGATTCTTCTGGCGACTCGGCAGATCAAAAAAATGATTGCTTCCTATGTCGGAGAAAACAAAGAGTTTGAGCGTCAATATTTGGCCGGCGAACTCGAACTGGAATTTACCCCTCAAGGTACGCTCGCAGAAAAGTTGCGTGCGGGTGGCTGTGGTATCCCTGCGTTTTATACGAAGACTGGAGTTGGAACGATTGTGGCCGAGGGTAAGGATATGCGCGAGTTTGATGGCGAGCAATACATCCTGGAGCGCTCATTGGTTGCTGATGTCTCGCTTGTTAAGGCATGGAAAGCCGATAAAGCGGGTAACTTGCTGTATCGCTTAACGGCTCGTAACTTTAATCCAGTCGTCGCGATGGCAGGAAAGATCACCGTGGTGGAAGTTGAAGAGATCGTGGAGAACGGAGAGCTTATTCCAGATCAAATTCATACCCCTGGTATTTATGCCCATCGGATTGTGCTTAACCCTCAACCTGAAAAACGGATTGAGCAACGCACGCTTACTCAATAACCGCTCACTTGAAAAGATTACACAGAGGAAATTGCAATGCCTTGGAATCGCGATGAAATGGCAGCCCGTGCTGCAAAAGAGTTAAAAGATGGTTACTACGTCAACTTAGGTATTGGTATGCCCACCTTGGTGGCAAACCATGTTCCTGCTGGGATGGAAGTTTGGCTCCAGTCTGAGAATGGCTTGTTAGGGATTGGACCATTTCCCACGGAGGCGCAAGTGGATGCCGACATGATTAATGCCGGCAAGCAAACCGTGACCACTTTGCCAGGATCCGCTATTTTTTCATCGGCTGATTCGTTTGGAATGATTCGGGGCGGCAAGATCAATATTGCGATCTTGGGCGCGATGCAGGTCAGTGAGCATGGCGATTTAGCCAACTGGATGATTCCCGGAAAAATGGTGAAGGGCATGGGTGGTGCGATGGACTTGGTTGCTGGCGTGAAACACGTCGTGGTATTGATGGAACACGTGGCCAAGAAAAAAGACGGTACCGAAGAAATCAAAATTCTGCCCAAGTGCACCTTGCCATTAACCGGATTGGGTGTAATTGATCGCATCATCACCGATTTGGGTGTTCTCGATATTACGCCCAAAGGATTGAAGTTGGTGGAGTTAGCGCCTGGCGTAACCAAAGAAGAGATTCAGGCGAAGACCGGCGCCCCCATCGATACTAGCGCGGTGCATTGAAGAGCGATCCACTTCATGCTCATAAACGCGGGGATGCGCGCCATACCCACGCGGTAGCCGATCGCAAGCAATCCTTTTTGTGGATTGCCATGCTTTTTACACTGGGCTTTGCATGCGTTGAGTTCTTTGCAGGTCTAATCTCAGGTTCCTTGGCACTGATGTCCGATGCCGGACATATGGTGACCGACTCTGCGGCACTGGGGCTTGCCATTCTGGCGCAATACATTGCAAGGCGCCCACCTTCAGCAAAGCATTCCTTTGGATTCGGTCGCGCCGAAGCGTTAGCGGCTTTTGTGAATAGCTTGGTGATGGTTGGTCTAGTCATTTGGATTGCGATTGAAGCCGTGAGTCGCATTCAGGACCCGCATCCAGTAGCAGGGATGACCGTGACGATTGTGGCTGCTCTGGGTCTTGCTGTAAATCTGATCGTTGCTTGGGTACTATCACGCGATCAAAAGAGCGTCAATACCCGCGCCGCACTGGTGCATGTGATGGGCGATCTCTTGGGATCGATTGCTGCCTTGGTTTCGGGAGTGGTGATTCAGCTCACAGGGTGGATGCCGATTGATCCCATCTTATCGATCTTTGTGGCGCTCTTGATCCTCAAATCCACGGCAGCCATTCTCAAAGAGTCCTATCACTTTTTGATGGAGGGTGTGCCGCTTCATATTGACTACGTGAAGGTCGGTGAAGACTTATCCCGTATTGAAGGGGTTATGGCAATTCATGATTTGCATGTTTGGGAGATGAGCCCTGGTCACCCTGCATTAATCGCCCATGTGGAGATCAAACAATTTAAGCAGTGGCCGCGGATTCTTGCAAACTTGACCACCATGCTGCGGGAGTCTTACGGCATTGACCACATTACGCTACAACCCGAAGAGGCTGGCAAACAAGAGCTTGAATCGCCTCCGGTCAGTGTTGAGCAAGCGCGTCATACCGCCTTACTCAATCGTGACCATCATGGTCATACGGATTACGTGCAATGCACCAGTCCAGCTGGATCGCACCGTATGGCGTTTCATACCTGGGGCGATCCACAGAATCCGAGCGTGCTGTATTGCGTGCATGGTCTATCGCGCCGGGGTAGTGATTTTCGGGCTATGGCTGAGGCCTTGTGCGATCGCCATTTTGTGGTTTGCCCAGACATCGTCGGCCGAGGAGATTCTGATTACTTAAGTAATCCGATGTTCTACACCGTTCCCCAATACGTGACCGATATGACCGCCCTAAGCGCTAAATTAGGCGTTCACTCGGTCAATTGGTTTGGAACCTCGATGGGTGGCTTAATTGGTATGGTGTATGCAGCCATTCCTGGCAACGGCGTCAAGCGACTATTACTCAATGATGTCGGACCACGAATTGAACCGACGGCACTGATTCGGTTGGCGAGTTATGTCGGTAAACCCTTTTCCTATGTCAATCGTGATGTAGCGATGGATAAGCTCAAATCGATTTGTGCTCCCTTCGGAAAACACACGGATGCCGAATGGGAGCTTCTCAATGGACCCATGCTGATTGAGAAAGATCAGCAGTGGGTCCTGCACTATGACCCAGCTATTTCAGTGCCATTTGCCTCAGTAACTCCGGCCTTGGCTCAAGCGGGTGAGCTAGCCATGTGGCAAAGTTTTCAGCAAATCGAGTGTCCAATTTTGATTGTGCGTGGTGCGGATTCGGATTTACTGTCAAGGCAAACAGTGGATGAGATGTGCCAATTAAATCCTCATGCAAAGAGCATTGAGATCCCCAATACTGGTCATGCCCCGGCCTTTATCAAAAAAGAGCAAATTGACATTGCGCGCCAATTCTTTCTATAGTGGCTTATCTGCTAATAACGATTGATTGCTGTGAGTCCAAACGAGTCAGTATTGCCGTCGTCGACAAATCCCATCCAAGCGCTTGAGGGCGATGCCTGGTTTGGTGAGCCTGAAGAGGCTCATTCCCATGCTGTCGCAGAGATTTTACAAACGCTACGTCTGGATGAGGCAAGCATCATTGCTGCGCATCATTTACACAGCACCTTAGGCAAAGAAGCTTTAGTCAAGCAACTCGGACAAGATGCTGCCACCTTATTGATTGGGTACCGCGGCCTGCGTCAGGCGCAAGCGAAGCTGATTAAGCACGACGGGCAGTCACGGGTAGCAGGCCAAGAAGAGATCTTGCGCAAAATGCTATTGGCATTTGGCAATGATCTTCGTGTGGTACTTATTTATTTAGCATCACGCTTACAAACCCTACGCTGGATTGCAAGACATCGGATTGCAACACACGCTTCATGGGCTCAGGAGATCTTGGATATTGATGCGAGTCTCGCGAATCGCTTAGGTATTTGGCAAATGAAATGGGAGATGGAGGATCTGGCGTTTCGGGTTGTAGCGCCAGATACCTATAAAGAAATTGCGGGGCTATTGGATGCCAAACGCGTAGAGCGTGAGCAATTCATTGCCGATGTTATCAAGCGCCTCAATCACGAGCTATCGCTTGCCCACATTACAGCTGATGTCCAAGGAAGACCCAAGCACATCTACAGCATTTGGAAAAAAATGCAGGGCAAATCATTGGAGTTTGCCAATCTCTATGATGTGCGGGCATTTCGGGTATTGGTTGATGATGTCAAAGCCTGTTATGCGACTCTGGGCTTAGTGCACAACATTTGGCAACCGGTGCCAAAAGAGTTTGATGACTATATTGCTAGGCCCAAACCAAACGGTTATCAATCCCTGCACACGGTTGTGATTGATGAGAATGGGATTGCATTTGAGATTCAGATTCGCACGCAAGAGATGCACCGTCAGGCAGAGTACGGCTTAGCAGCACACTGGCGCTACAAAGAGGGCGCGTACGCAGCTCAAGCAAAAGATCTTGGAACCTATAGCGCTGCAGTAGCCTATGAGCGCCAAATCGCTTGGGCGCGACAGTTGATTTCATGGAAAGAAGATGCCTGGGAACAGCTCAAGCATCACGAGATTGATGATCATATTTATGTGCTCACTCCACTAGGAAAAGTAATCGCTTTGGAAAAGGGTTCGTCGCCGATCGACTTTGCATATGCAGTGCATACCGATCTTGGCCATCGCTGTCGTGGCGCTCGGATTGATGGAGCCATGGTGCCACTCGATACTGCCTTAGACAATGGCCAGACTGTGGAAATTATTTCGGTGAAGCAAGGTGGGCCCTCAAGGGATTGGCTAAACCCTGAGCGTGGCTATTTGCGTTCACAACGGGCACGGGCACGGGTGCGTGCGTGGTTCAATGCGCTTGATGATGAGGCGAGCCAAGCGCCCAGTAAAGCAAGTGATAGCAAGATTGATAAGGGCACAGATAAGACACCCGATAAGAAGGAAGAGATTCAGATTCGCACGCGCGCAACCGCAGCCAATCAGCGCGGAGATGTATTGGTCGTGGGAGTGGATTCCTTACTCACGCAATTGGCCAAATGCTGTCGACCGGTCCCCCCCGATCCAATCGCTGGATTTGTGACTCAAGGCCGTGGGGTATCGATTCATCGACGCAGTTGCAGAACCTTTCGAGGGCTCTTGGAGCGTGCTCCAGAGCGTGTGATCCAAACCGCATGGAGTGCCAAATTAGATCCAGAGCAGGGCAGTAACAAAGAACGCGTTTTCCCTGCCGATTTATCAATCATTGGCCTTGATCGACCTGAGCTGATGCGGGAACTCTTTGAGATTACTTCCAAGATTGGCATCCATGTGATTGATCTCAAAAAATCGGTTCGCAAAGGCGTGGCGCATATTCAATTAACCGTTGAAATCTCCAATGCGGAGGCCCTTCGTTCAGTACAAACGGGGCTTGAGGGATTGCGCGGCGTTACCGAAGTGCGCCGGCGGTGATAAACTCTTGATAAATATAGGCTCGTAGCTCAGCTGGTTAGAGCACCACCTTGACATGGTGGGGGTCGTTGGTTCGAGTCCAATCGAGCCTACCAACGAAACAGATCGGATGCGCGTTGTGTTCATAGTGTTTGGGACGAACGCGCATTCTCTTTTATGCATGGAGTGTGTATGGTTGCGGTTACTCTTCCCGATGGTTCGAAGCGCGAGTTTGCTGCGCCAGTGACCATTGCTGAAGTTGCCCAATCCATTGGTAGCGGCCTAGCCAAAGCTGCACTTGCAGGCTCCGTGGATGGTCGCCTAGTGGACCTGAGTCACACGATTGACCATGATGTGCAATTGGCCATCATTACCGACAAAAATCCCGAGGGCCTGGACATCATTCGTCATTCCACCGCCCATCTACTTGCATATGCTGTTAAAGAATTGTTCCCCGATGCGCAGGTTACGATTGGCCCTGTGATTGAGAACGGCTTCTATTACGACTTCTCGTATCACCGACCCTTCACCCCAGATGACCTAGCCGCCCTAGAGAAAAAAATGTTGGAGCTGTCAAAGAAGGATGAGCCCGTTGTTCGTCAAGTGATGCCCCGAGATCAAGCGGTTGAGTTCTTCAAAAAGCAAGGCGAAATTTATAAAGCCGAGATCATTGCGAGCATTCCGCAAAATGAAGAGGTCTCGCTTTACACCGAGGGTAAATTTACCGACCTCTGCCGTGGTCCTCACGTGCCCTCGACTGGAAAACTCAAGGTATTCAAACTCATGAAGCTCGCCGGTGCGTATTGGCGCGGTGATAGCAAGAATGAGATGTTGCAACGGATTTATGGTACCGCTTGGACCAAGAAGGAAGATCAAGACGCCTACTTGCATATGCTGGAGGAGGCTGAGAAGCGTGATCATCGCCGCTTAGGTAAACAGCTTGATTTATTTCATTTTCAGGATGAGGCGCCAGGTCTGGTGTTCTGGCACCCCAAGGGTTGGGCCATTTGGCAAGAGGTTGAGCAGTACATGCGCCGCGTGTATCAGCAAGAGGGCTATCAGGAGGTCAAGGCTCCGCAAATCCTCGATCGTGGTCTTTGGGAAAAATCCGGACACTGGGACAACTACAAAGAGAATATGTTCACGACTGAGTCGGAGAACCGTGCCTATGCATTAAAGCCCATGAACTGCCCAGGCCATGTGCAAATCTTTAATTCAGGGTTGCATAGTTATCGTGAGTTACCGCTGCGCTTTGGTGAGTTTGGACAATGCCATCGTAACGAACCCTCAGGCGCACTTCACGGATTGATGCGGGTGCGTGGATTCACCCAAGACGATGGCCACATCTTTTGTACCGAGGATCAGATTCAGGCAGAGGTCGCCGCATTTGACCAAGCAGTTCGAGCGGTCTATCGCGATTTTGGCTTTACAGAAGTCGCCGTGAAATTAGCCCTGCGCCCTGCTAAGCGGGTTGGGGATGATGCCATTTGGGATAAAGCCGAGGCATCGCTGCGGGGAGCACTCAAAGCATCCGGCCAAACCTGGGAAGAGCTTCCTGGTGAGGGCGCTTTCTACGGACCCAAGATTGAATACCACCTAAAGGATTCGATTGGACGTTCTTGGCAATGCGGCACCATGCAAGTCGACTTTTCCATGCCAGCCCGCTTAGGTGCTGAGTACGTGGCCGAAGATAACAGTCGTAAAGTACCCGTGATGCTGCATCGGGCCATTGTAGGTTCCTTGGAGCGATTTATCGGGATTCTGATTGAAAATCATGCCGGCGCCATGCCGGTTTGGCTCGCTCCAACCCAGGCAATCGTCCTCAATATCTCTGAAAATTCCGCCGAATATGCCCAAAAAATCCAGCAAATGCTGAAAAAACAAGGGTTTAGGGTGGAATCTGATTTGCGAAACGAGAAAATTACGTATAAAATACGCGAGCACGCATTACAAAAACTGCCTTATTTGCTTGTTGTTGGCGATAAAGAGCGTGAAAGTAATACGGTGGCCGTTCGTGCCCGTGGCGGAATTGATCTAGGGGTAATGCCCGTAGATGCCTTCGTCACCCGACTCCAGCAGGATATTGCCCAGAAAGTCGGACCCGAGCCTAGCTAGGGGGTGTGATGGCTTTTGATTGTTTTTGAGAGAGGAATTAGAAGATCGCTACTGAAAAATTGCAACGCATCAATCAGGAAATTACTGCCCCTGTAGTGCGTTTGATCGGATCCGACGGCAATGTGGTCGGTGTAGTTAAGTTGAACGAAGCCTTGCGGTTGGCTGAGGAAGAAGATACCGATTTAGTCGAGATTGCTCCGAATGCTGATCCACCCGTAGTCCGAGTGATGGACTTTGGTAAGTTCAAATACCAAGAAGCCAAGCGTCAGCACGAAGCTAAGCTGAAGCAAAAGGTGATTCAGGTAAAGGAAGTGAAATTCCGGCCTGGTACCGATGACGGTGATTATGGTGTGAAGCTACGGAATCTGATCCGCTTTTTAGAAGACGGCGATAAAACAAAAATTACGCTTCGGTTTCGGGGTCGCGAAATGGCCCATCAAGAAATCGGTGCAAAGATGTTGGATCGACTGAAGGTAGATTTAGAGCCTTATGGTCAAGTCGAGCAGTTTCCCAAGATGGAAGGCCGACAAATGGTGATGGTCTTAGCGCCCGCCAAGAAGAAGTAAGAGTTTGTAGTAGTAGGCAGTACTAAGTAGCGAATCATCGGTACAGGAAGAGCAGCCGTCGGTTGCCACCGTAATCGCACAGAGAAGAAAAGGGAGCAGTCATGCCCAAAATGAAGACCAAAAGTGGCGCAGCCAAGCGCTTCAAGGTCCGCGCAAGTGGATCAATTAAGCGAGGACAGGCATTCAAGCGTCACATCCTCACCAAGAAAACCACCAAGAACAAGCGTCAATTGCGGGGTTCCGCTCCGGTCGCGAAATCCGATGTTAAGTCGATTCGCGCCATGATGCCTTACGCATAAATCTTAGGAGAGCACAATGCCAAGAGTAAAACGTGGGGTTACAGCGAGAGCCCGTCATAAGAAAGTCACCGATGCCGCAACCGGCTATCGTGGACGTCGTAAAAACGTATTCCGAATTGCTAAAGAAGCGGTCATGCGCGCTGGGCAATACGCCTATCGCGATCGTCGTAACAAGAAGCGCGTATTCCGTGCTTTATGGATTGCTAGGATCAACGCTGCTGTGCGTGAACACGATATGACCTATAGCGTGTTCATGAATGGCATGAAGAAAGCGTCGATCGAACTCGATCGTAAAGTTCTCTCGGATATGGCTGTGTTTGACAAGGATGCATTTGCTGCCTTGGTCACACGCGTCAAATCTGCTGTAGCACACGCTTAAGTTCCTGCAGCCATGGTTTCTCTCGACCAACTTGTCGAGGATGCCAAACGCGATTTCTCCAAAGCCAGCGACCCCGCTGCTTTGGAGGATGCAAAAGCTCGGTATCTCGGTAAATCAGGACTCTTAACTGAGCGCTTAAAGGCGCTTGGTGGAATGTCGCCTGAAGAGCGCAAAAGCGCGGGTGCGGAGATTAACCGAGCCAAAACAGCCGTTGAGGACGCCTTAAACGCGCGCCGTCAAGCCTTAGTAGACCAAGTATTGCAAGCCCGACTTGCTGCCGAAGCAATTGATGTCTCATTACCAGGTCGTGGGCAGGCGTTCGGTAGTTTGCATCCTGTGATGCGAACCTGGGAACGAGTTGAAACGATTTTTCATTCGATTGGTTTTGATGTCGCCGATGGCCCTGAGATTGAAACTGATTGGTTTAATTTCACTGCCCTCAATAGCCCTGAGAATCACCCAGCACGTTCCATGCAAGATACCTTTTATGTTGACGGCAAGGATGCGCAAGGCAAACCACTTTTACTAAGAACGCATACCAGTCCGATTCAGGTGCGTTATGCCAGTGAACATGTCAAGCGTTACGGACAGGACGATATGCCGCCAATCAAAGTGATTGCGCCGGGCCGGACCTACCGCGTGGATAGCGATGCAACGCATTCCCCCATGTTCCATCAAGTGGAGGGCCTGTGGATTGCGAAGGATGTGTCCTTTGCTGATCTCAAAGGTGTTTACACCGATTTCTTGCGGACCTTTTTTGAGACTGACGCCTTACAAGTGCGCTTTCGGCCATCGTATTTTCCATTTACTGAGCCCTCGGCTGAGATTGATATGGCCTTTGCGAGCGGTAAATTAGCGGGTCGATGGTTGGAGATTTCGGGGGCGGGCCAAGTTCATCCTAATGTATTGCGTAATATGGGCATCGATCCTGAGCGGTATATGGGCTTTGCCTTTGGATCGGGGCTCGAGCGTCTAACCATGTTACGTTATGGTATCGACGATCTGCGTCTTTTCTTTGATAACGATCTGCGCTTTCTTGCGCAATTTCCGGCCTAGTTCCCATCATGCATTTTTCTGAATCCTGGTTACGCCAGTTCGTTAATCCACCCATTGATAGTGAGGCACTGTCGCATGCTCTGACCATGGCCGGTCTTGAGGTTGAGGAACGACGCTCACTAGCGCCACCATTTACTAAGATCGTGGTTGCTGAAATTATTTCAGCAGAGCAGCACCCCGATGCTGATCGCTTACGGGTATGCCGCGTGAATGCAGGACCCGATCATCCCAATTTGCAAATTGTGTGTGGCGCGCCGAATGCACGTGCTGGCATCAAAATTCCCTGCGCCTTGGTTGGGGCTGAGTTGCCGCCGAGTGAAGTTGGTGGAAAACCATTTCAGATCAAGGTTGGCAAGTTACGTGGTGTGGAAAGTAATGGGATGTTATGTTCGGGACGCGAGTTGGGTCTCGGCGAAGATCATGCCGGGATTTTGGAGCTGCCCAGTGATGCGCCGATCGGTCAAGATCTGCGAACCTATTTGCACCTTGACGATCAACTCTTTACGATCAAATTAACTCCCAATAAAGCCGACTGCTTATCCATCATCGGGATTGCGAGAGAAGTTGCTGCGATTACAGGCGCTGCTCTTTGTGTTCCAAAGCGCGAGCCACTTGCGTCAACAATTAACGACCGTGTGCCGGTCAACATCATGGATTCAGATCTGTGCGGCCGCTTTGCCGGTCGCGTGATCCGTGGAGTGAACGTCAGGGTAGAGACACCAGCTTGGATCAAAGACCGCCTAGCGAGCGCTGGTCAGCGTAGTATTTCACCATTGGTAGATATCTCCAACTATGTGATGCTCGAGATCGGCCAACCTAATCATATTTTCGATCTCGACCAACTCAAGGCTCCGATTGAAGTGCGTTGGGGTAAGCCAGGCGAGTCATTGAAGTTACTCAACGATCAAACCGTGGAAGCTCATTTAGAAGGACTACGCGTTGGAGTGGTTGCGGATCAAGCAGGCCCCATCAGTCTTGCTGGCATCATGGGCGGCGATCGTACCGCAGTGAGTGATGCAACTCAGAACATTTATGTTGAGGCAGCCTTTTGGTGGCCTGCTGCGATAGCAGGGCGTGCAAGGCGCTATCACTTTACGACCGATGCGGGACACCGCTTTGAGCGTGGCGTTGATCCGCAATTAACCATTTCTGCATTGGACTACCTAAGTCAGCTTATTGT
>NZ_CP023277.1:1370828-1644563 GCF_003065385.1 Polynucleobacter acidiphobus
CGGGCTTTATACACATCCATTTTTTGGAATAAGGCCAACATGCGGTTCATGCACTCATAAAAACGGGGATCATCCAAGTTCAGGGAGATGGGGAATACCTGTTTAGTAATCTCATTGGTAATCCGCAAGACCTTTTTGTCATAGTCAGTAGGTGAGATTTGCATGGCTTTATATAGCTGTGGTCTTGAATGATCGCGGACATACATCGTGCTATAGACCGCTAAGCAGAAGAACCGAATCCAATACTTATTCAGCCCCGTTAACAAATGCGGGTTGGCCCGCATAATTAATGCAAATGCTTCGCCATGACGAAACTCATCGTTACACCATCTCTCAAACCATAAAAAGATCGGGTGAAAACGAAGTTCTGGTTTTTTCTCAAGCTCACGAAAGATCGTGATGTACCGTGCATACCCAATCTTCTCGGAAAGATAGGTCGCGTAGTAAATAAACTTGGGCCTGAAATACGTGTATTTTTTAGCCTTCGCCAAGAAACCAAGATCAATTCCGATATCAAAATCTTTTAACCACTGATTAATAAAGCCTGCGTGGCGCGACTCATCACGAGCCATATAGCCATAGAGCAGCTTCATATCCTCATTCTTCACCTTACGCTTGATCTCGGCGTACAAAATACATCCCGAGAACTCCGAGGTAATGGAACTAATTAAGAAATCAACAAACTCATCATAGAGTTCGGGATCCACATTGGAATAGTTCTTGCTCATATCAGCGGGCCGCTGAAAGTGATCTGAATTAATATCGGCCGCAAACTCAGCCATCAGCACATTCCACTCAGAACGTAAGGCATCAATATTGGTCCGATCCACTTCGGCAAAGTCGGTGGTATAAAACCGTGGACTCAACATCGCATCTTGTAATGCCTTTTTTGTTGAATCATTAATTTGTGGGGTTGCCGGAATCTGGTCTCGTAATAGGCTTTCTGCGGATTCCATATAGTTCTCCAATATCAACGTTGTTGGGTTTGATTTGCATCCGTCCGAAGCAGGCGTGCAAAATGCTGCGAATTAATAAGCCCAAAGGACTCCAAATCAATCATGCGGCCCGTGCTTGGATCAGCAAGGGTTAAGCGCCCATCTTGACGGGCAATTAATTCAAAGGGGGGCTCACTACTGATCTCGCGACGCTTGCGCTCTTGCGCCAAGGTCCGTAATGTTCCACGCACGAAGCCGGCCTCCCCGATAATCACATCGACTTGCTGCTTCGTTTGATAGTCGACTACTGCAATTGAGCCATCGGGACGATCTTCAAAGCGCAGTTGCTTGATGAGCGCTGCAGGTGCATCGGGATACCGCGCAATTTGTTGAGACTGCTGGATCACCCAGGCAACAAACACGGCTACTGCCCCGAGTGCGAGCACCAGAACCGTTGTTTTACTTAAGAGGGGTGATGATGAGCGGCTCATGTGCGCGATTGAGATACCTTTGCAATGGCCATGCCTTGTCCATAGGAGCTAGCGGGTAACTCGGGCTGACTGATGGGCTGAGAGCGAAGTTCAACTTGATTCATCGTTGCCCAGGTATCTGCAAATAATTTGGCTACCTTGGCACCGTCTGGTACGCAGCGCATCATGGGCTCGGGATGCGCTAGCTTCCAAGCGCGAGCATGGGGCCACAAATGCAAGAACGGGATTTTGTCGTCCGGATTGAGCTTGATGGGGATATCCGCACTGCCGTCTGGATAAATATGAACACCTGCTTGGGCTAAACGTTTGAGGGGTAAATTAAATGTAATCGTTAGCACAATCCCAATGCGCATCACTAGGCGCCGATTGGTTAGGGTGTACATCGTTGCATTGACCGACCAATAAGTGAGCAAGGCTAACAAGGTCAATGCGCAAAGCGATAATCCCAAAGCCCAGGCAAAGCCAGGCCATTCCTCAGCCCAACCGCCTGTAGAGCGACTAATCGCAATGATCTTGAGAAGCACCATGGCAGAAAAGTAGAGTGCAAACCATTGCAAATGTGCTGCGTGGAGTGCAAATGATTTGAGGTCTGGCTTTCCTTGCCAAAGAATGTGCTCGTTCTGAGGTAAAGGCTCGGGTAACCCGGGCTGTGCCTCGAACTCGTGCTCTGGGGATTGGTAGATCGTACTCATTCCAATTACACCAATGGCTCACTACGCTCAGGAGTGGCGTACAAGGTGCCCGCCCCAAAGTACGCCATGATTTTTTCTTCTTCGAGCAAGGTAATTTGCTCCATGCTCTTGGTCGCGGGTACTTTGGCAAAGTGTTTACCTAAGACCGCTTTCACAGATACCTGATT
Organism: Polynucleobacter acidiphobus; assembly: GCF_003065385.1. NCBI lineage: Bacteria > Pseudomonadati > Pseudomonadota > Betaproteobacteria > Burkholderiales > Burkholderiaceae > Polynucleobacter > Polynucleobacter acidiphobus. The sequence goes on from NZ_CP023277.1 coordinate 1,373,114, forward strand.
GCGACCGACCCGAGCAAAGTTCATGGGTAATAGCACACGGCGTTCGCCTGCTTCAGGGGTGGTCTCGAGCTCCAGATACCGAATCATCATCTCAAGACGATCAACCCAAATCTCTTTAATGGTTCCACCGCGCACACCATCGGCACCCACCACATTGAGACCACGCGGATCAATATCCTGTCTGGCCACACTAAAGTCACCCAGCAAACGCATTGGGACAATGCGAGGGCCACCCTCTGGCATGTGATCAGGCACATCAGCACGATTGGCATACGCACCTGGGCCAATACCATCGAGCATTGGGTTGCCCGTTGGCTCAATCGGTGCACCATTCATCCCATTAGCTGGTCGTGCAGCCAAACGCTCTAAAGGTTCATCACGGGGCACCGTGACATCGCCACCGAATTGGGTCTTAAAGGTTTTTGGCTTAGGCATCGCCGCAATGCCCTCGGCACGACGCACCTTACCGGCTTGATCGTACTCAAGCGGAAATCCCTCACGTTTACTCTCAATGGTGAGGTAATAAATGAGGATGGCAAAGAAAACCCAAAATGCATATAAGGCTAATTGCGCGACATCCACGTATTGTGTAATTGCTCCAGTTCCCATAACGTACTCCCCTCTTTAACAATGAATTAGCTTGGAAACTCTGCTAATCCAAACTTCGAATCTGACAGCGCTGGCTTTGGACGTTTCATCATGACCAAAGGTCCAATCGCAACTAAGGTTGCAAACAATAAAAACAGTTCAATGTGATAGACAAAGCTATATCCCGTTCCAGGTGAGACCAAAACGGATCCGAGCGACCCAGACACAGCCAAGGTCGAGACCACATCCCGAATCACCCCGCCAAGACCAATTGCTAGACCAGCTGCAGTAGCGCTTACTGCACCCCATGCACCAATGACCAGACCATTCATGCCTAAGGAATCAAAGCTCATGGCAGTTGCGAGGGTGCTAACGGCAAATAATCCGCCACCAAAACCAATCAAGAATGCGCCGACCCGAAATAAATTAGGCGCTAGTAATGGCTCAGAGAAGATGACACAGGTAAAGGCAAAGATCCCGCAGAGCGCCCCAATTGCAGCTAAACGATGTGAATCAATTTGACGATTTAAGACCTTGGCCGCCAACATGAATGCCAATAAGGCTCCGATCGAGGTCAAGCCGGTTAACAAGGTGGTGGCGCTCACCGATAAGTGAAGCACTTCGGCCCCATAAGGCTCTAAGATGATGTCTTGCATGCTAAAGGCGGCGGTTCCCATCCCTAACGCAACCAAGAATCGAATCACTTTGTCTTGCTTGGCAAATTGATTCCAAGACTCTTTAAAGCGAGTGATTGGCTCTTGGTTGAGCTGTTCCTTGGTCTTTGGTTGGCGTGCCTCTTGTTTCCACAGCGCCATCAGATTCAGTACCATCGTCAGGGCTGCAGCGCCCTGCACCACTTGAATCAAACGCAGTGGTGAAAAATGACTGAGTAGTAGTCCGAACAACACGCTGCTGAAGACCATACCGACCAGGAACATGACATACATGAGGGCCACAACTCGAGGGCGGGATTCCGTCGTTGCTAAATCAGAGGCGAGCGCCAAACCTGCAGTTTGAGTAATTTGCATCCCCGCGCCCACCAATAGAAATGCCAGTGCTGCAGCAACGTAACTAAACCAATGAGGCCAATTGGAATCGCCGGATAACAGAATTAGAGAGAATGGCATGATGGCAAGGCCGCCAAACTGCAACCAACTCCCCAGCCAAATATAGGGAACGCGCTTCCAACCCAAAAAAGAGCGGTGATGATCACTCTTAAATCCTACCAAGGCACGAAATGGAGAAAACAATAAAGGTAACGCTACCATCAGTGCAACTAGACTCGCGGGGACACCCATTTCGACAATCATCACGCGATTGAGGGTGCCAATCAGCATCACGGTCGCCATCCCCACCGATACTTGAAACAATGCTAAACGTAGCCATTTACTTAAAGGTAAATCCTTGGTTGCCACATCAGAAAATGGCATAAACCGTGGCGAGATTCGTCGCCAGGCAGAGAAAAGATTAAGGTTCATCACTCGCATCATCGACTTAGCACCATCGCCTGCGAAATATAAAACCCGCGTGCAATTTTTTGAGTCGCATCAATCTTCCAAGCACTCAGATTGGGCTCGTGTGTGATTAACTTCGCCAGGGTTTGCTCAGCAACCGGCTCAATAAAGGGTGCGCGATCACCACGTGGAAATAAACGTCCTACGGCAATCATGGTGGATAAAAATGGGTTCTTGGGCGCAAAAGTAAATGCAATGCGTTGCCGCGTCCGCTGCGCAAGTCCTGCAAGTGCCTTCGTAATATCGCGGCGATGGTAATGAATCATAGAGTCCATACAAACCACATGATCAAAGTCTCCCAAGGTGGGATCTAACATGTCGCCCGCAAAAAACTCGATTGAGCCTTGACCCAAGTCGGTCGGTAAGCGCTCGCGTGCCAATTCAATCAAGGTTGGCGAGATATCGGTGGCCATCACCTGTGCACCGCGCTTGGCTAACTCGACAGCGAGTGCACCGGTCCCGCAACCTGCATCTAGAACCCGCTGTCCATGAAGGTCGGCAGGCAAATAACTTAGAAGAACATTGCGCATCTCATCGCGCCCTGCCCGCACCGTTTTACGAATACCACTGACTGGTGCAGTGGACGTTAATTTTGCCCAGGCATCAAACGCAGTCCGATCAAAGTACTGCTGTAACTGACTGCGTTTTTCGAGATATGAATGCTCTTGCATGGCGATGCCCTAATTAATCAAATCCCAAAAGATCAAAAATGTCACGATCCTTCATGGGCACTGCTGGCAGAGGATCTGCACCAGCCCAGAGGGCTGCTGCTAAGCGGAGATACTCTTGCTGTACTTTGTCGAGCTCTGGCGATTGCTCCATCTCAAAGAGCGTTGATTTCTTTAAGCGACTGCGACGGATCACGTCCAAGTCTGGAAAATGCGCCATCGTTTTGAGGCCCACTTTTTCATTGAACTTATCAATCTGATCGGTACCGGCGCTGCGATTAGCAATCACGCCCCCTAAACGCACGTTATAGTTTTTGGCTTTAGCACCAATCGCTTGCACAATGCGATTCATCGCAAAGATGGAATCAAAATCATTGGCGGTCACAATCAGTGCGCGATCAGCATGTTGCAAGGGTGCCGCAAAGCCACCGCACACCACATCACCTAAGACATCAAAAATCACCACATCGGTGTCATCGAGTAAGTGATGTTCTTTGAGTAATTTGACCGTCTGTCCCACCACATACCCACCGCAGCCAGTTCCTGCTGGAGGACCGCCGGCTTCAACACACATGACACCGTTATAGCCTTCGTAGACAAAATCCTCGACGCGCAACTCTTCGGAATGAAAATCAACTTTCTCTAAGACATCAATCACGGTCGGCATTAATTTTTTGGTGAGCGTGAAGGTCGAGTCATGCTTTGGATCACAGCCAATCTGAATCACGCGCTTACCTAATTTGGAGAAGGCCACCGAGAGATTCGAGGAGGTAGTGCTCTTACCAATTCCGCCTTTGCCATAAACTGCAAAGACCTTCGCTTTTCCAATCTTTAAATTAGGATCAAGTTGGACCTGAACACTGCCCTCTCCGTCAGCTCGTCGTGATTTCATCTCACTTACGGGAATATTGACTACGTTCATAACATGGCTCCAGTGCGCTTAGCGTCCAAAATGGGCTTTTGCGTCATACAAAGTTTCTAAAGAAATCGTTGGTAAACCGCGTTCAATCGCAAAGCGCTCGGTATTACGTTTTGCTTTACCACGCACAAAGAATGGGATCTTATTGAGCTCTTTCTGTGCTTCTGGCTCCCACACACTGTCGGTCACTGGGGCGCCGTTAGCCACCGCCACCTCTGGAACCGGTGTAGGCTCAGACGCGACATTCGCCTCATTCGCGGAAGTGCGGTGATGCCCATGGCCCAAATGCGACGGGGCTGCGCCATCATGAAACTCAAAGTCCTCACGGAACATCCCAATCAAGTGCTCTTCTAAGCCCATCATTAATGGATGGACCCAGGTATCAAAGAGAACATTGGCTCCCTCAAATCCCATTTGTGGCGAGTAACGTGCTGGGAAGTCCTGCACATGAATTGGTGCTGAGATCACAGCGCATGGAATCTTGAGACGTTTTGCGATATGACGCTCCATCTGACTACCCAAGATCAACTCGGGCTGTAACTCGGTAATGCGTTGCTCGACCTCTAGGTAATCATCTGTAATCAAAGCTTCAATGCCATACTGGCTTGCTGCCTCTCGTACTTCCCTAGCTAACTCTCGGCTATAGGTACCAAGACCAACAACCTGGAAGCCCATTTCCTGCGATGCGACTTTTGCCGCTGCAATCGCATGGGTTGCGTCACCAAAAATGAAGACGCGTTTATTGGTTAAATAGGTTGAGTCAACCGACAAGGCGTACCAGCGAGCACGCGAGCGCTTAGTTAGCTCATCAATATCGCAATGGATTTGCGCAAGGGCGCACACCTCTTCGATAAAGGCGCGCGTTGCATTAAATCCGATCGGAATAGTTTTGGTACTGGGTTGACCAAAGTTTTTACTCAACCACTGGGCTGCACTATTGGCCACTTCAGGATAGAGCACCACGTTAAAGTCTGCCTCATGCAAGCGTGAAATATCTTCAGGTTTAGCTCCCAAAGGTGCAACCACGTTCACGCGTACACCAATCTGTCGCAGCAGCCTCCGAATCTCGACTAAATCATCGCGATGCCGAAATCCTAAGGCAGTTGGTCCCAAGATATTGCAACTTGGCGGCAATCCAGCGGCCCGTGGTTTGCGCTTCTCTCCAGGCGGTAAAACATAGTCTTTGCCTAGCATGCGCACCATTTGATAAAAAGTTTCTGCCGCACCCCAGTTCTCTTTCTTCTGGTAGGCAGGCAATTCCAATGGCAATACGGGAACCGATAATTGCAAGGCAGCTGCTAATCCACCTGGATCATCCTGAATTAACTCTGCGGTACACGACGCACCTACCATGAGTAGGTCGGGCTTAAAACGTGCATAGGCAGAACGCGCTGCATCTTTGAACAACTCAGCGGTATCGCCCCCAAGATCACGCGCCTGAAAGGTGGTGTAGGTCACCGGTGGGCGCTTGTTCATGCGCTCGATCATGGTGAAGAGCAAATCCGCGTAGGTATCGCCTTGCGGTGCATGCAAGACGTAATGCACACCCTCCATTGCGGTTGCGATACGCATTGCGCCGATGTGAGGAGGTCCTTCGTAGGTCCAGAGCGTTAATTTCATGAACTCTCCTAAGCCGCCAATTTGGTTCTGCGCACCAATGGCCGCGCAAAGAGCTCAGCCAGATCAGCCGCTTGATCAAATCCTTGAATCGGTGTGAACACCAATTCAATCGACCACTTCGTGGTTAGCCCCTCAGCCTCAAGTGGATTTGCCAAACCCAAGCCGCAAACCACCATGTCGGGGCGGTAACTACGGCAACGATCGAGTTGCTTCTCCACATCCTGCCCTTCCGATAAGCTCACTTCAGCTGGCAACAAAGCCAGCTCCTCCGCCAGATGTTGGCGGTGGATATAGGGCATCCCGATTTCAGTTAACTGCATGCCCAGTTCGCGGTGCAAGAATCTCGCTAGTGGGATTTCTAATTGCGAGTCTGGAAAGAAAAAGATTGAGCGGCCGTTGAGTACTTGCCGTTGGCGCTCAAGCGCCAAGTTTGCGCGTTGACGTTTGGGTGCGATGACTGTCTCAACATGATTTGGATCGATTCCAAATGCCTTCGCTGCGGCAGCAAACCAAGCTTCTGTACCTTCCACACCAAGTGGGAATGGAGCTGGAATCCGCTTTGCGCCCATATCATCGAGCACGCGGGCGGTATCGGTTAAGAATGGTTGCGCAAGCAAGTACCGAGTATTAGGACCTAGGCGAGGAATGTCGCCCGATCGTCTGGACGGAAAGAATGCATAGGATTCAACTCCTAATTCATTGAAGATTCGGGAGAACTGGTCCTCCACAATATCGGCCAAGCAACCAACGATCAATAGATCCACCTCTTCTTGCGGCGGATGATCTTGTGCATGCTGCGGAATTTCTTTGGCAAGCGCGGCAAGGCAAGCGTCTTCACCTTGTGTGAAGGTAGTTTCAATTCCACTACCCGAGTAATTGAGAATGCGCACGCGTGGCGTATACGTTTTACTTAAACGCTCAGCAGCGCGTGAGAGATCGAGCTTGATCACTTCGGATGGACACGAACCCACCAAGAAAAGCATTTTGATATCGGGTCTGCGGGTGAGGAGTTGATTAACTACCCGATCGAGCTCCTCATTGGCATCGGCGAGGCCTGCCAAATCATGATCATCAATAATCGCCGTAGCAAAACGTGGTTCTGCAAAAATCATCACTCCCGCAGCCGATTGCACCAAGTGTGCGCAGGTACGAGAGCCAACTACCAAGAAAAATGCATCCTGAATTTTGCGGTGCAGCCAAATGATGCCGGTTAAGCCACAAAACACTTCGCGTTGACCACGCTCTTTGAGGATTGCGCGGTCTGACGAGTCGCACGTATCGCTTGTGGGCTGCAAAGGAATCACGCGGTTCATGCCATCACCTGCTCTGTTCGTTGACTCGACTCTTGTAAACGAGCCTGACGCAGCTTCCACAAAAACTGGGCAGCATTAATCACATACGCCAAATAGGCCGATAAGGCCAATGCCATCAGTGCGCGAGGCTCTAAAAACCCAAACGTTAATGCGATTAAGTAAGCGGTGTGCAATGCCAAAACTAGCATGCTAAACACGTCTTCCCAATAAAAAGCGGGTGCAAAAAGATACTTACCGAATACCTCCTTCTCCCAAATGCTGCCGGTGATCATGATTGTGTAGAGAATCAATGTCTTGATCACGATCGAGACATTGGCGGCAAACTCGCCCTGCCCCGTGATTAAAAATCGAATCACGAAATACAGACTCACCAAGAAAATCACAAATTGCACGGGCGCCAAGATTCCCTGAACTAATGTCCATTTCGAACGATCGCGTCGGCTTCGCTCTTCGGGTGTATAAAGGGGGTGAATTTGATTTGCCATGTGCATTTTTCCTTACGCAGCCTGGCTCCTATATAAATATGTAAACCTAAGTTTACGCTTTTTTATGTAGACAAATCTAGGAATTAACCCTTATAAATGTCAAATTATTTTGACAGTTTAGGTTCCTAGTGGTAAACCTTATGGAAATTGGTCAAAAAAGGAAGGTTTTTGGCCTGGATTAGCCTATTTTTAGTTGGATTTCTAGGAAGAATTACCTGAAAAAAGGTGCTTGGAATGCAATAAATATTGCATCGCAACATATGTAAATGGCTTAGGGGTCAAGAGTGGATCAATTTAATCTACCGAGAAACGGTAATGAGGCATCAGAAGGCAAGGAAGGCCAAACATGGCACAGAAAACCACGCTTCAATACCCAGATTTCCAAGAAAGTGGATTCATCCACCTCCCATGAGCTCACCAATCTACTTAATAAAACCATCGAGGCACAAATTATTCCCCGCCTCCTAATGCAACATGGCCACAACCCCCCGGACGTTGATTCGGGGAAAGCTGGGGTGCCGATATCCAGCGATGAGGTCAAACACTTTGCTGAATTGCTCATTCATAGCTCGAACGATATTTGCCTTGGATATATTCAAGCCTTGCGTCTTGAAGGTCGAGACTTAAATGAGATCTATCTCGACTTAATTGCACCGGCAGCAAGGCGCTTAGGCTGTTATTGGGAACTGGATGAGCAGAGTTTTACAACCGTGACCCTCGCGCTAGGTCGAGTTCAGCGAATCATGCAAGAACTTAGTCCGGACTTTCGGAATAACGAAAGCGAATACAAAACCCTCTCAGGGAGAGCCTTGTTATTTGCAATGCCCCACTCGCAACACACCATGGGTGTGTTGATGTTGAGCGAATTCTTTATCCAAGCAGGCTGGGATGTCACGACAGTAGCCAACCCCTCTGGCGAGGAAATACTTACGCTTTGCCGTGAGCAAGCATTTGACATTGTGGGAATCTCAATTTCATATGAGCTGCAATGGGATGCCATGCAGGAATTGGTTCAAGCGATCCGCACATGTTCGGCTAACTCCCAAATTGGGATTATGGCCGGGGGTGCACTCTTTAATGCCAAGCCAGAATTAATGGATCGATGCGCTGCTGACATTTGCACCTTGAGCGCCCCAGATGCAGTGATTGCCGCTGAGAATATCTTAAAATCGCGTGTTTAAGAAAAACCAATAAAAGACCGAGATCGTGACCAACATTGCCAGCACCGCTCACACTTTTGGGCAACTCAACCCCGAAGAGATTGCCAATCTCGTCGAGGCTTCGGCAGACATCTCGCTCACCCTTAATTCAGCGGGTGTGATTCAGAGTATTGCATTTGGTAATCCCGATTTACGAAGTCCTAACCTAGAAAACTGGGTTGGTAAATCCTGGGTCGATGTGGTAACAGTAGAGAGTCGTCCGAAGATTCAGGCGCTCTTAACGGATGCCAATGAATCCTCCCTCTCGCGCTTTCGGCAAATTAATGTTGCGATGCCGGGCGCCAGTGATTTGCCCCTCCTCTGCGCAACGCTGAAAATTGGAAGCACGGGGCAGATTATTGCGCTCGCTCGTGATTTACGCGAGATCTCTCTCCTACAACAACGCTTAGTCGATGCACAGCAGGCGATTGAACGTGATTACACCCGCCTACGTCAGCTTGAAACGCGTTATCGCGTTTTATTTGAGATGGCTTCCGAGGCCGTATTGGTACTTGACGCAAATACGTTCAAGATTGTTGAGGCCAACCCTCGTGCTGCTGATTTGCTCAATGAATCGATTAAAAAGCTCAATGGTCGCTCCCTAATCGACTATTTAGCCAAGGGCGATCGCATTCAGGCGCAATCATTACTCAGTAAGGTTGCCTATACGAGCACTGCGGCTGACCTCAGCACTCAGCTTTTAAATGGCCAAGAGGCATTTTTATCGGCCGCTCCATTTCGCAATGAAAATCAATCCTTACTACTAATCACGATTAAGCGCTCAGGTGAATTTGTTGACCGTCAAGATGCAGGCGCCCAATCATTAGTGATCCAAGCGCTTGAGAATGCGCCCGATGGCTTTATCGTGACCAACTCAGCCGGAAAAATATTAACAGCCAATCAAGCCTTCTTGCGTCTGATCATGGCTGATAAGCTTGATCAAATCTTGAATGAGCCCCTTGAGCGCTGGCTTGAGCGTTCGAGTGTCGATTTACGCGTCATGCTCTCTAATCTTCAAGAAAAAGGATCCATTAAGTTATTTGCAACCTCGATTCGAGACTCGTTTGGTACTTTGCATCCGGTTGAGATTTCCGCGGTGTCGGTTGCTTACCCACATGCATGCTTAGGATTTACGATTCGTGAGGTTGGCTCACGCATTCGCTCAAAGATACAACCCGAAGAATCGATTACACGTTCGAGCGAAGAACTCACGCAACTGGTTGGTCGCTTACCCTTAAAAGAAATTATTAATGAGACCACCGATCTGATTGAGCAGCTTTGCATTAAAGCTGCGCTCGAGCTCACACGTGGCAATCGGGTCTCTGCTTCAGAGATGCTGGGCCTCTCACGGCAAAGTCTTTACATTAAGTTGCGTAAATACAATCTGAGCGATCAAAGCAAAGATAGCGACATCGAGGAATAAGATGTCTTCACAGGTAGCAGTCATGAGCTTGGTCAGCATCCAACCGCAAGCCAAACTCGCCGGCATTGCACGCCTGATGTTCAACCGATTTAGCAGCTATCGACCAAGTGGCTTGTTGTTCCAAAAGCATATGGGGTCTGGGAAAAATGCCGGGTTTTCGGTAAATCCCAGTGGAACCCATCAGGGTCTATTTAGCCTCTTTGATTCTTTGGAGCATGCAAATACATTTGTTCGTGAGTCGCCCTTGCTAAAGTGGTATCAAGACCACGCCCATGAACTATTTACCGTCAAGCTTCGTGCCTATTCAGTCAAAGGGCAATGGTCTGGTCATCAATTGAGCGAGTCCATTGCTCAACCGGGCTCGGGGCCAATCGCCTCACTCACGCGGGCATCGATTAAGCCTTCAAAAGCAGTATCGTTTTGGACCAAGGCACCACCCGCAGAAGTGGATTTATTGCATACCGATGGCTGCCTGATCTCTGCAGGTGTTGGTGAGGCGCCGATCCTTCGGCAGGCTACATTTACCATCTGGGAATCTCAAGCTGCCATGGATGCCTATGCCCGCTCTGGTGCGCACTTAGCAGCCATCAAATCAGCCATGCAAGGGCAATACTTTTCTGAATCGATGTTTGTACGCTTTCAGCCATTTGAGGCAACCGGAACTTGGAAAGGAAGAAGGCTTGCCTAAGTCCCTTGGTAATCAACCCATTGTGGTGATCGGTGGAGGCATCGGTGGCTTAGTGAGTGCTCTAGACCTTGCTTGCGCGGGTCTTGAGGTCATCGTGGTCGAGAAAGAACAACGGCTCGGGGGCAAGATTCGGCAAATTGACTGTGCCGGTCATGGAGTGGATTCTGGGCCTACGGTATTTACTATGCGCTGGGTCTTTGATGGCATCTTTGCTAATGCAGGCTCTCGACTGGAAGATGCGTTGCGGATTGAGCCACTCAAAATTTTAGCCCGCCACGCATGGAGCAAATCCGAGCGTTTAGATCTCTTTGCCAATCGTGATGAATCAGCGAAAGCAATTGAGAATTTTGCAGGTGCTGCGGAGGCACGGCGTTTCATTGACTTTTGTGAGCAAACCCGCAAACTCTATCGCGCCTTAGAAAAACCCTATCTGTTGTCGCAACGCCCCTCCATGATGGGCATGATGAGTGATTTAGGACCGACCGGCTCAAAAGCCCTTTATGAAATTGGTCTATTTAATGATCTTTGGAAAAGTTTAGGTCGATACTTTAAAGACCCGCGCTTGCATCAACTCTTTGGTCGCTATGCAACTTACTGCGGTTCCTCACCGTTTCAGGCGCCCGCGACCCTGATGCTCATCGCTGATGTGGAAATGCAAGGTGTATGGGCGGTGCAAGGTGGCATGATCGCCATTACGCAAGCACTCACTGATCTGGCGAGCGCCAAAGGGGTGCGCTTTATCTGCGGCGTGAACTGCGAAGAGATTTTGCAACGAAATCGCAAGATCTCAGGAGTGCGCTTAAGTAATGGTGAGACGATTCAAACGCAAGCCGTTATCTTTAATGGTGATGCCATGGCCCTGCAAACGGGATTACTCGGCGAGGCCAATCGCCAAGCGTCCCCAATCACGCAAACCACCCGCTCGCTATCCGCAATCACCTGGTCAATGTACGCAAAGCCAAAAGGTTTTCCTCTAATTCGGCACAACGTATTCTTTGACTCGGACTACGATAGTGAGTTCACGGATATCTTCTATCGCAAGCGTTTGCCACAAAAGCCAACGGTTTACATTTGCGCCCAAGATCAAACCGATCATCATCTTTCGCACCCCGATGGAGAGCGACTCTTGTGTTTAGTCAATGCGCCAGCCACTGGAGATCACCAACAACCCACCCTATCTGAGATTGAATCATGTCAAGAAAAATCCCTTTCCCTGCTCGAACATTGTGGCCTCAATCTCTCCTTAGCGGATGCAGCCGTGACGCGCACTACGCCACAGGACTTTCATCGTCTCTTTCCGGCAACGGGTGGGGCTCTTTATGGCCAAGCCAATCACGGCTGGATGGATACCTTTCGTCGGCCAGCAGCTCAAACAGCGATACCGGGTCTATATCTAACGGGGGGCAGCGCGCATCCGGGAGCGGGAGTACCCATGGCAGCCCTTTCGGGTCGTATGGCGGCCGCAACCCTGATGGGTCACCTCGGTTTGACCAGGCGGTCGGGTCGGGTGCTTATCTCTGGTGGTACGTCGACGCCTTAAGCGATGATGGTCAGCATGGTCTGGTCATGATTGCGTTTGTAGGAAGCGTGTTCTCCCCCTACTATGCATTAGCACGCCGTCGCCACGCCCAAGTCAATCCAGAAAACCATTGCGCGATTAATTTAGCGATCTATAGTCCGGGTAATAAACGCTGGACTATGACCGAGCGAAGTGCAGCGAGTATTTCTCGGAATCAAACCGAGTTTGTGATTGGACCCAGCAGCCTGCATTGGAATGGTGATCATTTGCGGGTTGATTTTGTGGAGCGGGCCGTTCCCTTTGGTCAACGCGTCCTTGGGCATTTCAAACTATACCCAAAGCAATTATTTAATTTCTCGACCCATCTGGATGATCAGCATAAGCATCGCTGGGGGCCATTAGCACCTAGCGCGCGCATCGAGGTTGAACTAGAGTCTCCCAAAATCAAGTGGCAAGGCAATGCCTATTTTGATTCCAATGAAGGAGATGAACCGATTGCAATTCCGTTTAAAGATTGGGATTGGTCACGTGCTCAGTTAAGTGGAGAGCGTACTGCTGTCATTTATGATGTTCGCCAACGTAATGGGGTGGAGCGAGTCTTAGGACTGATTTTTACTCCCGATGGACGCATTGAGCACTTTGAGCCCCCTCCCCGCCAAGCTCTACCCAAAACTGGTTGGCGGATTCAGAGGCAAATGCGTAACCCGAAAGATGCTCAACTAAAAATACTGGAAACCCTGGAAGACACTCCATTTTATGCGCGCTCGGTTCTCAGTAGCGAGCTACTCGGTGAGCAGGTCACTTCATTTCATGAGACGCTCGATGTTCCAAGACTCTCATCCTGGGCCGTACAGTTTATGCTTCCTTGGCGGATGCCGAGGGTTAGGTAAATAACGTTTATTAAGATACCTTAAGTTAATTTTTTGTATAAATCATCAAACTCTTTGATGCTAGCTGCAAAATGAACTATTGGATCCTCTTTTGATATTGTTGGTATTTTTTGATCTAAATACACGCTTAAGGCCTCATTCACAATGACTGACAAATCAACACTATTCTGCTTGGAAAGCGTATTGAGCTTGAATAGATTTTCAGGACTTAATTGAATAGAAATTTTTTTGCTTTGCTCATTATTCATGAGCAAAATTTTCTATAGTTATCGGGAAATGTCAATAAAGGTATTAGAACTAATTAGCCTGAAAGCGTTCGTGCGTACTTATTTCTGCCTCCCGCTTTCGCTCCTCAACGCGCTCGAGCAAATCAACAACCCAAGTCATTCGCTCGTAGATGGTTCCGCCGTAATGTCGAATATGCGGGGTTTTATTGACTGCCTCAATCAAGAACTGAATCGATGGATGCGCTTGGGGGTTAAAACGTCGGATCGAGAACTTCGCAATGATGGCTGATGTTGCATGCGTCAATAGGATCAGCTTGCGCTGCTTCGAGACCACGGCCCTGACCGACACGGAGTCAAGGTTAAGGCGCTCAACTTCACGCCCAATTTCGGCATAAATGAGGCGCGCTGCAGCAATCGCTGGGCGACAATCCCACGGTAAATCACTGATACCAATTTCAGCTTGGGTGTAGAGTTTGTCGGCCTCCTTGAGAAGCCGCGCCACTACGCGTGAGATTTCCTCATTAAATTGTGGGTTTGCTAACCACTCCTTGGGATCAAGCCCCTCTTCATGCATCCACTCAATGGGTAAATAGATCCTGCCGTTCATGGCATCTTCACCGACATCGCGTGCAATATTGGTTAACTGCATAGCAAGGCCAAGCTCACAAGCGCGTGCGACGGTCTCGGGCTCGCGTTTTCCCATGATCAAACACATCATGGCACCAACCGTGCCAGCGACTCGCGAGCAGTAATCGAGCAGTTCATCAAAGGTCTCGTAGGTACGGTATTGCGTATCCCAGGCATACCCCTCAATCAATGCGAGTGGTAATTCTTTAGGAATATCAAAGGCACGCACCACCTCTGCCAAAGCCCGATCTGCCGCTTCATCCATGGGCTGACCTAAGTAGATAGCATCCAATCGCTCTTGAAGCGTGATGATGGATTGCTCAGTTGCGTCCGCGGCATCAGCAATATCATCGGTGATCCGACAAAATGCATACAGTGCTGTAGCGGGATCGCGCACACGACTAGGCAATACGCGCGAGGCAGCAAAGAAGGATTTGGAGCCATCGCGCATGGTTTCTACACACTCATTGAGATCTTGGTCAAAACGTTTTGAGCTGCGGTTCATTGCGCATACCCCTTTGCCACATTAATTGGATGAGGAACCACGGACATTAAGGCCTTCGCCGACGACAAAACACCCGGAATTCCGGCGCCAGGATGGGTCCCAGCTCCCACCATGTAAAGTCCCTTTACATCCTCGCTGCGGTTATGGGGTCTAAACCACGCACTTTGCAATAAGAGTGGCTCAAAACCAAAGGCTGCACCTTTAACCGATAACAACCGATCCTGAAAATCCTGTGGGGTGGTACAAAACGAGGTGGTGACATGCTTTTGAAAGCCAGGTAATACCGATTGGTCGAGATACTCTGCAATGGCTTGGCGATAAGGCTCTGCGGTCTCTTGCCAGTTGGTACCACTATCAAGGTTCGGTACGGGAGACAAGACATAAAAGGTGTCATGACCTGCGGGGGCAAGACTTGGATCGGTCGCGGTCGGTCGGTGCAAGTAGAGACTGAAATCCTTTGCCAGCACTTTGCGCTTGAAGATATCTTCTAGCAACTCGCGATAACGCTTGCCTAGCAAAATCATATGGTGTGGTACATCCGGGTATTGCCGATTCGTTCCGAAGTACCAAACAAATAAACTCATTGAATATTTGCTACGTGCTACTTTTTTATCGGTCCAAACTTTGCGATGCTGAGGCTCGATTAATCTCTGATAGGTCCAGGCGGCATCGGCATTTGAAACTACGATATCTGCCGGCACAAAATTACCATCTGCCAACGTAATACCAACGGCTTTGCCATCACGTACTTCGATGCGCTTTACTTCTTGGTTGCATTGCACATCCACCCCTAAATCCGCCAATAAACGAACTAAGCCCTTAATCAAGGAGCCCGTTCCGCCCATGGCTGAGAACACGCCGTGTTTACGTTCCAAGGAATTAATGAGTGAATACACCGCAGTTACCGAGAATGGATTGCCGCCAATGAGCAGTGGATGAAAACTCATCACCTGCCGTAACTTGTCGTTCTTCAAATGCCGTGCAACG
The DNA here is from genome assembly GCF_003065385.1 of Polynucleobacter acidiphobus. Taxonomy (NCBI): domain Bacteria; kingdom Pseudomonadati; phylum Pseudomonadota; class Betaproteobacteria; order Burkholderiales; family Burkholderiaceae; genus Polynucleobacter; species Polynucleobacter acidiphobus. Next base: position 1,388,286 of record NZ_CP023277.1, read on the forward strand.
AGTGTGTAGATACTCTCCCAAGCCTTCATCTTCACCATCGATGGAAAGGCCTCGAATAAATCACTTAGGGAGTCAAAGGCGACATTACTAAGCTCTTTAAAGCCAAGCTGATAGCATTTCTCGGCCTCTGCTAGAAAGCGATCGTAGCCCGGCAAATCAGCTGGACTGAATTTAGCAACCTCATCGCGCATGCGCGCCAGATCACCCGTGTAATCAAAATGGCTGCCATCATCAAACCGAATCCGATAAAACGGATCCATTAGCCTTAGATCCACATCGTTTTCAAGTTTCTCGCCACACAACTCCCATAACTCCTCGAGTAAAAAGGGAGCCGTAATAATGGTGGGCCCGGCATCAAAGGTATAACCATCGCGCTCATGCACATAGGCTCGACCACCTGGCTTATCAAGCTTCTCGAATACCTTAACCCGATACCCTTTGTGAGAAAGCCGAATGGCTGCGGCTAAGCCACCAAAACCACTCCCAATCACCACCGCAATTGGGCGGTCATCACTGGGTAGGTAAGTTCGTTTGAGCATGGCTTCCTAATTTAGAAAAAAATGGCGCCACGAAGGACGCCATAAGTACCGGTTACATCATTCTTTACTTCATCGCAACAGTATTGCTCTTCTCAGCAGGCTTTGGTGCAACGCGCGGTGCGGGCGCGCCTGTTAAGAATGGGTAATCTTTGAGCATCGAAACACCATAAAGAGGCTTATAGGCTCCCTGGTGGCAAGTTGCGCAATTCGCTTTTGCCACATCACCCTCAGGTCCCAAACGATGGGGCGGGAATACATTAGTAATGGGCACCATGTAGTTGTTATTAATGTCACGTGCCATCCGAATGCCATACCATGCAGTCATGCGCTGCGGAGGGCTTTGCGACCACTCGGGCATTGCGCGGGTGTTATGACAATAGGCACAGTTCACACCTAAGGAGGTCGACATATGCACCATCAAGCCAAATACTTTCTCGGTATCCTGAATACTGTTCTTATTACCTGTCGGCAAAGCTGTAGGTCCATTCATACGAATGTTTTCAGCTTTTAATAAGTAAGGAGTAAATGGGTCGTATGGTAAATCCGACAGACCCACCGATGGTGCTGGTGTGTTTTGGCCATTCTTACCTGTTAAGAATCCACTGCCCTGAGGCTTAGCAGGATCGGTAAACCAAACGTTTTGTGGAATGTTGTTACCACGGTGGCAGGTATAGCAGGTCACCCCCGTATCCGCTACGTGCGATTTCCATTCGACGTTAATTCGTTGGGTCATCTGAATCATTTTGCGGGAGACAATTTTGGTATAGACCGAGTCTTCAGCAAAATTTGCAACGTTATGGCAGTAAGCACAGCCTTGCTCAGGCGCAACCCAACTGGTCATTGCTACCATGAAGTTCGTAAACTGAGCAACGCTCAGATTTCCTAAGACCTTGACGTTCTTATAGACGGCACCAGCTTTAGGACCATCCGCATCAGCAGGAATCGATACCGGCACCTGATTCTTTTCTGCCTGTGCCTCTAGCGTACGTGGGTTGTACACCATCGCCATACCAGTGCCACGGAAGCCGCTCTGTACGGAGTCCACCGGTGGGCGTTCACATGCCGTCAGAAATAATGTAGCTCCTGCCAGAGCAGCAATGCCCAATATGCGTTGAATTGAGTTCATGATTGCTCCTTATTTCGTAACAGGTGGAGGTGGCACAAATGTTGCTGCTGGATCCACTGTGGGAATACTGTAAATATCAGGGTATGCAGGTGCAACCCCATGCTTCACTGCCCACAAGTACCAGTTATCAACCACAGTACCCGTTAATAAAATTCCGATACCGCCGGTCAGTGGGACCAATACGGCAAACCACCAAGCCCAACGGTGGATGGACTCCATCGTGGCATTAAAGCCCATGGTCCATCTCCAAAATAGTCCGGCGCGCTCCGATGCAGTACCGCGATCCACAATTTGTTCAATCTCGCGCTCACCACCATAGCGACCAACCGCTAGGATGGTTGCGCCGTGCATGGCAAACAACAGCGCTGATCCATAGAGGAATGCAATGGAGAGCATATGGAATGGGTTGTAAAACAAATTACCGTAACGTAAAGAGAACGCGGCAGTCCAATCCAAGTGCGAGAAGATACCAAACGGCACGCCTTCACTCCAGCTGCCCACTAATAGCGGTCTAAAGAAGCCTAAGACGAGGAACAACCAAATTGCTGACAAGAAAGCCCAAGCAATATGGGTACCCATGCCAAGTGCAACCGCACGTCGGTAGGTTCGCCACCACCATAACAACACCGATGCAGTTAAGAATGCACCGGCCATCATCCACCAACCGCCTTCAGAGAGCGGCATGATGAAGTTCAGGCCATGCTTCGGCAAGGGCGGATCAAGCGATAGCCAAAAGAGTTGGCGCACAAACTGGATTGGATCCCAGTTCACCGAGGCCAACATATTCCAGCCAATGATCTGAAAGCCGATCATGCCAAAGAATAGTGAGGCAATCCCAATCGTTCCTAAATAAATAGGGCCAATCTGCGCATTTCCTAAACGGCCAAATAAATGGACCAAAAATGGTTTGCCGATACGTTCACGCTCATCCTTTCTGGGATTGAGTGGTGAGCCATGATGCGGTTCAGCAACCACCTGAACCTGGGTAAATAAATTTTGATAGTCCATATTCTTATCCCTCGATTCTTCTTATGACCAAATGGGGAGGTTTAACCACCAACCCCACCACTCTGGCCAACCACGAGTCCAAAATGGTCCACTAATCACAATGCAAACGGCACTCCAAAAAACGGCGGCTAGGGCCAAGAACAATCCAAGTCGGTGGATTCCTAGGGTACCGACGGAGTAGCCAATCAAATCCCGGAAAAATGTGTCTTCATGCTCGGGGGTTTTCACAAACTCGCCCTTTTGCGGATTAGTCGATGACAATACCAAGGCACCGTGCATGGCAAGTGCAAGGGTCGTGGTAAAGAACAAGGTGATCGCAATCATGTGCGCGGGGTTGTAGTGAAAGTGCAGGTATTGATAGCCGACGTTTGAGACCCAATCAAGGTGACTCAAGATGCCGTACGGGAAGCCATGACCCCAAGCGCCCATCAACACGGGACGAATTACAACCAGTGTGAAATAACCAAAGATCGCGACTGAGAAGGCAAATGGCACATGAAAGCCCATGCCTAATTTGCGACAGATCTCGACTTCACGAAGCGCCCATGACCCAAATGCGCCTAAGGCACAAATCGTAATTAACTGCCACAGCCCTCCCTCCATCAGCGGAGCGGGTGCTAGGCCGTATTTCAAATCGGGCGGGGCGATATTAATCTGCCACAAGTTCCAAGTTGGTCCTTGCGATGCGCCCCACAAAATGAGTGCAGTACCTAAAAAGGTAAAGAAGATCGTGGTGATACCAAAAAATCCGACATAAAAAGGGCCCGCCCAAAAGTCGAATAAATCTCCGCCAACCAGGGTTCCCCCTCGTACTCGGTACTTTCGTTCAAAGCTGAGCATGGCCATTTTTTAGTCCTTCCTTAAATTGGCAGATAAGACTCGATATGTAATCAAGCCCTATCCACCACGGTTTTCATGATGCGTACTACTTTGCTGCTGGTACTGCTGGTGGCTTAGCTGCTCCACTGTTACCAGTTTGTTTTACATACTCAGCCTGACTTAAACCATCAAGCCAATTAAAACGAACTGTGCTTAGCAGAATCAAATGAATCATTGCTGCTAAACCGAACAGGAAGATTCCTTGAATAGCCATAGCCCGTAATGGGTCATATAGTTTCCAAATTCTCCACATGGTATTTCTCCTAAGTTAAATACGACATAAAGCTATAAACCGCAGACCTTACGCCGTCGATCATTGACTTCTCTTCCGATCCTGGTAGCCAGGATCTCCACTGACCTGGTAAGAACACAGTAAAGAGCGCGAGTACAAAACACACCACAAAACACAAGACAAAAATCGTCTTGAACGTGATTGAATCGTTCTTAGCGATCTCTTGTACCGAGTGGTTTAAATGGATATCTTTCATATCGTTACCTTTACGTTGTTACTTCCGATTTCAGTAGAACCAAGGACGCCAAGCCCACACCAAAATGTGAGCAATGACCGCTATTGCAGTAAACCCGACCAAACCTTGGACATAAAACTGGTGAAATTCTTTCGCCTCGTCGTCGGTAAGACCAGAAATAGAGCCTCTGTGATCACTCATTCGAGATCCCTCCTTCAAAATTAGCCTTTCGGCTAGCACCGCGCAAAGCCCGCGCGACAAGGGCATATGGCATGGAACTGCCACATTGGGGATGGAGCAAAGTAGTCAGATTCATACTTTCTCCGATATGGGGTTGGGTACTTTCTCTTGCACAATCTCAGGACAAGACAGGCGCACGCGCTCTGCAGTGACTCGCGCTTCACCTGAGGATTCGGTATCGCGCTCGACGCGATCACGCAATTGCTTGGCTGCCGAGATTTGCACCAAGACCGGTTGCTTCTGAACATAATTGGCAACCATCGTTTGGGCGTCTGTATCCCATTGAAAGGCGTTTGCTGCTTGACCACGTGCCAAGGTGGAGTCCACCTTATCCATCTCGGTACCTAAAGGCAAGATATGGAACAGAGCGTCAAACAGCCCATTACAAAATTCTTGGATTAAATAGGTTGCGCCGGCGTATCCCATAAATGGAGTGCCGGTATGGCGCCGAATGATTGCGCCTGGAAACGATGCGGGGATATACATACCCTTACCACCCGCTTCGGCTAAATACATGCGTTCGTTATAACTTCCGAATAGCACTAAGGGTGCTTTCTCTTTGACTAACTTTCGAATTTCCTCGCTATCAGTTTTCTGACCAGGCTTACGAGAAATGGCAAAGCTGCAGGGCAGACCCATCTCCTCGCTCAAGAAATGAGAGATCCCGCGCGTGTAGGTCTCGTTTGCAACAATCGCAAAATTTGCGGTCCCAAAAAAGTCCTGCGTCACCGAGCGCCACAGATCCCAAATTGGCTTAATCGTGGTGTGCTTCTCACGCTCAATAAATGGCTCAGGATCCAGATCCAATAACTCGCCTAGTTTGCGCAAGAATTTGGTCGTGCTATGTAATCCGATCGGGGCTTGCAAATAGGGACGGTCTAAGGCTTCACACAGCATGCGACCAAACTCGCGGTACATGCAAATATTGACATCAGCTTCGACTAAACGCGACACATCGGCTAAGTGACTACCGAGTGGAAACACCATATTGATCTCAGCGCCAATTCCTTGGACCAAACGGCGGATCTCCGCCAAGTCGCTCGGCATATTAAACGTGCCATACGCAGGGCCAATAATATTGACACGTGGCTTCTCCCCTTCTTTGCGGGGTTTGCGGGCCGGCACATTCTTGATGCCATACTCTGACCATAACCAATACATGGCGCGATTAGCACACTGCCATTGGTCTTCATCAATCGTACGCGGTAAGAAGCGAGCAATGGCTGTACCTTCAGGTGTTACACCCCCACCAATCATCTCGGCGATTGATCCGGTCACCACCACTGCAGGTAAATCAGGATCTAAGGTGGCGTGAGCGCGTTTCATGGAACCCTCGGTCCCCTCACGTCCCAATTGTTCTTCCGCCAATCCAGTGACAACGATCGGTAACTCATGCGGTGGCAGTGCATCGGTGTAATGCAAGACCGAGGTAACAGGTAAGTTCTCACAACCGACCGGTCCGTCGATCACCACTTGCAACCCCTTGATGGCCGTAAACACATACACGGCTCCCCAATAGCCGCCAGCGCGATCGTGATCAATGACGTACATCAGATCATCTCCTCGGCTTTGCGTTTCTTAATCGCTTTTTCCAACTTGCGACGGGTCTCGGCTTTGAACTCAGGGCGATCTTTGGGAACACTTTCCCAAACGCCGGCATTGTGATTGGCACCAACCTCACCAAAGAAGACTTTCATCTCATCAAAGCGCGCTTGATTACCAATGGCGGCATTAATTACTTGCGCTAGCGATCCAGCGCCTGCAGGCCCCATTAAAGGACGAGCAGAAATGAGGTTTGTGAAATACAGACTGGGAATCGATGCTTGCTTTGCAGCTTGCACCACCGGTGTTGTGCCAATTGCCAAATCAGGCTGATACTCGGCCATCGCTGCTAAATCCTGCTCAAGTGATGCACGAAACTGCACCTGCACACCTTTGGCTTCCAACCACTCGCGATCGGCATCACTCCAGACGGTGCGTGGGCAGGCAGATCCCACATAACGGACATCCGCACCGCTCTCAATGAGCAAGCGCGCCACTAAAAGTTCGGAGCCTTCGTAGCCGCTTAAGGTAATGCGGCCATTAATCGGAGTTGCACCAAGGACGGCTTTAATTGCTGGCAAGATTTTATGTTTGGCCGCATTGATTCGGTCTTGCGGTGTATTAGTTACTTTGCCAATCGCTTCTAACCATGCAGCAGTTCCCTCGTAACCAACAGGCGCAGATCCAACGATGGGTCGGCCTGCCGCTTCAAACTCCCGAATGCTGGCTGTGTAAAACGGATGAATCGCTGCGACTGCTTTGCAATCGAGCGCTTGATATAGCTCGCGCCATTCGCGGGTTGGTACTGTGGCGCCCACTGCAAGATCCATGGGCTCCAACATCGCACCAATTACTGCGGGATCGGCTGGGAACATCTCACCCAAAAGCGTGATGGTCGGTTTTGTTTGCAAACCAGTACGCGGCGCTTGCACGGGACCAGCCATGATTTCGTGGCGAGCGTATTGCAACATGGCACCGGCTAATACATCTTTTGCCTCAGCATGGGTTGGCACACCAAAGCCTGGCACATCGATACCAATAATGCGTACGCCATTAATTTCTTTAGGCAGCAATTGCAGTGGTACACCACTGGCAGTCGGCACGCATAAATTTATGATGACGATCGCATCGTATTTACTGGGATCAGCCTGTTCATGCACCGAATCCCGAATATCTTCAAAGAGCTTTCCAGTGACCAAGGTCTCGGAGTTAAATGGCACATAGCCCACACTGCGACGCGCACCATAGAAATGCGATGTAAACGTTAAGCCGTATACACAGCAGGCAGAGCCCGACAGAATGGTGGCGGTACGACGCATACGTAAACCAACACGCAGAGATCCAAAGGCTGGACACATACTTTGCGGTTGATCGTGCGGCCCTTTGGGATAGTCTTGTGCATAGCGTTGTAATACTTCGGCTTTGCCTGCAGACTTTGCTGCATCCATCATTTGCTTTTCACCCGCATGGCATCCCACGCCATCCCCCTGGGATGGATCGTTGACCAACTGCTCTGGCACGATGGGAATGATGGGTTTACTCATGAACTTAGACTTTGTCGTAGACCACTTCAAGGGTTTTCTTGACGACCGCGTCTTTACCCATCATGTCAACATCGGTGGCGGGCTCAAGGACGTAGTCACGACCAGTAATGTCTGATGAGAAGAGCCCCAAGAGATCGTCTTGGCTCAGTGGCTTGGGTCGTACCGGTGGCGCACTCGCTACATTGGTCGCCAACTCTTCAAAGAGTGGACCCCATTGCGTACCAGGACGGCCGATGATTTCATAGCTAGCACTCTTACGACGAATATCTTCGTGTGCAGGAATCGCTGCTAATACAGGAATGCCTACTTTCTCTGCAAAGGCTTGAGCTTCACCAGTGTTGTCATCCTTATTGATCACCATGCCCGCGACACCGACATTGCCGCCCAACTTACGGAAGTACTCCACTGCGGAGCAGACATTATTGGCAACATAGAGGGATTGCAAATCATTGCTTCCCACCACAATCACTTTTTGGCACATATCACGTGCAATCGGCAATCCAAAACCACCGCACACCACGTCGCCTAAGAAATCTAAGAGAACGTAATCAAACCCCCAATCATGAAAACCCAACTTCTCCAGGGTTTCAAAACCGTGAATGATGCCGCGACCACCGCAACCACGCCCTACTTCGGGACCACCGAGCTCCATTGCAAATACGCCATCGCGTTTAAAGCACACATCGCCAATCGATACAGAATCACCCGATAACTTTTTCTTCGAAGAAGTTTCAATGATCGTCGGGCAGGCTTTGCCTCCAAACAGTAAAGAAGTGGTATCACTTTTCGGATCGCAACCAATCAGCAATACTTTCTTGCCTTGCTGCGCCATCATGTAGGAAAGATTGGCGAGAGTAAAACTTTTACCGATTCCGCCTTTGCCATAAATGGCGATGATTTGGGTTTCTTTGGTCACTGGTCCTTTGTGGACTGGATCCGGTTCCATGTCAGCCTCTTTTTTGAGATTGACAAATTGCACCGTTGCTTCGGCTGGCACACCTTCTAATTTTGCGGTTGCTGGACTCATTGCAAGGTTCTCCAATCAAGGACCATCTTTAAACAATCTTTATCGCTAAAGGCTTGGCGATAGGCTTTATCAGCATGCGCAGGTGATGCATGATGCGTAATTAATCCATCTAATGAGAGCCGACCGGACTCGGCTAAATGTTTCACGGCTAATAAATCTTTAGGCTGCCATTGCGCTGCTACCCGAATGCGGGCTTCGCGCATAAATGCCTGAGGGAATGAGAAGGTCATGGGGGCGTCATAAAAGCCCGCGAGAACGATTTCACCGCCAGGTGCTAAACAGGAAATCAAGGTATCCAGTAATGAAGCGTCGCCACTCACATCCACAATCGTTTTGTAATAGCGTTTCTGATCGGAGCTTGGGTCGATGACTTCATACCCAACTGCACCCTTGCGACGATCGGCATCGCTTTCCCAAACCACGGGACTTTTTCCAGCAAGCACAGCAATGCGCGCAATCAGGCGGCCTAAGACACCATGGCCAATAATCAGATCAGGCTGTTGACTACCCTCAGCCGATGTGACGTGATGCGCAGTTGCTGCTAAGGCAAACAAAACGGCTTCTGCGCCTAGCTTGTTATCAACTCCAATCACTCGACTTGCTGGCACCACCACGCGTGATGCGGCGCCACCGAAGAGACCTTTTACGTCACCAAAGCAACGCGCCCCTGGAACGAATACCCGTTGACCGGGCTGATACCCAGACCGAATCCCCGCTTGATAAATCTTGCCGACTGACTCATAGCCCGGAACCAATGGATAACCCATGCCCGGGAAGTGGGGCATACGCCCACTCCATAGAAGTTTTTCAGTGCCTGTGCTAATACCACTCCATTCAATATCAACCACAACATCCGTCTCAGTGACGGGTGATAACTTCAACTCACTCAAGACAACGCTCTCGGGCTTTTCGAGCACGATGGCCTTTGCTTGATAGATTGTGTTCATAGTGTCATTTCTTATTTACATATTTTATGTGTAAATATTTATTTACATTACTCATTCTTCACCACTTTGGGAATAATTTATCTAGGGGTTTCTACTGATGACCCCTAGTATTTACAAGGCTTTTTGGGCAAAAATCGGCTTTTAGACTCTAACCCACTGAAATCATTGGCTTTTTACAATGCAAGATCTGTGCATTCAAGGGGATAGCGGATGGCAAAAGCCGAACCGCCTCAAAACCGGCTTCCTTTAGCATTTGGCTAATTTCGGCTTGGGAACGGGGTCTTCCCCGCCCCATTGCCAGCAAATAGAAGCCAAAGTACGCATCCCCCATTGCCTCTTGCCCTGGGGTATCGGCCATGGGCTCAGCCAGAATTAGACTTGCGCCCGGCTCTAAGGCATTGAAAACATTCCGTAACAGGATCTTTACCCGCGAGTCATCGTGATCAAAAATCACTCGGATGAGGGTCGCCACATCCGCGCCCTTGGGCAATTCCTCATCAAAGAAATTCCCCCCAATCGCTTCGATGCGATTCGATACGTCTGTTTTAGCAATCTGAGCAGTTGCTAACTCAGTGACGCCAGGGAGATCAAAAATCGTGCACCGCAACTGTGGATAAAGTTTTGCAAGTTGCGCAACGAACGCGCCCTGCCCACCACCAATGTCCAGTAAATGGCGGTGCTTTGCAAACGAATAGGCATCAATTACTTCAGCGGTAACCAAGGGTTGGGTGTGCGCCATCAGCTTTGAATAGTTCGCAACGCGCTCGGCCGATAGGGATTCTGGTTTGGGATCGTGCGCATGATCGATATAAGGCCAATACTCAGCCATCGCCGCTTTCCCAGAAATATCACCACGCAAGAGTGCCAAGGGATCTTGCAGATCACGATAAAAATCGCCGTGATGAATAATCATATCGATGAGTGCACGATTGCCTACTAAAGGTGCCCCCAGCATGCCAAGTGCATAGTGCTCGCCCTCTCGTTTCGTTAAAAGACGAATGGCAACTGCAGCATCGAGTAAACGATTGAGTCCTGCGGGCGGTAACGTAATCTGCTCTTGCAATTGTGCTTTGGATAAAGCGCCGTTTGCAAGCAACTCAAACAAATTGACTTTCACACATGCAAGCAATATTTGCGAGTACACAAAGCCCGCCATGACATCAAAGAGTGCGGAGGCCTGACGCCGCACAACCCAGCGTGTCAATGGAAAGCGTGCAGCCCAGCGCTGAAATCGGGGTGAGGCAATGACACGATTACGCCAATCGGCGAAGCTGTCTTTCAATGATCGGTGATGGATTTGCGTGTCTTCGGACACACGCTCAGACAGTGGCATGGTGATGCAGCGGTCGACTCGTATTGATAAACCATGCTTCCGGAATCAAGCGTTCAGCCTCTTTCGCTACTAAGGCACGCAGCATCTTCTCGCCTTTACACGACGGTATCGAATGAATTGCTTTGTATACCAATTCATCAAAATGCTGAACCGCACCCACTAAACCAAGGTCTCGTGCGGAGCTCGGTCGATCATGGGTTAGATCTTGGCCTTGTGGTTTACCCATCGTCGCTTGATCGGCTAATACATCTCGAATGTCATCGGCTACTTGATAGGCCTCACCTAACCACTCACCAAGCGGTTTCCAGGTATCCGCATCGGCGCCTGCGGCTTGCGCGCCCGCTGCGGTTGCAGCTTCAAAGAGTGAGCCGGTTTTTTCTTTTTGATACTGCGACAGTTGGACTTTGGATTCGCACTCCCAGGCTTGACCGGATACGATGCCATGGGGTGCACCCACTGAAGCAGCGATGGTTTTTAGTAGTGGCGCTAAGCGCAGTGGTGAGCGCATGCTGCATGAGGCCATGTATTGAAAGGCAAGCACAATGAGTGCATCACCCGCGAGCACGGCTATACGTTCACCAAATGCAGCGTGCACTGAGGGCTGACCACGACGCACCATCGAATTATCAAAACAGGGTAAATCATCGTGTACCAGCGATGCACAATGCAATAGCTCAATCGCGCCCGCAGCTGCAATTGATAAATCAGGATCGTCGTCCCCACAGGCGGCAGCAACCGCTAAACACAATTGAGGCCGAATGCGCGCACCACCTGGGAAAACCGCATGATGCAAAGCCCTTTGTAAATTTTGTGGGGCTGTCTTAGACTCTGCGATGGCAAGTGCTTGATGCAAGCCCTTCTCAATGCGTTCTTGCATAGCGTGACTGGGGCTGATTTTTGAGCTCATGACCGGCTTTCAGAGTTAATCGGGTCGCAATACGGGTAAAAAAGTGTAAATATTTTTTTACACTTATTATGATGATGAATATAGTCAGCTAATGCAACAGGGTCAATCAATCAAATCTAGGGAAAACCCTAATGAGTTCCATTAATCGCATTCCCTACAACTGGCCAAACCGCCAAATGAGTCGCTCGATTACCGTGGGCGATCTCACGTGGCATATCCAAATCTCGGGGAAGGGGCCGGTGATTTTGCTGCTGCATGGCACTGGTTCCTCGACGCACTCCTGGGGTGAGATCACGCCTTTACTCAATCCAGAGGCGCAGGTGCTGAGCGTCGATTTACCAGGGCACGCCTTCACAATGGGGGCTTCGGTCAATTCATTACGACTTGAGCAGATCGCAAGTAATTTGATTGCTCTTATCAAGGAACTCAAAATGCCATGGCCATCCATCGTGGTTGGCCATTCCGCTGGCGCTCCCTTAGCGCTCGCCTTTGCTAATCTCGCACCCACCAAACCACAGGTGATTATTGGTCTGAATCCCTCACTGATTCCACCACCGCCCAGCTATACCCAATTTTTTGGACCGATGTTAGGGCCAGTCACTAAATCGGCGACTCTGGCATCGATTCTGGCGAAGATTGCGCCACTCTCAGGAATGACCGATCGATTGTTAGATTCCACCAACACCAATTTGCCAGAGACCAATCGCAACTACTATCGACGCTTGTTTCAATCGCCTGAGCATGTGCGCGGCGCGATGAACTTTATGGCCTCAGCCAATATCGATCAAGTACTCAAAGCAGGTTCAAGCCTTCCGAGTAAGTTAATTTGGGTGATTGGTGAGAGCGATCAGTGGGTCCCAGAAATTGGTCTTCAAAAAATCATCAAGCAATACTTTCCAAAATCGACGGTGATCTACTGGCCTGGTGGTCACATCATGCACGAAGTGGAAACTCCCAAGACCGCTGATCTAATCTTGAGTGAGCTGCGCGCCCTGAAGAAGTAATTAGCTTTAGGTGTGCAAAACACCTAGTACTGCTTGCGAGAGCTCCTGAGCGCGTGCATGCGGTAGAGGCAAATAGTACGAACCAATCAGTCGGGCAATGTGCTGTCCCTCTTCGCGCGCTTGCGGTGAGGTATCAATCCATAAACTGCGTACCTTGATCTGCGATGCTAGCTTTGCCGATTGCTCCGCATCAATCTGTGCTTGAGCACGACCTGGCGTGCCATCGCGTGCAATATTGGCGCGGCCATCGGTTAAGAACACCAAGGTGGGGGTCATGCCTTTTTTAAGCGATCCCTTCGCCAGTGTAAAAGCCGTATCAATCGCAAGGGCTAGCGGTGTGCCGCCACCACCGGGTAGCGATGCTAAAGAGCGCTTTGCTCTAACCAGAGAACGGGTTGGGCTTAACAACAGTTCTGCTTCGCTTCCCCGAAAACTAATGAGTGCTACCTGATCGCGTCGTACATAGCACTCTGCTAGCAACAACTCCACCGCACCTTTTGCCTCAGCTAAACGATGAATCGCCGCAGAGCCTGAGGCATCGACCACAAAGGTTGTGAGTGTCTGATTGCGTTGTCGATAGCGTTTGATGCGCAGATCATCCTTACGAATGAGGATTTTTGGCTGAGACGGATTCTGACTACTCTTAAGTTGGAGCTGGCGGATGCGTTGCCATGGCACGGCGGCGCGCAGGGTGTCCATCAAACTCAGTCGTTGATTGCCAGAGGGCATTCCAGGCTTTGAGCCCATTGGTCGACCGCGTTGACTGCTTAATTGGCTAGCACCTGCCTTACCAGCAGAATGATTTTTTTGTCGTACTAACGCGAGTTGAGTGAGTCGATCGAGCAGTTCGCGAGGGATCGCTGCTTGCGCCGCTTCTAATACTTGATCTTCAAGAACTTCTGTTTCTTGATTATGCGATTGGGTTTCTTCGGGGTTGGCATCCTCGTTTTGCTCAGGAGAGGGTTCGTCCTCGGCTTGAGTCTCATCGGCCATATCAGGTATTTGTGTTGCTCTCGGTAGCAATACTAAGGTCACCGCCCGCTCAAGATGTTCTTGGCTGGGCTCGCTCTGATGCCATTCGAGATCCATGGCAGCCAAGTGCCGCGCAGTTCTTGCTGTAAATTGCACGGCTCGCAAAGAGGCAATGCCTAACTGCGCCGCAATTCCGACGAGCGCTGCGTATTGTTCATCACTGAGGGTGATTTGCTCTACCCGCTTTTGAATGCCCACTCTTTCCAGATCAATGAACTCTGTATCGAGTTTGGCATCTGGTAGGTCATGCCATGCGATCGAATCTAAATCAATATAAAACGCGCAGCGCTCGATCAATTTTAGATTCACACTCTCGTCTTCTTCAATGCTTTCATCGAGAGCGATCACTCCCATCGCGCAGGCAATGCGTTCTCCGTGACCATCACGCTCAACCTGAATGGCGCCATGATCGAGGGCGGCTGCAATACGGGCCACTGTGCCTGCTTCCACTCGCTCAGCCATTGGCAGAATCACCAGACTTTGGTCACAATGACTTAAGACCCCCGGTCGAAAGATTGGCTTACCTGCAATGATGGTGGCCTCAATATCCAAACCACCAAGTAAGTTCTCATCTGAGATACCGCTGGGGATCTTCCGTAATGGTGTTGTTAAACCGTGATGGCGTGCAAGCTGTTCAAGGGTTTGTAACCAGCGCTCTCGAACAGGACCGGAGCGCGCATGCACAATCACCCCACCAAATTCATGGGGTGCGAGTGTGATCAACTGCGCAACCTGCAGGCAAGTTAACCAGTAAGGGTTCATGCCTTAAGCAAATAACTCATCGAGTGCCCGTTGCACACGCGTTGCTGAGCTGGATTCGTCGAGAGGGTTGCGACGCAAGCGATGCTGCAAAGCCGGTACTGCAATGCGCTTGAGATGATCGCGTGTTACTTTGTTTTTACCATCGAGGGCAGCGACTGCGCGTGAGGCACGCAAGAGTGTGAGCTCACCGCGTAGGCCATCAGTACCCAGATGGGCGCAAAGCGTACTGGCATCGTGTAGTAATTTGTCATCAACCTTGACGCTGGCTAATTTCTTGCGTGCGCTTGCCATCATCTCCCGTATCCTCGCATCCTCTTGATCCCAAATCTTCATGAAGGCATCAGGATTGCGCTCAAAGGCATCACGTCGTTTAATGATCTCGACACGGCTAGGCATATCGCTTGGGGTTTTCACCTCCACGGCTAGTCCAAAACGATCCAAGAGTTGGGGGCGCAACTCGCCCTCTTCAGGATTGCCACTACCTACCAATACAAATCGGGCAGGATGGCGCACACTCAAACCCTCGCGCTCCACCACATTTTGTCCTGACGCAGCGACATCAATGAGTAGATCAACCAAGTGGTCGTCCAACAGATTAACCTCATCGATGTATAAAAATCCGCGATTGGCTTTCGCTAATAAGCCGGGTTCAAAGGCCTTCTCGCCAAGTGTTAAAGCTTTCTCGATATCCAAGGCCCCAAGTACGCGATCTTCGGTTGCACCCAAGGGGAGATCAACCACTGGAACAGGGCGCAGCTCCGTTTTGGGTTTGGTTTTTGCTCCCGAACTGCAAGTAGCACATAGGCCTGCCATCGCTTTGGGATCGCATCCATACGCGCAGTCTTTCACAACGGTCATGGTGGGTAAAAGTGCCGCGAGACCTCGAACCGCAGTTGACTTCCCGGTGCCGCGATCTCCCATCACCAATACACCGCCAATACTAGGCTCCAATGCAGCTACCAAAATAGCAAGCTTCATATCCTCTTGGCCCACAATGGCTGAGAAGGGGTAATTACGGGTCATGCAAGCGCTCCTTGAATAAACTTTATTGGTTTGACGCCAAATTAAGGTTAAATATAAGGCATCTAACGGGCAATGAGCCCAATTAAGGAAAAACAATGAGCGATAAGACCCCTAAGAGTATTAAAAGTATTGAAGAGCGCATCGAGTCTTGGTTTATTCCAACGGGTAATCTTTTTGTTTCCTTATTTCATCGAATTGCCCTCTTTGCAATTGGCGCGGCCACCGTATGGGCCGCTGGGATGAGCTTCCTGGAAATGATGCATAAGCCCTATGCCTCAGTTCAAGATTTACTCCTTCTATTTATTTATCTCGAAATTGGTGCAATGGTTGGGATTTACTTTAAGACCAATCACATGCCTGTGCGCTTCTTGATTTACATTGCCATTACTGCCGTCACACGCCTCATTATTGATTTGGTTGGCACCAAGCATGCGGCGGACATGGGTATCTTGCTGATGGGTGTCACCATTTTCGTCTTAGCGCTTGCCAATGCCCTCGTACGCTATGCCTCCAATAAATTTCCGAGTAAGACCGATCATCCGGGTGGTGATTAAACGTGAGTCCTGCTGAGCAACAAACCCGGATTGATTTAGCAGCCTGTTACCGCTTATGCGCCTTTGAGGGCTGGGATGATCTCATTTATACCCACATCTCAGCGACTGTTCCAGGCGAGCCTAATCATTACCTCATCAATCCGTTTGGCTATCAGTTTGATGAAATCACCGCATCTAACTTAGTGAAGGTCAATACCAAGGGTGAGATTGTGGATCCCAGCTCACCCTATCGCGTCAATCCCACTGGCTTTGCGATTCATGGGGCAGTACATCGCGCCCGCCCCGATGCGAACTGCGTCATGCATCTACATAACACTGCTGGGATTGCGGTATCAGCACAGGAGAACGGTTTATTACCACTCTCGCAGCATGCCATGCGCTTTATGGGTCATCTGGGATACCATGATTACGAAGGTGTTGCCCTCACTGAATCCGAAGGCAAGCGCCTTACTGAATCCCTTGGTAAGCACCCTGCCATGCTATTGCGTAATCACGGCACACTCACCGTAGGTCGCACAATCGGTGAAGCTTATGTGGTCATGGCCACGCTGATTAAGGCTTGCGAGATCCAGATTGCAGCACTCTCAAGTCCACAACTGCATCTACCCAAGCAAAGTGTGATCCAAAAAGCTGCTGATGAGTTACATGATGGCGGCGCCGAAGAGGGAATGCTAGAGTGGCCCGCCCTACTACGAATGCTCGATCGCTTTGATGAGAGCTATAAAAATTAATTAACTAAATCACGAACAAGGAGTTGATATGCCCACATTCAATGTGCAAATGTTTGAAGGAAGAACGGTTGAACAGAAACGAAAATTTGTTGCTGAGGTAACTCGTGTCACCTGTGAGACCTTGGGATGTAGCCCGGGATCGGTCGACATCATCATCACCGATGTGAAGAAAGAAGACTGGGCTACCGGTGGGAAGCTGTGGTGTGATGCGGATTAGGCATGAACCACGATAGGTGAATAGTTATAAAAGGTTGGCAAGTGGGTCTGCCGTTTTACTGTTAAGCCTCTGAAATAACTCTTATTCCCTTTGCGCGAGCAATGTGACCTAGTGCAGCGGCCAACTCTGCATCATCACCCTCATTCATCACTTGATTTAAATACTCTGTCATTGCCCGTTTACTTTTCAGTAATCGGGCAATGTCGAACTCACGAATCTCTTGATGTTTGTTCTTAGGATTTTTCTTCATCATATTTACCATCGCCCACTATGGTAATCAAGCAAATCTGAGGAAGCTACACCATATGATGCCTAGGGGATTACTTTTGTAACTTTTTACCTAATGGTGTTGATTTTTTTCTAAGAAGAACTCCGCCTGCGCCAGGGCCTCCTCTGCGTCCAGACCAACGATATCAGCTGCGATACCTTGTCTTAATTCGGGACGGGCGATGAAAATTGGGCCGCCGACCATCACTCCAATCTTTGGATTTAGAGATTCTTCTTTTAGCAGTTGAATGAATCGTTTGAGGGCAGGTATTTGGTCTTCGGTACTTACTGATAAGCCGACCAAGTCAAAGAACTGGGTTTTGATCGCCACAATAATTTCACCTTCACTCGCGGCTAATTCGCCCCACACCTTCCAGCCGCCGCGTCTAAAGAACTCTGACACCATGAATAAACCCAAGGTATGCTGCGATCCAGGTAAGGGTACTAGCATTGCATGCGGCGCTTTTTCATCCGTCCTGGCAAATTCCTGAAACAGTGGGCTGAAGTCATAAATCAATTGCTTAATGCGCCACATCGCAGTAGTGACCTGTGTAAACGTGGCGCGATCCTCTTCCCACATCACACCCAATCGTCTTGCAACAGGTGCTAGTAAGCGAAGATAGATTTCATCGAGCGGTACACCCTGCTCATAGAGTTCTTGTACAAAATCTGCCGCTTTAGTTGCGTCATCTCGCAATACCAACTCCGTTAGCTCATGAACACGGCTCTCATCATTGAGCCGAATACTCATTACGGGAGAGCGATTAGCTTCTGGCGAGCTTGAGTGACTTACAAGTAATCGCGGGATGACATTGGTTTCAATGGTTTGCATGAGCCAATCCAGATGCTCATCGGGGCCCGCATTGATGCGCAGTGGTCGATTACCAATATCACTTGCGATTTTAGAAATGCGGGAGGAGTTCTCATCATGAACCTCTTGAACACAGTTCTCCCACTCCGAACCCTTAGGTCTTTTTCTTTGGTTGTCCTCATCGCCGGAAAATAACTTTTCTTTGATGAGACTGGCATATCGCCATAAAGCCATGCACACTCCGATTTTCTGCTGTGGCGCTTCAGGCTAGCCCTGGGGTAAAAAAATCAGGCCTATTTTTGCGTCGATTGGTTGTGTGTCATTTATAGATCTTTCGGCTATTTATCTCCATGAATGATTACTTTTAAGGGTTAACCCTAGTTTTAGTGACTAATACAGGCATAAGTGTCAATAAAAGTTGACACATTTAGCACAATTCAATATAAAAAGAGGAGTCCCACCCGAGTTAGGCAGCTATGGCCGTTCAATCCAAGTCCAAGAAGGAAGCCATTCCCATTCGTTTGGTATTGGTGACCATGGACACGCACTTAAATAGTGCGGCACGACGCGCCCAATTTCAGCTCCAACGCGTCATTCCAGGTTTGTCTTTGCAGATCCATGCCGCCAGTGAATTCACCGGTAATCCAGAGCTCACTGAAAAGGCAGTGCACGACATTGCCCATGGCGATATTGTGCTCGCCACTATGTTGTTTATGGAAGATCACTACCTTCCAGTATTTGAAGCTTTAAAGGCTAAGCGCGATGATTGCGACGCGATGGTCTGTGCGATGTCAGCTGGGGATGTCGTGAAGCTCACCAAGATTGGTAAGCTCGATATGAGTAAGCCCGCAAGTGGGCCAATGGCAATCCTCAAGAAACTACGCCCCAAACCCAAGACCGAGGGTGAGAAGCAAACCAGTTCGGGTGCCAAACAAATGAAGGTGCTGCGGCTCATTCCACAAATCCTTAGATGGATTCCGGGAACCGCGCAAGATGTGCGGGTGTATTTCTTAACCCTGCAATATTGGTTGGGTGGTTCCGAAGAAAACTTATTTAATCTCTTTAGTTACCTCATTAACCGTTACGCCTCTGGTCCGCGGGAAGTCTTGCGTGGCTTAGCAAAACCTACCGATCCCGTGGAGTATCCCGATCTCGGGGTCTATCACCCGCGCATGAAAAATCGTCTGAGTGAAAAACTCTCTGATCTGCCTAAGGTGATTCCGGATAGCAAGCGTCGTGGTCGGGTTGGTCTTTTATTGCTCCGCTCATATTTAGTTTCTGGCAATAGTGGTCACTACGATCCCGTGATTGCTGCATTAGAAGCCCATGGCTTACAAGTGGTACCTGCCTTTGCTGCAGGTCTTGATGCGCGCCCTGCAATTGACACCTACTTCATAAAAAATCATCAGGTGACGGTCGATGCGGTGATCTCACTCACCGGCTTCTCCTTAGTTGGTGGCCCAGCGTATAACGATGCCAAAGCAGCTGAGGAAGTGCTTGCTAAGTTGGATGTGCCCTACATCGCAGCGCACCCCGTGGAGTTCCAAACCCTCACCCAATGGGGTGGATCCGATCGGGGTTTGATGCCGGTAGAGAGCACCATTATGGTGGCGATCCCCGAACTCGATGGCGCAACCCAGCCAATGGTGTATGGCGGCCGACCGGGTGCCGCTGGAACAACGTGTACCGGTTGCCATCAACGCTGCACCTTCACAGAGGAACACAACCCGCAAGACATGTTCACCTGCGTCGAACGGACGGCGATGCTCGCCTCCAGGACTGCCAAGCTAGTGGATCTACGCAACTCTGATAAAGCCAATCGTAAAGTGGGTCTGGTGATCTTTAACTTCCCCCCGAATGCAGGACATACCGGCACCGCTGCTTATCTCAACGTTTTTGAGTCTTTGCACCAAACCATGTTGGGTCTTAAAGCCGATGGTTACACACTCACCGTGCCAGAAACGCCTGAAGCCTTACGCAAAGAAATCATTGAAGGCAATGCTCAGCAATATGGTTCTGAAGCCAATGTACACACCATCATTAGTGCCGACGATCATGTCAAGCACGAGCGTTGGCTCAGTGAGATTGAAGCGCAATGGGGTCCAGCTCCTGGTAAGCAATGGACTAATGGCTCCGGTATTTTTATTTTGGGCAAACAATACGGCAATATCTTAGTGACCGTGCAACCTGGATTTGGGTTTGAGGGTGATCCGATGCGCCTTCTCTTTGAAAAAGGCTTTGCGCCGACGCATGCATTCTCCGCTTTTTATCGCTACTTGCGCGAGGACTTTGCTGCCAATGCCGTATTGCATTTTGGCACCCACGGTGCGCTTGAGTTTATGCCGGGTAAGCAAGCAGGGATGAGTGGTTCGTGCTGGCCCGATCGCCTCATTAGCGATCTACCCAACTTTTATCTCTATGCATCCAATAATCCTTCCGAAGGCGCGCTGGCCAAGCGCCGTGCAGGTGCCACACTCATTAGTTACCTCACGCCACCGGTGACGCAAGCCGGTATTTATAGTGGACTTGCCGATCTCAAAACCTCGATTGAGCGTTGGCGGGGTCTCTCGCCTGAGCAGCGCGGCGAAGAGGAAGATCATGATTTGGCCGCTCTCATTCAGGCGCAAGCGGCGCAGATGGATTTATGCAAAGCAGAGCCGCTGTGGGATGTGAAAAACGCTGACTTTACCCAACAGCACATTACCAAACTCTATGAGCAAATTTTGGAGTTGGAGTACACCTTAATACCGCATGGCATGCATGTGGTCGGCTCCACCCCCAGTGAATCCGAGCGTGTCGATTTACTAAGCGCCATGGCGATTGGCTCGTTTAGCCAAACCTTACCTAATTCAGCGATTACGCAGTTGGTGCAAGGTAAACCCATTCAAACAATCGTAAGCAAGAATAAGGATCTTCAAGAGCTCGCTCGGGAAGAAGCGATTGCGATTTTGGAGAAGCTCCAACATTGGGATCAGCAGATCCAAGAAGAAACTGAGATCCCTAGCATTCTCAAAGCGCTTGATGGTCGCTTTATTCGTCCTGCGCCGGGTGGCGATGTAATGCGCAACCCCGAGGTTCTTCCCTCAGGTCGTAATCTGCATGGCTTTGATCCTTTCCGGATTCCAAGTGCCTTTGCAGTCAAAGATGGCGCGAAGCAAGCCCAGAAGATTTTGCAACGGCATATCGATGATGCAAAAGCCCTCCCTGAATCGATTGCTCTTGTTCTGTGGGGGAGCGACAACCTCAAATCCGAAGGTGGGCAAATTGGTCAGGCATTAGCCCTCTTGGGAGCACTACCTCGCTTTGATGGCTATGGACGACTAGCAGGTGCTACCCTCATTCCGCTCGCAGAACTCGGGCGCCCCCGCATTGATGTGGTGATCACTCTCTCAGGGATCTTTCGGGATCTGATGCCCTTGCAAATTAAGCTTCTCGCTGAAGCAGCGTATCTCGCTGCAGCCGCCGATGAGCCAATCGAGCAAAACTTTGTTCGTAAACACGCGCTTGCCTATATGAAAGAACACGGCTGCGATCTCGAGACGGCGTCACTTCGTGTTTATGGCAATGCCGATGGCACTTATGGGGCCAATGTGAACCACTTGGTCGAGCACAGCGTATGGGATGAGGACGATGAGCTCGCCGAGACCTATATGCGCCGCAAGGGTTTTGCCTATGGCAAATCGGGTAAACCGGTTTGCAATAACGCTCTTCTGAAGAGCGTCTTAGCGGATGTCAGCATGAGTTATCAGAACTTAGAGTCGATGGAACTCGGGGTGACCACCATCGATAACTACTTTGATACCTTGGGTGGGATTACGAAGGCCGTCAAACGCGCTAAGGGCGGTGAAGAGATTCCGGTATATATAGGTGATCAAACCCAAGGTGAAGGGGTAGTACGGACTCTCTCAGAACAAGTGTCGCTCGAGACCCGCACGCGCATGCTCAATCCCAAATGGTTTGAGGGAATGCTCAAACACGGCTACGAGGGTGTTCGGCAGATTGAGGTTCATATCACCAACACCATGGGTTGGTCAGCGACCACGGGCCAAGTACAACCCTGGGTTTATAAGCAACTAACCCAGACGTTTATTCTGGATCCGAAGATGCGTGAGCGCTTAGCGCAATTGAATCCCACCGCATCAGCCCGCATGGCAAACCGTCTCATGGAAGCCTCAAATCGCAACTACTGGCAGCCCGATGATGAAATGCGAGCTGCGATGAAGCAGGCCAGTGAAGAGCTTGAAGATCGTCTTGAGGGAGTCTTTGAAAACCCCGCTATGCAACGCGCAGGTTAATCCCAGCTACTGCCTTAAATCACCATCAGTGGTTTTTTCTGAATGGGTGGTGCAAAAATTTGATCAAGCGCCTTAAGTAACGCATCATCCAGAACCAGATTGGCAGCAGATAGATTTTCCCTGAGTCGCTCAGGATGGACCGTTTTCGGAATCGCCACCGCATGGGGTTGGCGTAAGACCCAAGCGAGAGCCACCTGCGCTGGGGTCAAGCCAGCTTCTTTAGCCAGCGCAATGAGTTTAGGGTTACGCATCAGAGCACCAGCACCGAGTGGGGAATACGCCATGAATGCCATGCCCTTCTCTTGTAGAAGTGGAATCAAATTGTATTCAATACCACGGGCATTCAAGGCGTAATAGACTTGATTGCATACCGTTTGGTAGGGGCTGCCCACATTGCGTTCAGCTACGAGCCAATCGTTTACATCGGGCGCATCAAAATTACTAATGCCATAACTACGAATGAGTCCTCGCTCCTGGAGTTTGATGAATCCCTCGAGAGTTGCTTCATAAGGATAAGAGCCTTGCCAATGTAAAAGATAACAATCCAGATACTCGCAGCCCATGCGTTTGATTGAGCGTTCGCAAGCCGTGATGGTGCCTTTGGTACTGGCATTACTGGGCAAAACCTTGCTAACGATTTGGAGATCATCACGCGCACTGTTGCCAAAGTTTTTCAAGGCCTTGCCAATGAGATTTTCGGCTTGGCCAGAGCCATACATCTCAGCGGTATCGATGAGTTGATACCCCATCTGAATCGCTGATGCTATCGCACTTACTTCTTCGGCTTCAGAGTGAGCGTCCTCACCCATTGGCCAGGTGCCCAATCCAAGGCGGGTTT
The DNA here is from genome assembly GCF_003065385.1 of Polynucleobacter acidiphobus. NCBI lineage: Bacteria > Pseudomonadati > Pseudomonadota > Betaproteobacteria > Burkholderiales > Burkholderiaceae > Polynucleobacter > Polynucleobacter acidiphobus. The sequence continues at coordinate 1,411,379 of NZ_CP023277.1, forward strand.
GAAAAAATGGGGTCGTCATTTATATATCACCTTATGAATCAGAGCGTTCCAATAAAAACTCCCAGCGACTCATTGTTAATTCAAGCTGATTATTAATTTTGACTAACTTTTCTGTAAGAGAAATTGTTAATTTAGGATCGCTTTTATAAATCTCTGGATCAGCTAGTTGCTGATTAATTTGTAACTGCTCCTGCTCCAATTCATCAATTTTTATAGGTAATTGCTCAAGCTCAATCTTTTCTTTACTACTTAGTTTTGATTTCGTTGTACTCATAGCGGAACCTGACTTCACTGGCACCCTGACTTCCACTGGCTTTGGATCTTTGGCTGAAGCAATTAGAGCAGATCGTTCTTTCTGTACTTTGTAGTCCTCATAACCACCCTCGTACTCTCGCCACATCGCATCACCTTCGTAGGCAATCATGCTGGTGACCACATTGTCTAAAAAGGTTCGATCGTGACTGACTAAAAAAACGGTACCTTGATAATCTTGCAAGAGTTGCTCTAAGAGATCCAAGGTATCAATATCAAGATCATTAGTGGGCTCATCAAGAACCAGCACATTGGCAGGTCTAGCAAAGAGTCTTGCGAGTAATAAGCGATTACGCTCGCCGCCCGATAGGGTTTTGATGGGCGAGTTGGTACGCTCAGGTGCAAAGAGGAAATCCCCTAAATAGCTCTTCACATGCTTGCGCTGATTCCCAATCTCGACCCATTCGCTCCCAGGGCTAATGAAATCCTCGAGTGTCGCCTCTAAATTAAGGCTTTCACGCATTTGATCAAAATAGGCCACTTCAATGCGCGTGCCTAATTTGGCGACCCCAGTATCAGGCGCAATCTCAGCCAGAATTAATTTAAGCAGTGTCGTTTTACCCGCGCCGTTGGGTCCTAAGATGCCGACCTTGTCGCCTCGCAAAATGGTGGCGGTGAAGTTTTTGACAATCGGTTTTTCGTAGGACTTGGAGATGGTATCTAGATCTGCCACGATCTTACCGCTGCGCTCACCGGAGGCAATCGAGAGCTTCACCTGCCCCATGGCATTGCGTCGCTCAGCGCGCATGGCTCGGAGTTTTTCCAGACGGGCCACGCGCCCCACACTACGGGTGCGTCTCGCTTCCACCCCCTTGCGCACCCACACCTCTTCTTCCGCCAGCAATTTATCGGCTCGTGCATTGGCAAGCGCTTCAGCGTTGAGCTCTTCTTCTTTGACAAACTCATAGCGACTGTAGTTACCGGGGTAGCTACGCAGCACCCCACGATCGAGCTCCACAATACGGGTTGCAACTTGATCCAAAAAGCTGCGATCATGGGTGATGAAGACAATCGACCCAGAGTACTCATTGAGGAGTCCCTCAAGCCAGGTAATCGAATCCAAATCCAAGTGATTGGTGGGCTCATCGAGCAAGAGCACATCCGGTTGAGTCACAAGAGCTTGAGCCAGCGCTACCCGTTTTTTAGTACCGCCTGAGAGAGTTCCGATAGTTTGATCGGCATTAAGATGTAAGCGGTTCAGGATTTCAGCAACGCGCTGCTCCCAGTTCCAACCATGCGTCGCATCGAGCTGGGACTGCAGTTGATCGAGACGCTCTTGATTGGCTTCGTTCCAATCGGCTTGCGCAAGAGCCTCATACTCGGATCGGATTTGCTGGATGGTGGCCAAGCCTTCGGAAGCTGCCTCAAAAATACTGCTATTGCTGCTTAAGATTGGCTCTTGCGCTACATAGGCAATCCGCAGTTCCTGCTGCACTTGAATCAATCCATCGTCGAGCTTTTCAAGGCCAGCCAAGATCTTTAGCAAAGAGGATTTACCGGTGCCATTGCGCCCAATGAGACCCACGCGCTCACTTTCTTCGAGTGCAAAGTTGGTGCGGTCTAAGAGGGGGTGATGACCAAACGCGAGCTTGGCGTCTGTCAGAGTAATGAGTGCCATAACCCATCATTATCAACGGTTTGATGGGGTGAAGCACCTTATAATGACGGTTTTCCTGAGGTGCTCCATTAACTCCCCCGATTCATCATCGACCTTATCCACTTTGGATGAGGTTGCCCGTCGCAGAAGCTTTGCCATCATCTCGCACCCCGATGCGGGTAAGACCACCCTCACTGAAAAATTACTCCTTTACGCGGGTGCGATTCAAATTGCTGGGAGCGTGAAAGCGCGAAAAGCCAGTCGCCATGCCACCTCAGACTGGATGGAAATTGAGAAGCAGCGCGGTATTTCGGTTGCCAGCTCGGTGATGCAGATGGAGTACCGCAATGCGATCATCAATCTTCTAGATACTCCGGGTCACCAAGACTTCTCTGAAGACACCTATCGGGTCTTAACCGCGGTCGACTCCGCGCTCATGGTAATTGACGCAGCCAATGGGGTAGAACCTCAGACAAGACGTCTGATTGACGTATGCCGTGCACGGCATACGCCTTTGGTGACCTTCATTAATAAGCTCGATCGTGAGGTCAAGAAGCCACTCGATCTGATGGATGAGATTGAAGCGGCATTAGGGATGGCAGTGGTCCCCTTTACTTGGCCGGTGGGTATGGGCAAATCCTTTGCCGGGGTGATCGACATCATTAACAATCAAATGCGTCTATTTAAAGCCGGTGAAGATCGCGTTACTGAAGACTCGAACCTCATCGTGTCTTTAGATGATCCGATGCTCAAAGAGCGCTTTGATACGGAGCTCGAAGAAGCCTTGGCCGAAGTTGATCTTGTTAAAAATGCCATGCCCGCTTTTGATCGTGAGGCGTTCTTGGCGGGAGAGCAATCGCCCGTGTTCTTTGGCTCAGCGATCAATAACTTTGGGGTGCGCGAGATTTTGAATACCTTGGTGGATCTCGCTCCTGGGCCCGGATCGCGCAAGGCCGTGCAACGTCAGGTCGATCCGCATGAGAAAAAATTTACGGCTGTGGTGTTTAAGATCCAAGCCAATATGGATCCCGCACACCGCGATCGTGTGGCATTCTTGCGGATTTGCTCGGGTCACTTTGAGCGCGGCATGAAACTCAAAATCGTTCGCAATGGCAAAGAGATTCGTACCAACAATGCCCTCTCCTTTTTATCGCAACGGCGCGATATTTTGGATGAAGCCTTTCCGGGTGACATTATTGGCCTACCCAATCATGGACTCTTGCATTTAGGCGATACCCTCACTGAAGGCGAGGAGCTGCAATTTACGGGTCTGCCCTTTTTCGCCCCGGAGATTTTTCGGATGGTTGAGGCAGCGGACCCGATGCGCAATAAGCAACTGCGCACAGGACTCTTACAACTCGGAGAGGAGGGAGCGATTCAAGTCTTTCGCCCCATGAGTGGCGGCACGATGCTCTTGGGTGCCTTTGGCCAGTTGCAGTTCGAGGTCGTGGCACACCGCTTACAAACCGAGTATGGGGCCGAAGTGCGCTTATTACCTGCACGCTACACCATGGCGAGGTGGGTGACTTCCGAGGATCCGGTCGCCCTCAAGAAGTTCATTGCTGAGAACAGTCATCGCATGGCCGAAGATGTAGTAGGTGCCTCGGTCTTCTTAGCGGCTCACAAGTCCGAGCTCGATGTAGCGCAGCAGCGCTGGGAACAAATTGAGTTTCATGCTCTACGTGAGCATGCAGGACTCATCTATCAGACCGAGATGTAGCTTTTCTTCTTACTTTTGATGTCATTGCATTTTGGTTGTACCAATGACCAGTATTGTTCTATTTGACAGAATCTATTATACGGATTATTATAACCAATGATTTGCTCTTTTAATTGCTCAAAAACTGAAAACTTATTTGCCAGTATGAATGTGAGACGATTTAAACAGATTGAACGGGTAGCGCGGCGCAAACTTTTACAAATACATGCAGTCACTCGTCTTGATGATTTAAAAGTACCTCCCGGAAATCATTTGGAGCATTTAATAGGCAATCGAAAAGGTCAGTGCTCTATCCGAATCAATAACCAGTGGCGTATTTGTTTTATCTGGAAGAGCGATGGGGCTTATAACGTAGAGATTGTGGATTATCACCAATAGCTGAGGTGCAAACATTATGAATAAGTTAAATGAAATTCATCCTGGGGAAATCCTGCTAGAGGACTTCATGATTCCTATGAAAATTACTGCCCGCCAACTGGCGGCTGATATTGATGTCCCACCAAGCCGAATTAGCGATATTGTTCATGGGCGCCGCCCTGTTACACCAGATACCGCTATTCGATTGGGTTTATTTTTTAGGATGGATCCCCGTTTTTGGATGAATCTCCAAATGGAGTACGAAATTCGTGTGGCTAAGAGAACCCTACAAAAAAAGATTGAGCCCCGTATTCGTGTGTTCGAGAAAATGAACTTTAGCCTCACCTAATATGCCAACCCATCATCAAACTCGTATTTGCTTTGTGCGTCATGGCGAGACCGACTGGAATGTTGAGAAACGCATGCAAGGTCATACCGACATCCCCCTCAATGCCCACGGTGTAATGCAGGCAGAACGATTGGCTAAGGTATTGCTTCGTACTGGGTATCGCTTTGATCGTATCTACTCGAGTGATTTAGAGCGCGCCTTTCATACCGCCAAAGTGATTGCGAGTCCTTTGTCGTTGGATATTACAGTGCACCCTGATTTGCGCGAGCGCCATGTCGGCAAACTCCAGGGGCTTTTATTGGCAGATGCGCCAAAAATGCTTCCAGAACAGTGGCGGCGACACCTAGCACGTGATCTTGAGTTTGATCTCGAAGGCGGTGAAAGTATTTTAGGATTTCATGCGCGTATGAAACGCATGCTCGATCATTTATTGATGCGCCACGCGGGCGAACAAATTCTTGCGGTCAGTCACGGTGGATCGCTCGATATGATCTACCGCATCGTCACCCAACAAGCCTTAGATACTGAGCGTGTTGCGGTGGTTCCCAATACCTCGCTCAATTGGATCGCTCATGATGGCAATACTTGGTCAATTGAGCGCTGGGGCGATACCAGTCACCTCACTGATTCAGTACTCGACAATATCGAGATCTAACTATGCGCTGGTGAGATCCAGAGCAATGGCTTCAGCCACTTTGATCCCATCAATCCCGGCCGACATAATTCCCCCCGCATAGCCCGCGCCTTCACCGGCTGGGTAAAGACCTCTCGTATTGATGCTTTGATAATTGGGGCCCCGCTTAATTTGCAATGGGGATGAAGTACGGGTCTCCACACCGGTCAGAACTGCGTCAGGCATGGCAAAACCTTTAATCTTTTTCTCAAACGCTGGAATCGCCTCCCGAATCGCTTCAATCGCATAGCTCGGTAGGCTCGTGGCGAGATCGGTGAGATGCACGCCTGGTTTATATGATGGAATGACTGAGCCAAATTCAGTCGATGGCTTGCCTTTTAGAAAATCACCCACCAGTTGTCCGGGAGCTTCGTAGGTCGAGCCACCCAAGGTATACGCTCTCGATTCCAGCTCGCGTTGAAAATCAATGCCAGCAAGCGGCCCACCGGGATAATCACTCGGATTAATCCCCACCACAATCCCCGCATTGGCATTACGCTCATTGCGTGAGTACTGACTCATGCCGTTGGTGACCACCCGATTAGGCTCGGAGGTCGCGGCCACCACCGTGCCGCCCGGGCACATACAAAAGCTATAGACCGAGCGCCCGTTCCTAGCGTGGTGCACGAGCTTGTAATCAGCCGCACCAATGAGGGGATGACCTGCATGCGGCCCTAAGCGCGCAAGATCAATCACGGATTGTGGATGCTCAATGCGAAAGCCCACCGAGAATGGCTTAGCTTCCATATATACACCCGCATCAAAGAGCTCTTGGAAGGTATCGCGCGCACTATGGCCCAGGGCTAGCACGACATGATCAGCCGCCAGATACTCGCCACTTTCTAATTTCAAGCCTTTGAGTTCATGATGATCGATGTCAAATCCAACTACCTTTTGACCAAAGCGCACCTCACCACCTAGGTCAATAATTTCTTGGCGGATCTTTTCTACCATGCCCACCAGTCGAAAGGTGCCAATGTGTGGTTTGGAGACATACAAAATTTCTTCAGGAGCACCAGCTTTCACAAACTCGTGTAAGACCTTACGACCATAGAACTTAGGATCCTTTACTTGGCTCCATAGCTTGCCATCGGAGAAGGTGCCTGCCCCACCCTCACCAAACTGCACATTCGATTCGGGGTTCAAAATCTTTTTACGCCACAACCCCCAGGTGTCTTGGGTGCGCTCGCGCACCGCCTTACCACGCTCAAGCACAATGGGTTTAAATCCCATTTGGGCCAAGAGGAGTGCTGCAAAGATTCCGCAAGGGCCAAAACCGATCACAACGGGTCGCAATGGGGATTTGGTTGGCTGATTATGACTCTCCTGAACAACAAAGTGATACAACGTATCAGGACTAGGTCGCACGTGGGGATCATGCGCATGCTGTTTAAGAACGCCGGCTTCATCACGCACGGATGCATCGATGGTGTAGATAAAGGTCAGCGCACTATTTTTACGAGCATCGTAACTACGCTTAAACACCTCAAACCGCACGAGATCCTTAGGCGCAATGGCAAGCTTCTTTAGAATTTCTGCTTCAAGTGCCTCTGGTGCATGGTCAATCGGCAGGCGGAGCTCAGTGATTCGAATCATAGGCCATAACGATAGCAGTTTATGATTTATCCATGCAAGAATTCAGGATCATGCGCTGGGAGGAAGCAAGGCACTTAGCCTACCCGATTCGACTCACTGTATTTGTCAATGAGCAACAGGTTCCCGAAGAGCTGGAACTCGATGACGATGATCCAACTGCCTGGCATGCAGTTGTACTTGATCATGGCAAAGCGATTGCAACAGGACGCTTACTGAGAAATGGCAAGATTGGGCGTTTGGCGGTACTGAAAGAGTATCGCGGTCTGGGTCTTGGAAGTGAACTACTGAAGACTTTGGTGTCTTATGGCCGCCAAGAAGGAATCAAGCAATTCTTTTTGCATGCCCAAACTTCCGCTGTTAGCTTTTATGAACGGCATGGCTTTAAGGTAATCGGCCTCGCATTTGAGGAGGCCGGCATTGATCACATCAAAATGGTACTAATGTCGGATTAGAAATACGTTTTAATCTCTTCATCGTCTTTGGACCGGAACCAGGCCTGATAGAACAGGATCAGAAAACCGATCGCAAAATAAATCACGTTACCAGTGGTGACATACGCAATAATGCCGCCGATGGTGGCGAAAATACCTAGTAAAGCCCAGAAAATAGACATGATGATCTCCCTCGTTTGTCTATTTTATTCGGTTTTTGGGAAGGTGATTTCAAAGGCAGCACCGCCCTGATAAGCAGAATCGAAACGGATCTTGCCGCCATGGCGACTAATGATGTATTCGCATAACCAGAGTCCTAGACCCATCCCCTCCCGCTTACTGCCAGAAAATAGATCAAATAGGTGTTGGGCTCGTTCAGAGGAAACGCCTGGTCCATTATCCTCGCAACGAATCTTAATTTGATTAATGTCCTCCATGCCACGAATCCAGATCACGCGCTCAGACTGCGTACTGGCTTGGAATGCCTGAGCTGCGTTATTGATCAGATTTAAGAAGATTTGTTGGGCCTCCCCAAAACTCATCGGCATACTTATCGAGTTCGGAATCTCGACTTCAACACGAACATGCTTTTCAGATAAATCAGATTTTGATAACAAAATGACCGATTCGATTGTCTCAACTGCTGATACTTTTTCGGGGAAGACGTCATATTTCTCAGAGAAGATTGCTTTTAGGGTTCTGATAATACGGGCAGCCCGCATATTATCTTTGGCAATATCGTCTGCAAGTCTTTTAATTAAATCCCGATCAACCGCTTCCTCAGAAATCTTCTTTTGCAGATACTCACTATTAATCTGGATCGCCCCCAATGGCTGATTAATCTCATGGGCGATCGAGGCAGTCAATGCCCCCGTAGTATTACTCTTGTTAGCCTTTAGTAATGAACTGATAAGAGTTTCACGTTCATCAAGGAGCTTCTTAAACGTCATATTTTGGAATTCGGTCTGCCGGCTGTCGATCGCTAATTTTTCGGACCAGTAACCCCAGATTGCGATAAACGATAAGGTGTTCATCAAAATCTGGCCAAAAGTAAAGATGATCAAAAGCTGTGGCAATTGCTCCATCGAACGAATCGGGAGATTGGTTTCGAACAGGACAACCAGTCGCGGCGCCAAGAAAAGTGCCTCCCCTATTGCAGCATATTGAAAATAGCGCAATTGCTGCAGAGCTAAACCCCGATTAACAATCCGCGCCTCTCGAATCTGCCACGCAAGAATAATGGCATAAGTGGATACGGCGAAAACCGTACGGGCCTCAAAGGTCCAATGCAGGCGTAAGTACTCAAAGAAAATACCATAGCAAATTATTGAAATCCCTAAGGCCCATTTCAAGGATTTACTAACGGGATGATTAAAGGAATAGAAAAATAAGCCTTGCAGAATTGCTGCCGCATAAAACAAAGTATTGGCGAGCGTAAAGATAGGTGGGACTTTCTGAATATCATCAGTTAACAAAATCCCGATTGCAAATAATCCTAAACCGATAACATTCGAAATCAATGCTCCAAGCCAATATGGATTCGGTTTTGATTTAGACTCACCCTGAAGATAATGAAGAATTCCAAAGAGTAATCCAAGCTGAATTGCCGCGAAAATAAAAAAATTGAGAGCGAGTAAAACTTTCATTGACTTATCGTAATGGTGTTACCCGTGTAATCGATCAATATATTGAATACTAGAGTTAAATCTTTCAAAAAGGCAGGGCACTGAAATTACTTTAGCTCACTCGATCCCCAGTATTTTTGCATCTCTATAAATAGGAAGGATGCCGACCAGGTAATCAGGATCAGACCGGTGAGTGCTTCAATTCCGGTTAGATAGCGAAGATAACCGTCCACCACAATGTCACCATACCCCACAGTGGTATACGTGACAAACGATAAATACGCACTATCAAGTAGCAAGCCATGATCAGAGGCTGCACCAATCACGCTTCCAAGCGTGGGGAATTGCAGCATGAAGTAATAAGCTAGTGCAAAAATCCAAATCTCAGCAATGTGCGCAATGAAAATCACACCGACTGCGATCAATACCTTATAGCGAGCATGAATATGCTTAATCGCTGGCATTGCATTGTTAAGTCTATACAAAACTTCATAATGAAAAACGATTGCCAGAAGAGCAACCAATGCATTGAGTATGAAAGTGGTCATTAGAAGCATGCAAGGCTTTCAAGATGCTGGCGGAGAGGGTGGGATTCGAACCCACGGTAGGCTTGCACCTACGCCTGATTTCGAGTCAGGTACATTCGACCACTCTGCCACCTCTCCGACTCAATGTCAATTATACCTAGGCCTCTAGATAGGCTGGTATGGCCTTGATTCAGAATGTTCATATCTCGTATAATGTATCTACATTTATAGATATACATTATTCAAGTTTTAGGAGCCTTATATGAATATTCAATTAGCGAAGTGGGGTAACAGTCTTGCCTTGCGCATTCCTCAGCATCTATTGAAAGAGGCAAATCTTACTGAAGGTGATTTCTTGAGCGCTAGGCTAGCTCCTGACGGAACAATTGTGCTACGTACCAAACAGATTGACCGAAAATCAATCGTCCGCGAGCTTCATGAATTTCGCGAGTCGATGCCAATGAGCAAATCGGTCATTAAGCAATTGCGTGAATCCGCTCGGTACTAATTTAAATGATTTATATCGATACGAGTGTTTTTGTCGCCTTGTGTACACGCGAGGCCAAAAGTAAAGCTGTTGAAGTTTGGTACGAAAAGGCGGGTAGCGATCTAATGAGCTCGGTATGGACTTTTACTGAGTTTGCCAGCGCCCTAGCAATTAAAGAGCGAACTGGACAAATCACGCATAAACAAAGTCTGGGCGCCTGGGCTCTTTTTAAAAAAATTTGTTCAAATGACGTGGAATTGCTTCCAATTAAAGTCAATGCTTTTTATTCTGCTGGTCTTTTTACGCTCGATGCAAAGTCCAACCTTCGCACGGGCGATGCATTGCATCTATCCGCTGCACGAGAAATGAAGTCAAAATTAATTGTGACCCTCGACAAAGTACTAGCTAAGAACTCAGAGAGAATAAAGATTAAAGCGCTCGTTCTTTAGGCGATCGAGCGAATCACCTCTAAGCCCCCCATATAAGGCTGTAGCACCTTAGGGATCTGAATACTACCATCAGCTTGTTGATAGTTCTCCAGCAGTGCCACGCCGGTTCGGCCAACCGCAAGACCTGAGCCGTTTAGGGTGTGAAGTAGCTCAGGTTTATTCTGACCTGCTTTATACCGTGCTTGCATCCGCCTAGCTTGAAAATCGCCCATGTTCGAGCACGAGCTAATCTCGCGATAGGCGTTCTGTGAGGGTATCCACACTTCCAGATCATAGGTTTTAGCACTCCCAAAGCCCATATCACCAGTGCATAAGAGCATGCGTCGGTATGGCAGCTCCAAAAGCTCCAGAATTCTCTCGGCATGCGCAGTCAATTCTTCCAAAGCCTGCATCGATTGATCGGGATGACTGATGTGTACTAACTCGACCTTGTCAAATTGATGCTGGCGGATCATGCCGCGTACATCGCGCCCATAACTGCCTGCCTCCGAGCGAAAGCATGGGGTATGAGCTACATACTTGAGTGGCAACTGGTCTGCGTGAATGATTTCATCACGCACGAGATTGGTGACCGGCACTTCGGCAGTGGGAATCAGATAAAAGTTTTCAATACGCTCACCACCATCGTCAGGATGCTCGCCCCCCATCTTGCGGGGCACCTTAAATAGATCAGCCTCAAATTTGGGTAGCTGCCCGGTGCCCTCCATCGCTTGGGCACTCACCATATAGGGTGCGTAGACCTCTTGGTAGCCATGCTGCTCGGTGTGCACATCAAGCATAAATTGCGCGAGCGCCCGATGCAACTTCGCTGCATTGCCCTTTAACACCACAAAACGCGCGCCGCTAATCTTAGATGCTGCATCAAAATCCAGTCCGATGGGAGCACCTAGATCGACGTGATCCTTGGGCGTGAAATCAAATTCTGTTGGTTTACCCCAAACCTTAATCTCTTTATTGTCATCGGCCGTCATGCCAACCGGTACGCTCTCATCCGGTAAGTTCGGGATGTTGAGCATTAAGTCTCTGATTTGATCTTGTAGCGTCGATAAACGGGTGGAGTTTTTCTCAAGCGCTTGGTTAACACTAACCGACTCAGTAAGTTCCGCATCGGCATTCTCGCCCTTGCCTTTTTTCATACCAATGGCTTTGGCTAATTGATTGCGTTTGGCTTGCAACTCTTCGGTGCCCGCTTGGAGCTGTTTGCGCTCATTCTCAAGTTGTGTAAACAAATTGGTATCTAACTCGAACTTACGAGTGGCTAAGCGCGCCATAACGCTCTCTAGATCTTTACGAAGCAGTTGGGGGTCCAGCATACGATTCCTTCGGGTTCAAGCCATTAGTTTAGTCGCAAGACCTCGGCGCCCTGCGGAGGCTTAAATTGAAAGCGGCTAGCATCCACACTGGGATTAATTTGCATCTGATTAAAAATCACCAACACCATGCTGCCAAAGCCGTCGGTCAGCTCTAAGGCCTTAGGTAATCCAGAGCCCATACCAATGGCAATTTGGGTATAAGGCAGATCGCCCTGCCCGGGTTTTGCCTTTGGCTTTAGGTTGACCCACTGCAAATTGGTTTTAGTGCCTGCTTCTTCCAAATCAAACTGCTGGTCGAGGGCAACATCCCCGAAGAGAATGGCGGCAGGTGAGGCTGCTAAGGCCTGATTTGCTGAGCGAATCGTTAATTGATTGAGATCTTTATCCCACATTAGCAATTGTTTGCCATCCATGATGAGTTTTTGCTCATACGGCTTTTGGGTATCCCACACAAAACGCCCTGGTCGCTGAAAGATAAATTGACCTGAGGTTTGCCGAATCATTTTCAACTGATCTTGTGGCTCATTGGGTTTGGGGGTGCGCATTTGTTGCTGCACAAACTCGCCTTGGGCGGAGCGTACGGTCTTCACAAACTGCTTGAGCTGTTCAATCCCCGAGGGTACTACTGGTTGCGCATGAATCGCATTTGGAATAACCAATACTGCGACGGCGAAATAGAAAATAAAACGCTTCATTCTTTAGAGTTTGGCTTATTCGCTAGGGCGAACCAGAATCTCGCGATTGCCATTGCCACCCATCTTCGAGACCAAGCCGGCTTTTTCCATATCCTCTAAGAGGCGCGCAGCACGGTTGTAGCCAATCCGCAAATGCCGCTGCACCTGCGAGATCGAGGCGCGTTTGTTCTCAAGCACAATCGCTACCGCTTGATCGTAAAGAGGGTCGGCTTCACCTCCGCCATTACCGCCACCATTTAAGGCGTCCATGGTGGACTCATCGGCACCTTCGAGCACGCCCTCGATGTAATTGGCTTCGCCCTTCTCTTTGAGCCAGGAGACCACACGATGCACTTCGTCGTCCGATACAAACGCGCCATGCACTCGGATCGGTAATCCAGTCCCCGGTGGCATGTACAACATATCACCCATTCCCAATAAGGTCTCGGCGCCCTGTTGGTCTAGGATGGTACGGCTATCGATCTTGCTGCTCACTTGGAATGAAATACGGGTGGGAACGTTTGCCTTGATGAGGCCGGTGATGACATCCACGCTCGGTCGCTGCGTCGCCAACACCAAATGAATTCCGGCGGCACGTGCTTTTTGTGCAATCCGTGCAATCAGCTCTTCAATCTTCTTACCGGAGACCATCATGAGATCAGCAAGCTCATCGATGATCACCACAATAATGGGGGCCTTGTAGAGTGGCTCTGGATCCTCAGGCGTAAGGCTAAAGGGGTTAGTGAGTTTCTCGCCCTTGGCTTCGGCTTCCATGATTTTCTTATTAAAGCCTGCCAAGTTACGCACACCAAACTTACTCATGAGTTTGTAGCGACGCTCCATCTCATTGACCGCCCAATTGAGTGCGTTATAGGCCTGCTTCATATCGGTCACCACAGGGCATAGCAAATGGGGCACCTTCTCATAGACCGACATCTCCAACATCTTGGGATCGATCATGATAAGTCGCACTTCATCAGGCTTCGCCTTGAAGAGGATCGACAAAATCATGGCGTTGATCCCGACCGACTTACCGGCGCCCGTAGTACCCGCCACCAAGCAATGTGGCATCTTCACTAAATCCGCCACCATGGGGCTACCCGAAATATCCTTGCCTAATGCCAAGGTCAGTAAGGAGTGGTTATCGTTATAAACTTGGGAGCTCAAAATCTCCGAGAGATAGACTGACTGTCGCGTGGGGTTGGGCAATTCGAGGGCCATACAGGTCTTGCCAGGGATGGTCTCGACCACACGCAAACTAACCACCCCTAAGGAGCGCGATAGGTCGCGTGAGAGGTTCACAATTTGACTGCCCTTCACACCCACCGCTGGTTCGATCTCATAACGCGTCACGACTGGTCCTGGATAGGCCGCAATCACTTTGGCCTGCACCCCAAAATCATCGAGCTTGCGCTCAATCAAGCGAGAGGTGAACTCCAGGGTCTCAGCGGAAATTGTTTCTTTTGCTTCTGGAACTGGGTCAAGAAGTGAAAGTGGCGGCAACTCTGAGTCCGGGATTTCTACAAAGAGTGGTTGTTGCTTCTCACGCTCAACCCGCTCGCTCTTCACAATCTTTAAGGGCTGATTAAAGATTTGTACCTTGGGTGCTACCTCTTCCCGAATCCGCACTTCCTCAATATGCTCTTCACGCTCAACCGCAGCTTGCTCGCCAATCTTTTGATCTTCTTGCTCTTCGCGCTTCTCTCGCAAACGACGAATACCAAGTTCAATATAGCGCCCGACTTGCTCAGAAAGTGTGAGCCATGAGAAATGCAAAAAGAGGGAGAGCCCGGCTGCTAAGCCAAAGATCAGAATCAAGGTTGCGCCCGTAAAGCCAAAGGCCATTTGCAGTGGGTCTCCGATTACCTCACCCAAGATACCACCCGGGGGTCTGGGCAGCTCCCACTGCAAAGAATGCATCCGAATCGACTCGAGACCCATGCTACAGGTGAGGGTTAAGGCAAATCCTAACCAGCGGGTCCAAAAGGACTCTGGTCTGGCCTCTGGATCCACCGGTAATGGCACGCTCCAGAGCTCACGCCATCCTTGATATACGCGCCGACCAAATAATACGACCCACCAAAATGCTGAGACGCCAAAAATGTAGAGCATCAAATCAGCAGTCCATGCGCCAATGCGCCCACCAATATTTTTAGGAACCTCGAAACTAGCGTGCGACCAGGCTGGATCGGATTTGGTATAGGTGATGAGAACCGCAAATAAGCCAAGGCAGATAGCAAGCATCAACATCCAGCGCACTTCAGCAATTAAGCGAGACATCTTGCCAATGCCGCCCTCGGGAGGCAGCGGGGTCTTAATGGGTGGAAGCGAGCTACGGGCCATGTTCACCCGATTGTAAACAAGCCTTGGCCTTCAAACCCTATAATTTAAAGATGACGACAACTACCAAACACTCCAAAGTTCTAATCCTGGGTTCCGGCCCAGCCGGCTACACCGCAGCGGTCTATGCCGCGCGTGCCAACCTCAAGCCCACCCTGATTACCGGGCTCGCCCAAGGCGGCCAGCTCATGACCACCACCGATGTGGAAAACTGGCCCGCTGACCCCAATGGTGTTCAGGGGCCTGAGCTCATGGATCGCTTCCTAAAGCATGCCGAGCACTTCAATACCGAGATTATTTTTGATCATATTCATACGGCAGCCCTCACTGAAAAGCCAATTCGCCTAGTGGGTGACTCGGGCACTTACACCTGTGATGCGCTCATCATCTCGACGGGAGCTTCAGCCCAGTATCTCGGCCTACCCAGTGAAGAGGCATTCATGGGCCGGGGTGTATCGGGTTGCGCAACCTGCGATGGCTTCTTTTACAAAGGCCAAGATGTGTGCGTAGTCGGTGGCGGTAATACAGCCGTTGAGGAAGCGCTTTACCTCACCGGCATTGCCCGAAAGGTCACGGTCATCCATCGCCGGGATAAGTTCCGTGCGGAGCCCATTCTGAATGATCGCCTAATGGCAAAAGTAGCCGAAGGTAAGGTTGAGCTCAAACTGAACGCCACCCTCGATGAAGTTTTGGGTGACGAAAAGGGGGTTACGGGAGTTCGTATCAAAAAACAGGATGGCAGCACTGAAGAAATTGCAGTATCAGGTGCCTTCATTGCGATCGGCCACAAACCCAATACTGATTTGTTCGTAGGTCAACTTGATATGAACAATGGCTACATCAAAACGCACTCTGGCTTAGAGGGCAATGCCACAGCAACTAATATCCCTGGAGTCTTTGCAGCAGGTGACGTGCAAGATCACATCTATCGCCAGGCCATTACCAGTGCGGGTACGGGGTGCATGGCAGCACTGGATGCGCAGCGTTATTTAGAGACGCTCGACAGTTAAGCTGTCAAAGCAATTAACGCAAGTTCGGGGGAGCGATCCAGTATCCGCAAAAGTGCTCGGGCAGCTCCTGTAGGTGCACGCTTACCCTGCTCCCAGTTGCGGATTGTTTCGAGTGGCACCCCAATTTTTTGAGAGAACTCTAGCTGGGACAAGCCCATTTTTTTCTAACGCGAGCTGCATATTTTCCGGCATCACGCATTGCCATGGCATCATCACTTTTTTTATGCCGTGCAATATCAATCTCGGTTGTTGCATCAATTAATTTTTGATTAATTCGCCCGCGAACTTTTTTTCGTGGCGCATTAAGATCAATACTAACTCGAACTTTTTTCATTCACTAAGAGTAGTTCATTGAACTACTCTTGTCAAACAAAAAACCCAGAATGAATCTGGGTTCTTCGTTTACTTGGCTCTTGTTAACGAACCACAGGCAAGAGCGGTACGATCAAGAGTGCCACGATATTAATGATCTTAATGAGTGGGTTCACAGCGGGTCCAGCGGTATCTTTGTAGGGGTCGCCGACGGTATCGCCAGTCACAGCAGCCTTGTGCGCTTCTGATCCTTTGCCACCATGATTGCCCTCTTCAATGTATTTCTTGGCATTATCCCAAGCACCACCACCAGTACACATGGAGATTGCCACAAAGAGGCCCGTAATAATCGTGCCCATCAAGAGGCCGCCCAGCGCAGCAGGTCCTAAGAAGAGACCCACCAGAATCGGGACCACCACCGGTAAGAGCGAAGGAATAATCATTTCCTTAATCGCTGCCGAGGTCAACATGTCGACCGCCTTGCCGTACTCAGGCTTTGAAGTTCCTTCCATGATGCCCGGGATCTCCCTGAACTGACGACGTACTTCCTCAACCACAGCACCGGCGCAACGGCCCACCGCCTCCATCGCCATCGCTCCAAAGAGGTAAGGGATCAAGCCCCCAATAAAGAGGCCAATGATCACCATATGATTGGAGAGATCAAAGGTCACTTGCTGACCGATTGCCTCTAAGGCATGGGTGTAGTCCGCAAAGAGCACCAAAGATGCGAGACCAGCTGAGCCAATCGCATAACCTTTGGTGACCGCCTTGGTGGTGTTGCCCACTGCATCCAATGGGTCGGTAATGTCGCGTACCGAATCCGGTAAACCTGCCATCTCCGCAATACCACCAGCGTTATCGGTAATTGGGCCATAGGCATCGAGCGCCACCACAATTCCTGCGAGTGAGAGCATGGCGGTTGCGGCTACAGCGATGCCGTATAGACCTGCTAAGTAATAGGCAGCAAAGATCGCAATACAGACAAAGATGACTGGGTAAGCTGTCGAGCGCATCGATACACCCAAGCCCGCAATGATGTTCGTACCATGACCCTTGGTGGAGGCTTCCGCAATGTGCTTGACCGGTTTGTAATCGGTGCCGGTGTAGTACTCGGTGATCCACACTAAACCAGCAGTGAGTAACAGACCAACAATCGATGAGCCAAACAAGCGCCACTGGCTACCCGGAATCCCTAAGGCATCGTCCGGAATAATCCAGTTGGTCACGAAGTAAAAACCCACCAATGAAATTAAGCCAGAAATGATCAAGCCCTTATATAAGGCGGGCATGACATTTTTCATGCCGGGGCTTGCTTTAACAAACGAGCAGCCAATAATCGAGGCAATAATCGAAATACCGCCAAGGACTAACGGGTAGACCACTGCCGCAACGGGAGCATTCATGACCATTAGTGCGCCCAAGACCATGGTTGCGATTAGAGTCACCGCATAGGTCTCAAATAAGTCGGCGGCCATTCCTGCGCAGTCGCCCACGTTATCGCCTACGTTATCGGCAATTACTGCAGGATTGCGCGGATCATCCTCTGGAATGCCTGCTTCGACTTTACCCACCAAGTCAGCGCCGACATCGGCGCCCTTAGTAAAGATACCGCCGCCCAGACGTGCAAAGATTGAAATTAAGGAAGAGCCGAAGGCTAAACCAATTAAGGGGTGCAAGACATCGGAGAGGTCTTGGTCGTTATCCATTGACACTAGGAGCATAAAAAATACACCGACACCTAAGAGTCCTAAACCAACTACCAGCATGCCAGTAATGGCGCCGCCTTTGAAGGCGACGTTCAAGGCTTGGTTCATTCCCTGTGTCGCCGCTTGCGCCGTGCGCACATTCGCACGCACCGAGACGTTCATACCGATGAAGCCGCAAGCTCCCGATAGCACAGCCCCGATTACAAAACCAATTGCGGTTGCTAAATCGAGAAAGACCGCCATCAGAATGGTTAGAACTACGCCCACAATTGCAATCGTTTTATATTGGCGCGCTAGATAAGCAGCAGCACCCTGCTGAATTGCTTCGGCAATCTCAACCATCTTGGCATTGCCAGTGTCTTGTTTGAGAATCCACGTACGCATCACAAAGCCATAAACCACTGCGATGACGCCGCACGCTAAGGCAAAATACAGACCAACAGTCACATCACTCATGCTAAATCACTCCTACTTGGTTGAGGATTCAATTTAATTTTGATACGACAATCTAGCGATTCGCTTGAAGGCTTAAAATAGCAAACCGAACGCTTTCAAAAGTATCCAACAGATTTAGTGATTTGCCACTTTGCTAAGATCAGGGTATCTACTAAGCAGACCGATTTTTATTTAATTTGGAGCATTTATGAGTCTTGATAACGTCACCCCAGGAAAACGGGTTCCCGAGAACTTTAACGTCATTATTGAAATCCCCATGAACGCCGACCCCATCAAATATGAGGTCGATAAGGAAACCGGGGCGATCTTTGTGGACCGCTTTATGGGTACCGCCATGCACTATCCCTGCAACTATGGTTACATCCCCAAGACCATTGCGGGGGATGGTGATCCAGTCGACGTCTTGGTGATTACGCCGTTTCCATTGATCCCTGGTGTAGTGGTCAGCTGCCGTGCGCTGGGCGTTTTACAAATGAACGATGAAGCCGGTGATGATGCCAAATTATTAGCTGTTCCTGAAGATCGTATTTTGTCGATCTATAGCCATTGGGAGAGCTCCGAGGACATCAACCAAATGCGCTTGAATCAGATTCAGCATTTCTTTGAACATTACAAAGATCTCGAGAAAGGCAAGTGGGTCAAGGTCAAAGGTTGGGGCTCGATTGCGGACGCGCATAAAGAGATTACCGATGGCATGGCCCGCTATCAGAAAGAGAAGGTATAAGCATGAATCGTGCATGGCGTAGGTTATGAGTCAGCGCACTCATTCCCCCATGCAGATTGCAATTGCACAACTCAATCCTCTTTTGGGGGATTGCGTTGGTAATGCGCAAGCAATTTTTCAAGCGGCGCAAGATGCTCATCAAAATGGAGCCAGCCTACTTTTAACGCCTGAGCTCTCTTTAACTGGCTATCCTCCTGAAGACCTTTTACTACGCCCTGGATTTATTCAAGAAACGCGGGCTGTTCTTCAGTCTCTATGCGAACAACTTCAAGAGTTGAGTGGATTAACCGTGATTGTGGGCCACCCCTGTGAGTCTGATGCAGGTCTGCGCAATGCCGCATCAGTGATTACAAATGGCAAAGTGATTACCACTTACTTCAAACAGGAATTGCCCAATCACGAAGTGTTTGATGAGAAGCGTTATTTTGTGGCGGGTGAGAATGCCTGCGTTTTTGAGCATCACGGTTTAAAACTGGGTGTTTTGTTGTGCGAAGATATTTGGCATTCAGAGCCAGCTCGTCTAGCCAAGAATGCGGGGGCGCAAATGCTGGTGGTACTTAATGCCTCGCCCTACCATCTCCAAAAAGAACACACTCGCTACGAACTACTCAGAGAGCAGAGTCAAGCCTGCGGTTTACCCATCCTCTATCTCAATATGGTGGGTGGGCAAGACGAGCTCGTCTTTGATGGCGGATCCTGTGCTGTGGACTCCAACGGCGAGCTGGTATTTGCCATGCCGCAGTTTCAGGAGCAGATCGGATTTATTAAGCTTGTAGAAGGTGAACCGCAACGAGGCGAGATTGCTCTCGCATTAACTCTCGAGGCACAAGTCTATGCCGCGCTCGTAATGGGGACGCGCGATTATGTCCGTAAAAATCGCTTTCCAGGAGTGATTCTTGGTCTGTCGGGTGGCGTGGACTCCGCTTTAGTCTTAGCGATTGCAGTCGATGCACTGGGCGCAGAGAAAGTGCGTGCAGTCATGATGCCCTCGCCTTACACCGCTGAAATTTCTTGGCTCGATGCCCGCGAGCTGGCATCCAACCTGGGCGTGCAATACGATGAGATTGCGATTCAGGAGCCGGTGAAGGCTTTTGAAGATGCATTACGAGAGCAATTTGCTAACTTACCCAGCGATACCACGGAAGAGAATATTCAGGCTCGGGTGCGCGGCACCATCTTAATGGCCCTCTCCAATAAAACCGGTCGCTTAGTTCTTACCACTGGCAATAAGAGTGAGATGGCCGTTGGCTATTGCACCCTCTACGGCGATATGGCCGGGGGCTTTGCTGTGATAAAAGATATTGCCAAGACCTTGGTTTATCAATTATGTCGCTATCGCAATCAGATCAAACCAGTGATTCCAGAGCGAATTCTGACGCGCGCACCATCGGCAGAACTGCGCCCCAATCAAACCGATCAAGATAGTCTTCCCCCTTACGAAATTCTGGATGCGATCTTGACACGCTACATGGAACAGAATCAATCAAGCACTGAGATCATTGCGGCAGGCTATGATTCTGCGGCAGTGCAAAAAATTACGCGGCTCATTCAAATCAATGAATACAAACGGCGTCAGGCGCCCCCAGGTGTTCGCATTACGGCGCGTGCCTTTGGACGCGATTGGCGCTACCCGATTACATCAGGCGCCAAGCTCTAGTCCTAAAAATAGTGGGGAAATGGCAAAGTTATCATCCTTGGGTATGATTAGCTGAAAAGGAGACACTATGAAACTAATCACATCCATTATTAAACCCTTCAAACTCGATGAAGTCCGTGAGGCACTTGCCGAAGTTGGTGTTACCGGTCTTACGGTCACTGAGGTGAAGGGCTTTGGTCGTCAAAAGGGACACACCGAACTCTATCGTGGTGCGGAATACGTGGTGGACTTTCTACCAAAGGTGAAAGTCGAAGTGGTGGTTTCCGATAACCTAGTTGAAACCGTCACCGAGTCCATCATCAAAGCAGCGCGCACTGGCAAAATTGGCGATGGCAAAATTTTTGTCAGCCCAGTTGAGCAAGCAATCCGGATTCGTACGGGTGAAGTAGACGACGCTGCGGTTTAAAACGCGACTTCCTCCAAGACAATACTTTTGGAGTTTGGGTTATCAATTTTGACTTTATAGCCCTGAAAGAATAGATCCGTTTGACCTAAGCTGGAGGTCATCACTACAAAGGGGGCTTTTCCATAAAAGGAATATGATCCCCCTGCTTCCAAGCTCTTTTTCTCCAATTTGCCGCTTGCATCTTTCACGCAAACTGTTTGAGCGCTGCGGCTTTGCACGTACACCATATTGCCAGGCTTTGATGCGCTAGCCATGCGGTAACTTTTTGTACCGGCATCCTCTGATGGGCAACTATCCATTGCCTGTGAAGTACTAAGCTGAGGGGCACTAGCAATGGCGGTTGGGCTGGGTGTTGCCGCCTCCTCTTTTTTTGGTTCTACCGCAATCGTTTCCGATGGTTGCTTAGCAATCTCTGATGGCTTAATAGGCTGCGGCTGATTCAGATTGAGTATCACGATTCCAATCGCAGCAACTACGGCGGCAGCACCAAAGTAATAGAGACTGCGATTCTTTTGAATGGCCGGTGGCGGGGCTTCATCAAACCGCTCGAGCTGCTCAACTTTTTGTTCGGTATTCTTTTTTACTGCTGCAGGTTTCTGCTGGGATTCTTTTTTCTGGGATTCTTTTTTATCCGCAACCTCAGTAGCATTTAGTTTCGCTTCAGGTCTTGGAGATGGCTTTGCAGTTGCAATCACACTTTCTTGAGGAGCCTTTGCTGCCTCAACCAAATCCGGTCCGAAATCAAAGACATCTTCATGACTGATGCCTAACTCATCGGCGACACGTTTTGCAGCATTCGCCTTAATTGCCAGAGAATAAAAATGGCTCTTCTCGCCATTTTCAAGCTGTTCAATTTGTTTAATAGAAAAACAAACTTTTGTGGCTAATTCAGAAACAGAAATACCTTTGGCTTCGCGAGCTTTTTGAAGAACCTCTCCGCGCACATCCGGAATGCGTTTACTGATCACCCAGCGTCTCTCAATATTGATTTAATTTTTATAAATATTTATAAGAATCAGAGTCTTACAAACACAGTGTAATCACCGATTGTTTGCCCAATATGACATAAATATCAAGGTTTGGCTATTTACTTCAGAGCTAACATTTATTAAGCCAGATTGGACTCTAAATAGAACTTGACCAAATCCTGCAGAGAGTGGGCTTGCATTTTTTCCATCACTCTGGCTTTGTGGACCTTAATTGTGGCGTCGGTAGTGCCCAGGCGCTCAGCAATTTCTTTGTTCATCAGACCTTCAACTAGCAAAGTACAAACCTCTTTTTCCCGGGGGGTCAGTGAACTGAAGTTACGCTTAATTTCCCCATCTTTTAAATTGCGCTTGAGCTGTTTATGATCATAATCAAGCGCTTGATCAATAGCCTGCAAGAGCTCATTGATATTAAAGGGCTTAAACAGAAAATCCAGCGCGCCCTTTTTAAGACCCTTGACGATCTGCTGGGGATGGCTTTGGCCACTTAAGAATACGATGGGGGTTTTACGACCCAATTTATCCAACCGTTCCATTAAATCTAGGCCGCTGACATCCGGCATTTGCATATCAAGCACGATCACAGCTGGAGCAACTGGTAATGAATTTTGTAAAAACGAGGTGGCACTCTCAAAATCTTGGATCGAGTAACCAATATCGCGTAGCATCCGCGCCAATGAATCTCTCATCGAGTTGTCATCATCGATGAGATAAACGGTGCCTGTTAATCGCGTCATCGCTTATCATTACCTTGAAATTACTTACAGATCAACAATGTAACTCCCCATAACCGCCCTGGCTATTAGCCATGAGGCTAACTTTGCCAGACATCCCTAAAATACCTTTTCTTTCCCAATAAGTGAATCAGAATCCCATGAGAACCTACCTTTGCATTGTTTGCGGCTTTATTTATGATGAATCAGCAGGTCGACCCGAAGACGGTATTGCGCCTGGCACCAAATGGGACGATGTCCCTGCCGATTGGGCTTGCCCCGATTGTGGCGCAGGAAAAGATAGCTTTGAAATGATGGCAATTTAATCGCGGAGACAATGACATGGCAGACCAAAAACAAGCCCCAAAACGCATGAATGAGCGTTCACGCATGGTGACCGAAGGGGTTGCACGCGCACCCAATCGATCCATGTACTACGCGATGGGTTACAAAGAGGAAGATTTTGTGAAACCGATGGTGGGTGTCGCCAATGGCCACTCCACCATTACCCCATGTAATAGCGGCCTCCAAAAGCTAGCCGATGCGGCAATCGATGCTCTGGAGAAAGCGGGTGCTAAGGCTCAAGTATTTGGCACGCCGACTGTCTCGGACGGTATCGGTATGGGCACCGAGGGCATGAAATATTCGCTCGTCTCGCGCGAGGTAATTGCTGACAGTATTGAGGTTTGCGTCAATGGCCTTTGGCAAGACGGTGTAGTGGTGATTGGTGGCTGTGACAAAAATATGCCCGGTGGCATGATTGCCCTGGCGCGCACCAATGTTCCTGGCATCTATGTTTACGGGGGCACCATTAAAGCCGGTCACTACAAAGGTAAAGAGCTCAATATCGTTTCCGCCTTTGAGGCCGTTGGGGAATTCACCTCTGGACGTCTGACGGAAGAGGACCTTAAAGGCGTTGAGCAAAATGCATGTCCAAGTAGCGGCTCCTGTGGCGGCATGTATACCGCCAATACCATGAGCTCCTCATTTGAGGCGCTGGGTATGAGCCTGCCCTACTCTTCAACCATGTCCAACGTTGACCAAGAGAAAGTTGATAGCGCCGCCGAATCAGCCCGCGTGCTGGTTCAAGCAATCAAAAACAATATTCGGCCACGCGACATCATTACCAAAAAATCCCTTGAGAATGCTGTAAGCGTGATCATGGCCGTAGGCGGTTCGACCAATGCTGTCTTGCACTTCTTGGCGATTGCAAGTGCTGCGGAGATTGATTGGACCATCGATGACTTTGAGCGGATTCGTAAACGCGTCCCCGTGATTGCGGATATGAAACCTTCTGGCACCTACCTGGCGCCCGATCTGCATTTGGCGGGTGGCATTCCGCAGGTCATGAAAATTTTGCTAGACGGGGGCCTGCTCCACGGCGATTGCATGACGATTACCGGTAAAACAATTGCCGAGACTCTAAAAGATGTTCCATCTAAACCGAGAGCCGATCAAAAGGTCATTCGGACTTTAGATAATCCGCTTTATCCCCAAGGGCACTTGGCGATCCTCAAGGGCAATATCTCACCCGAGGGCTGTGTCGCCAAAATTACTGGCCTCAAGAATCCATCAATTACCGGTCCGGCGCGGGTATTTAACTCCGAGGATGAGGCGATGGCCGCCATCATGGCCCAGAAAATTAAGCATGGTGATGTGGTCGTGATTCGGTATGAGGGCCCCAAAGGCGGTCCCGGTATGCGAGAAATGTTAGCGCCTACTTCGGCTCTCGTTGGTCAGGGTCTTGGTGAGACTGTTGGACTCATTACCGATGGTCGGTTCTCAGGAGGTACCTGGGGAATGGTGGTCGGTCACGTCGCTCCCGAGGCTTTTGTCGGGGGCACGATCGCCCTGATTGAAGAAGGTGACTCGGTCACAATCGATGCGCACAAGCTTTTAATCCAACTCAATGTCCCAGACGAAGAGATTGCCAAACGGCGAGCCGCATGGAAGCAGCCAAAATCCCGCTATACACGTGGTTTATTGGCTAAATATGCCCGTTTAGCAAGCTCCGCCAGCAAAGGGGCTGTTACCGACCGAAATCTGGATTAATCATTGAAATCAATGGGTTAGCCTTAGGGCTAACCCTTGAGATACCTGCCTCGACAGGGTAAAATGATAGGTTCTTAAATAGGTTTATAAGCAGGTTTGGCCCTATGCAACTTATTTGGATTTCAGGTTCGACTGATCGCGTTCGTAAGATCAATATCACGGCTCAAAGCATTGCAAAACTAGTTGCAATTGCGTGCGCCGTAATGGTTTTGCTTGGGGTCGGTATTCATTTCCTTGGTTTGAGAATTGCGATTGAAGTAAAGCCTGATTTGGCTCGAGCTATGGGCGGGGTAGTTACCGAGGCACAACTTTTAGCGATTGAAGATGGCTACCGTCAACGCCTTGAGGCTCTGCAGTCTCAACTCACTTCGGTGAGTGAAAAACTCAATGAGCTGAAGACCCTGAAAGATCGCTTTGCCGATATCGCCACTCCCGCGCCCGTCAAATCCAAACTGAATGAAAAATCGGATGGTAAAGGCGGTCCTCTTAAGCCGATTCATTTCAAATTTAATAAGCCAGGCTCATTGGACGACGAGCTTGATTACACCTTAAATACTGCCCAACTCCTGCATGATGGCGTAATTAAGATGGGCACCACTTGGCAAAATCAATATGCATGGCTCAATCAACTGCCAATTGGTAGTCCGATTGAGGATCGTTTGGGTCTAACGAGCAACTTTGGCCCGCGCACCGATCCATTCACAAAGACCCTTGCATTTCATTCGGGGATTGATTTCTCCGCACCAGCGGGTACCGCAGTTTTAGCATCGGGCAATGGCAAAGTGTCAAAAGTGGCTCGTGATGGCGCCTATGGGATCTATATTGAAATTGAACACGCCGATGGTTTTACTTCAAAGTATGCCCATGTGCGGGCCACATTTGTTAAAGAGGGTCAAACTGTCGCACGGGGTCAAAAGATTGCCGAGGTAGGCTCAACGGGTCGCTCCACCAGTCCTCACCTTCATTATGAAATTTCTCGCAATGGGAACACGATTAATCCCATGCAAGCCTTGGTGTACTCCAACCGCGTCGCCAGTATTAAGTAATTACTCTTTAGTAATCCGGTTCCAATTGTTTTGAAAGACCTGTGCGCTGTCCTGTAGTTCAGGATTGGCATCTTTTGAACGATGGATCATCATGCCATTAAGTTTTGCACCAGCCTCAACTCCAATTTGTCCATACGTGACATCACCTGTAACCTCGGCACCGTCGTGCAACTCAACGCGTTCGGTGCAATAAATATTTCCAGTCACTTTACCGGCAATAAAAATACGGTAGGCATAGATATCGCCTTGCACTAAACCGGACTTACCAATCGCAATGCTCACATTGTTATCTTGGGATGCCTCCACATTACCAATCACCTTGCCATCAATGCGCAAACTGGTAGAGGAGACTAGGCGTCCATGAACCTCGGTGAATTCATCAACGATGGTTCCAAAAGATTCTTTTGAAGTGACTGACGACTTATTGGATGAGCTTTTGCTAAACATGCTGCCTCCATTTTGATTGGGGTGTATTTAAATGTAACACACCCCGATCCTTATTTAATGCTTCATATGCCCGGATCCAGCACCCATCTCACGTACCGGCACCTTGATTTCCACTTCACCGGCTTTCTGAAATTTCAGCTTAACTGGTACAGCTTCACCAGCCTTAAGCGGACTTTTGATGTCCATAAACATCAGGTGCAAACCGCCTGGTTTGAGCTCGACGGACCCGTTTGCTGGTACATCAATCGCCTTCACCTCGCGCATTTTCATGACGTTGCCATCCATTGCCATGGTATGCAATTGCATCTCGCCAGCGACTGGGGAGCTGGCTGCAATTAATTGATCAGCAGCCCCTTTATTTTCAATCTTCATAAATCCGCCTGCAGCTTTTTGCCCAGGGGCCGTCGCGCGCGCATAAGGGTTCTCAATCTTCAGTTGCCCAATTCGATACTCAGGACTCTTCATATCGTTGTGTGCCAAAGAATAGCCTGAGAATGCGATCAGAGCGCTTGCTGTTACTGCTTGTAAAAAGTTAATGTTCATACTGAATCCTTCAAATTAAAATGCAATGCATGAGGGGTTCGAATCAACCCCCTACCGATAAGAATTAGATGCAAGCGTTTGAGGGCGGTCCCTGAGCGGGAAGTTTGACCCACGCAAAGAGAGTCTTGGCGGACTCCAAATACAAATTGGCTGTCAATATGGGTGTTGAGGGGCTTGCAAATTCTAGATTCGTGAGAAGGCTAAGGGGTGCCAGAGACTGCGTGACGCAATAAGGACAGTCATTGGACATAGCAACTGGTGCTTCGGTATCCAAGTTAATCGTTTGCTTGGAACCATCAAGCGCGCAGAGTTCCATGGTGAGGAAACTTCCATCAACCGATGGTTCAAAGGCCTGCGCTAGTGCCGGGGTAAAAACACTCCACAAAAAAGTGATGGCACAAAGCCAATGGATCAGTTTTTGATGGGGAAAACGCATATTGCTATTTTATCCAGAATGGCTCCGGATGAACAAAGGGGGCTTACGCCCCCTTTTATTTGTTTATATAGCTGCTGCTTTTTTAGATCTCAACTTTGAGAGGAGAGGCCAGAACAGCAGAATTAGTGCCAATGCTGTGATCGTACCGACCAAGGGGTTCGAGAAGAAGATCCCGAGATTGCCTTGCGATACCAACATCGCTTGACGGAAAGAATCTTCAGCGCGATCACCCAAGACCAGGGCCAGAACCATAGGCGCCATCGGGTAGTCGAGTTTCTTAAACAAGTAACCCAAGACACCGAAGCCCAACATCAGCCATACATCGAACATCGCATTATTAACGGTGTATGCACCAACCGAGCAGATCACAATGATTACCGGTGCAATGATCGAGAACGGGATCTTCAAAATCGCTGCGAACATGGGCACGCAGGTCAAGACCACGAAGAGCGCTGCAATATTGCCAAGATACATACTGGCGATTAAGCCCCAAACAAAGTCAGGTTGCTCAACAAATAGCAATGGACCGGGCTGTAAACCCCAGATTAAGAGACCGCCCAACAATACTGCAGCGGTCGGTGAGCCGGGGATACCCAAAGACAACATTGGCAAAAGCGCAGCAGTACCAGCTGCATTGTTTGCTGTTTCTGGAGCAACCAAGCCCTCTTCGGAACCCTTACCAAATTCTTTGGGGTTTTTAGACATTTGCTTCGCTAGGCCGTAGCTCATGAAGGCAGCTGGCGTTGCGCCACCGGGAGTGATACCCATCCAGCATCCAATCAAGCAGCTCCGGAGCGTTGTGGCCCAATAGCGGGGTAAGCGCGCCCAGGTCTCAAACACTACCTTCGCCCGAATCTTGGCAGTCTTGCCGGAGAAGTTCAATCCCTCTTCCATCGACTGCAAGATCTCACCAATACCAAAAAGACCAATCACCGCGATCAAGAAATCAAAGCCACGCATTAGTTCGGTAGAGCCAAAGGTCAAACGCAATTGACCGGTTACGCTATCCATACCAACAGCTGCCAGTGCAAAGCCGAGCATCATGGCGGAGAGCACCTTAAATGGCGAACCCTTGTTCATGCCCACAAAACTACAGAAGGTTAAAAGATAGACCGCAAAGAACTCTGGTGGACCAAACCGCAGAGCAAACTTAGCCACAATCGGGGCTAAGAAGGTAATCATGATGATGGCAAACAAGGCGCCAACAAATGATGCAGTGAAGGAAATCGTCAACGCCTCACCCGCTTTACCCTGCTGCGCCATGGGGTAACCATCAAAGGTTGTTGCAACCGACCACGGCTCACCCGGAATATTAAATAGAATGGAAGTAATCGCGCCACCAAATAATGCTCCCCAATAAATACAGGAGAGCATGATGATGGCTGATGTGGGGGGCATCGTAAACGTTAATGGCAACAAAATTGCAATTCCATTAGCGCCACCCAAGCCAGGCAAAACGCCAATAATCACCCCGAGCGTCACGCCGATCAACATCAACATAATGTTGAATGGCGTGAGTGCGACTGCAAAACCGTTAAATAGTGCGTTAAGTTCTTCCACCGTACGTTCCTCTTATCTTTTTAGTTTTTGGGATGAATGTGTCTTATTGAATGCCAACCAATGCGAGCGGATTAATGAGTGAGCCGCTAGGCAACGGAATCTGGAACCAGTACTCAAACATCATGTAGAGCGCTACGCTGACGGCAACACCGAGGGTGATTGATTTCCATGCGGCGTACTTACCAATCCAAATCATGAAAAAAGCAATGTAAATGGCGGCCGAAACATAGATGCCAATCAATTGCATCAATAAGACAAAAATGAAGGCGGGAACGAGAACGGCTAATACCTGACGAAATGGTCCTTTGTCCACAAAAGACTCATTACTCAATTCTTTTTGCCGAATCGCTTGAATCAAGGTTGCGGCGCTAGAAATCAAAATAATCAAACTAATGTAAAAAGGGAAATATCCTGCTTGCGGGCCATCGCTACCCCAGCTCGATCCCAATTTAATACTGCCTTGCATGATGACGATTGCAAAAACAAGGAAAGTAAGCGAGACCAAAATCTCAGCGGTGCGCATACTCAATAAGGCGTTTTGATTTGATTGCTCTGACATAACCGTATTTTTCTAGTATTTTTTAAATCGTTAGGTAAAAAAATAAGACCCCACAATGAGGTCTTATTTCTCAAGTCACATAATTACTTCGCGATAAATCCTGCTTCTTTCATCAGCTGAGCGTGAGTAGCATCGGCCTTTTCTAACCAAGCTACGTATTCTTTGCCGGTCATAAAGGTTTGGTTAAACGCGCCATCAGCCATGAACTTCTTCCACTCGGGTGTCTCACGAACTTTTTTGAACAAATCAACATAGAAGTCGACTTGAGCTTGAGTCACACCAGGCGGCATGAAAATACCACGCAACATGACATAGTCTGTGTTAACGCCAACCTCTTTACAGGTTGGAACATCATTCCACGATAGAGTGGCTGTGATTTTCTCTTTATAGGGCATACGCTGCGTATCAAATACGCACTGGGCAGTTAAAGTGCCAGCACGCCACTGAGCAACCGCTTCAATTGGATTATTTACAGTGGAGTCGACGTGATTACCCACTAACTGAACTGCTACCGCGCCACCGCCTCCAAAGGGTACGTATGTGAACTTAGTACCGGTTGCCTTCTCAAGCGCTACAGTAATGATTTGGTCTTCTTGCTTCGAGCCTGTACCGCCCATCTTGAACTTGCCTGGGCCCGCAGCTTTGGCTGCATCAATATAGTCTTTAGCGGACTTGTAACCTTTTGAGGTATTGGTCCACAACACGAACTGATCAAGTGCCAACATTGCAACCGGGGTCATATCTTTCCAACTAAATGGCACGCCAGTAGCACGAGGGGTAGTAAAGAGATTTGAGAGGGTAATGATGATCTTGTTGGGATCACCTTTGGCTTCTTTAATCGCCAGATAACCTTCTGCGCCTGCACCCGCACCCTTATTCACGGGGATGATCGACTGCTTCATCAGGTTATGTTTGGTGATAATTCCCTGAATCATTCGCGCCATTTGATCAGCGCCACCACCAGGGCCGGCAGAAATAATAAATTCAACGGGTTTTGTTGGCTCCCACTTAGCCTGTGCCTGAGCGGTCGTGGTAGCAGCAAAACCTGCCATCAACGCAACACTCAATAGGGTGGACTTGAATTTCAAACGCATGGCTGCTCCTCCAAAAAGTTTTTCAAAGTATTAAATTTGTTATGTAGCAACTTTGATGACTAATTCTTCAATAAAAGTTTTAGACAAAAATTGACAGACATCAACAAACAAAAATTTTCACATAAGTAAAACCCGTACTGACTAGTGAAAACCCGTACTTTATGGACTTATTTCAGGGGTAAATTGGTGCCGGAAATAGGAATCGAACCTACGACCTTCGCATTACGAATGCGCTGCTCTACCAACTGAGCTATTCCGGCATGAACCTTAGGAACAAGATTACGTTAAGCCTGTGATTTTATCCCAGCAAAATCAATGCCTTTATGGCTTGCTGGGATCAGCGCTCGCCAACGCTTTGGAGACCACCTCGCGCACATCGGGAGAGAGGCGGCCAACTGCTGCTATGGTCCCTAGCGCCGCTTTCATCGGCCTTTGGTAGCTCGGTGCAAACTGACGCCAGCGGTCTAAACCACGGGCGAGTCGTGCCGCTACCTGGGGATTGATCTCATCAAGTGCAATCACTTGCTCGGCCCAAAAGGCATAGGTCACGCCATCGGCCGCATGAAATCCACCTGGGTTACTCAAACAAAATGCATGAATGAGGCTACGTACCCGATTGGGGTTATTCATCTGAAAAGCAGGATGACGCATGAGCGCCTGAACGTAGCCAAGCGCAGACTGACCCTTAGTTTGCGGGGGTCGAGCAGCCTGCAAAGCAAACCACTTATCAACTACGAGCGGGTCTTCGGCAAAACGCTGATAAAAATCGGCCAAGGCATTCTCAGCCTGTGGTGCGTGAGCAAACACAAGGGCCTGTAAAGCCGCAAAGCGATCGGTCATATTGTTCGCCAGCTCGTATTGCTCTTCGGCAACCTCACACCATTGACTGTCCTTAGTTTCTACAAGCATCATGAGCGCATCATTTTTGAGAGCGCGCAGCCCCATACTCTTGGCATCCGGGCTGTAGTTTGCTGAGGTTTGGAGTAAGCGGTAGGTCTTTGCCCAATCGGATTTAAGCGCTTTTGCCACTGCTGACTTAAAGCCTCTACGTGCCCAGTGCAATTGCTGAGGATCGACGGACTGAACCTGCTCATACAAATAGGTTTCAGCTGGCAGCGTGAAGAGAAGTTGTTTAAAAGCCGGGTCGAATTGCGGATCGACTAGCAATCCACGGTAGGCCTCTAGCAATCGCTGATCTGGCTTTCGGTCTGCCAAAATCAATTGCTGAGCCAGCTTTTGCACAGCCTCCCACCGATTAAATGAATCCGTTTCATTTGCCATGAGAGCGAGCAGCTCCGCTTCACTTTGCTCATGCTCAAGCACAATCGGTGCAGAGAAATCCCGATTGATCGAAAGGACTGGTTTGGCAGGAATTTGCTTCACTACCCAAGTTTGCTCTGGCTGGGTCAGCTCCAGTAATACCTCTTGACCAAAATACTGCGCTTCTTTTGGGGTGATCGATGCGCCTTCCTCAAATAACAAACTTGCTTTCAATGGAATATGAAATGGTTTTTTGGTCTTCTGCCCAGGTGTCGGCGGGCAATATTGCTCTAGGCTTAGGCGATATTCTTTCTTGCGAGCATCAAAGTGCTCCTTCACTCGGACTCGTGGGGTACCCGATTGGCTGTACCAGTTTTTAAACTGGCTGAGATCACGCCCATTGGCGTCTGCCATCGCGGCGATGAACTCATCGCAGGTCACCGCCATCCCATCGTGACGCTTGAAATACAAATCCATGCCACGACGAAAGCCATCGACGCCAAGCAAAGTTTGGTACATGCGCACCACCTCGGCGCCCTTCTCATAGACCGTTACCGTATAAAAATTATTAATTTCTTGATACTCGTCAGGCCGAATCGGATGGGCCATGGGCCCCGCATCCTCGGGGAACTGCAACTGGCGCAATAAACGCACATCATCGATGCGTTTAACCGCCCTACCAGACTCTGTGCCCATTTGATCGGCTGAAAACTCTTGATCCCGAAAGACTGTTAAACCTTCTTTCAGGGAAAGTTGAAACCAATCCCTACAGGTCACCCGATTGCCCGTCCAATTATGAAAATACTCGTGCGCAACGACACTTTCCACATTGGCAAAATCGGTATCCGTCGCCGTTTGCGCGTCCGCCAGTACAAACTTGGTATTAAAGATATTGAGGCCCTTATTCTCCATCGCCCCCATATTGAAATCACTCACCGCCACAATCATGAAACGCTCTAGATCAAGCTCTAACCCAAAACGTTTCTCATCCCAGACAATCGATCGCTTTAGCGAGTCCATCGCGTGATGGGTTTTATGTAGATCACGAGGCTCAACCCAAATTTGCAACAGTTTTTTATCACCACTTCGAGATGTAATGACATCCTCTAGACAAACCAATTTGCCAGCCACTAAGGCAAATAGATAGGAGGGCTTCGGAAACGGATCTTCCCAGATAGCGCTGTGCCAACCATCGGCCAAATCCTCTTTGGCAATCAAATTGCCATTCGAGAGCAAGACTGGGTAATCGGCTTTCAGCGCGCGCATGGTCACGCGGTAGCGCGCCATCACATCGGGACGATCCTGGAAATACGTGATTTTGCGAAAACCTTCTGCTTCGCATTGCGTAAAGAAATTACCACGTGAAACATACAATCCCATCAGTGAGGTATTTTTATCGGGAATGCATGCTGTTTTAATTTCAATCACAAAACGCTGCTTGCCTTGATGAGGCAAACCATGAATCACCAATCTCCCTGGCGTTAGCTCCAAATGGCGATGCGTCTGGCCATTGATGCGCAGGCTAATGAACTCTAGATCCTCCCCATCTAAGATAAGGGGAAGCTCGTCTTTAGCGGTTTGCGTTACCTCACCTGGAATTACCTCAATGCGACTATGCACCAGGGTACGTTGGGGCATTAACTCAACATCGAGTTCCACTTGGCCAAATTGATAATCAGGGGCTTTGTATTGAGAGCGCAAGAAGCGCTTGGCAGAATCAGTTCGCATGAAACGATTTTAGTTGGATCTTTACTTAACGCTTACGCGAAATCTCCGCCCCATAGCAAGGTCGCCAGTCCAAGCAGAATGAATATCATGGCCGCAATGCGATGCACCCACGCAATTGGCAGGCGCTTGGTAAATTGTTTACCAAGCCATACTGCTGGGGCATTGGCCAGCATCATGCCAAGTGTGGTTCCCAGGGTTACAGATATCACACTGTCGTACTTGGCGCCCAGAGCAATCGTCGCAATTTGCGTCTTATCACCCATCTCAGCAATGAAAAACAAAGTAGTGGTCAAAACAAAAATTGCCCAAGCTCCTTTTGCTGGTTTTGTGGCCTGGTCTTCGTCCAATTTGTCGGGGATCAGTAGCCAAGCGCCAAGTGCTAAAAATCCAATTCCCAGAATCCAACGCAACAGATCAGGACTCAGTAGCCCAGCAACCCAATGCCCCACAAAAGCTGCGAGCGCGTGGTTCACAAGAGTCGCCAGCAAGATGCCCCAAATGATCGGCCAGGCATGCTTGGGATAGCGCGCAGCAAGCATGAGAGACAAAAGCTGGGTCTTGTCCCCGATTTCCGCGAGAGCTACGACCCCAGTGGAAATCAATAATCCATAAAAATCCATATAAATCAGTTATTTAAATAAAATCTATCAATATTTTTAATTAATACAATTTGGCTATCATAGGAAAAAACCCTAAACTGCGTGCATCTTAATTTTTCCTCGAAGGCAATCTCATGACTTTACGCGAAGGTAATCTCGAAGCCCCAACTAGACACCCCTTGGACTGGACCAATCCGGATTTCTACAACACCGAAAAGCTCGAAGCCGAGATGGAACGGGTGTTTGATCTTTGCCATGGTTGCCGCCGCTGCGTCAATCTCTGTGGTTCATTCCCCACCCTGTTTGACCTCGTCGATGCGACTGAGGAAGGTGAAGTTGAGGGAGTGGCGAAAGCAGACTATCAAAAAGTGGTCGATCAGTGCTATCTGTGCGACGTTTGCTACATGACCAAGTGTCCCTACACCCCACCCCACCCTTGGAATATTGACTTCCCGCATTTGATGTTGCGCGCCAAGGCGGTTGCCTTCAAAGAAGGTAAAACGACTTTCCGTGACAAGCTGCTGTCTTCCACTGACAAGCTCGGTCAGTTCGCGGGCATTCCAATCGTGACCCAAGCGGTCAATGCCGTCAACAATTTGGGTGTCACGCGCTTAATGATGGAAGGTGCCTTAGGTGTTGATAAAAAAGCATGGGTTCCTGAATACGCTTCGAAGACCTTCCCCCAATTGGCAAAGGCATCGGCAGCGTTTCCAGTAAAAGATGGCCAACGCACCCCCGGTAAGGTCGCCATCTATGCCACCTGCTACATCAACTACAACGAGCCTGGCATTGGTCAAGATCTCATCAAGATTCTTAATCACAACCAGATCCCGTATGCGCTGGTTGATAAAGAGGCTTGCTGTGGCATGCCTAAACTCGAATTGGGTGACCTTGAGTCCGTGAAAGAAAACAAGGACAAGAACATCCCCAAACTTGCTAAGTTGGCGCGTGAGGGTTACGCGATTGTGACTCCAATCCCATCGTGCACCTTGATGTTTAAACAAGAACTACCCCTCATGTTCCCGGATGATGCCGATGTGCAAGCAGTAAAAGACGCCATGTGGGATCCATTTGAGTACTTTATTGCGCGCAGTAAAGATGGTCTCTTAAATCAAGACTTCAAAGAAGAGTTGGGGCATGTGAGTTACCACGTTGCCTGCCATTCACGCGTACAAAACGTTGGTCAGAAAACTGCTGAAGCACTGAAACTCATTCCAGGTACTGAAGTGAATGTGGTTGAGCGCTGCTCAGGCCACTCTGGCACCTGGGGTGTTAAGAAAGAGTTTCATGCGATGGCGATGAAGATTGGACGTCCAGTGTTCCGCAGCATGGCTGAAGAATCACCAAACTACATTAGCTCCGATTGCCAACTCGCTGGGCACCATATTGCGCAAGGGATGGATGAACTGGGTCTGCCCAAGACCGCTATGGCTCACCCACTCACACTAATGGCTAAAGCCTACGGACTCTAAATCATGACAACAGGATCAATTGAAATGGGAAAAATTACTCGCGATAGTTTATTAAGCCTTGAGGCTTATCACAAAGCACGCCCCGAAATGAGGGCGCGCGCCATTGCGGAACGCAAACTGCGTACCGTTCACTTGGGTGAGCATCTCACACTGATTTTTGAAAACGAGTTCTTAATGCGTTATCAGATTCAAGAGATGTTGCGCGTTGAGAAAACCTTCGAAGACGAAGGTATTCAAGATGAATTGGATGCCTACAATCCAATGGTACCCAGTGGTTCAGACTTCAAGGTAACCATGATGATTGAGTACCCCAATGAGGCAGATCGTCGCGTAGCACTGGCTAAATTAGTCGGAGTGGAAGATCGGATTTTTATTGAAGTTGAAGGTCAGCCACGGGTCTATGCGATTGCCGACGAAGATCTAGAACGAGCAACGACCGAGAAAACCTCGGCCGTGCACTTCCTGCGCATTCCATTAACACCCGCCATGAAAGAGGCACTCAAGGCCGGTGCTCAAATGATGGTGGGTTGCGACCACAAGGGATACCCCATGCATGTCGAAACCCTCCCCCATGAAACACTCGCCTCTTTAGTCACAGACCTCGACTAAATCGGGGCGTAGTAAAGCCTCATCCGCTGAGACATACGACCGCTTCTGCGCCCGGGCGACCGGTGCGGAAGTGAGTTGCCCTTGATAGACGCTTAAGCCATTCCTTAAATGCGTGTTCTGGCGCAATGCTTCTATCACTCCAAGATTAGCAATCTGCTCAATGAATGGATAGGTGGCATTGGTTAAGCCAATCGTGGATGTCCGCGCAACCGCACCGGGCATATTGGCCACACAATAATGAATTACTCCATGCTCTACATAAGTGGGCTCCGCATGGGTAGTGGGTCGTGAGGTCTCAAAACAGCCGCCTTGGTCAATGGCCACATCGACCAACACAGATCCAGCTCGCATCTGCCCGATCATGGCCTTGGTTACCAATTTAGGTGCTGAGCCACCTGGCAGCAACACTGCACCAATCACCAAATCACTATCTCTCACTGCATTCTCAATACTCTGTTGATCAGAGAATAGGGTTTGCACCCGATTACCGTAGAGTGCATCGATCTGCCGCAGTCGATCCAAATCGCGATCCATGATGCTCACGTGTGCGCCCATACCAACTGCAATTTGTAAGGCATGACGTCCGACCACGCCTGCACCCAAGATCAATACCTTT
Source organism: Polynucleobacter acidiphobus (assembly GCF_003065385.1). Classification (NCBI taxonomy): domain Bacteria; kingdom Pseudomonadati; phylum Pseudomonadota; class Betaproteobacteria; order Burkholderiales; family Burkholderiaceae; genus Polynucleobacter; species Polynucleobacter acidiphobus. Next base: position 1,447,820 of record NZ_CP023277.1, read on the forward strand.
GCAGCAGCAACCCCAGGGATACCACCCAACAACAATCCAGAGCCACCTTTGGATTTCTCCAAATGCGCTGCACCCGCCTGAATGGACATCCTTCCAGCCACCTCACTCATGGGTGCCAACAGTGGCAGTGCGCCACTCGATGAGGTCACCGTCTCATACGCAATGCAAATGGCCTTGGACTGGATTAACGCTTCCGTTTGCACAGGATCAGGGGCCAAATGCAAATAGGTAAAGAGAGTTTGATCCTCGTGAAGCATCGCACACTCCTGTGGCTGCGGCTCTTTCACCTTCACAATCAACTCAGCATCTGCGAAGACCGCTTTAGCATCTGCCATTAATTTTGCTCCAGCTGCTTCGTATTGCTCGTTAGCAAAGCCGATTTGTGCCCCAGCATTTTGTTCCACTAGCACTGTATGGCCTTGCCGCGTCAGACTGCTCACCAAACTGGGGGTAAGGCCCACTCGAAACTCATTGTTCTTAATTTCTTTTGGAATACCAATAATCATTTTTGCTCTCCTAATTGAAGTACGTGTTTTTTATCAATCCCCAATACGAAATACAGGATTAAATAAATGGTTAATAAGATGGGACCCACAATCAATGCCATGCGCGCATCCTCATGAAAACTCATCAAGACAATGACGAGCGCAATGAAGGCCAATGCAAACCAACTGGAATATGGCCACCACGGAGCGCGATACGATAGCTGGGCAAGCTGGTCCTTGCTTAGACTTGCCCGAAAGCGATAGTGCGTATACAGAATGGAAATCCAAACCATCAGACCCACAAAAGTAACGGCTGCCATCATGTAATGGAATGCCTTCTCAGGGACAAAATAGTTAAGCACTACACCCACCATTGGTACGCAAACCGTTCCAATCACAGCGCGATGCGGAACGCCACTATTTGACAGCTTTACAAATGGTTTTGGTGCATACCCATTGGCTGATAGTGCATACAGCAAGCGTCCGCCACTAAATACACCGGCGTTGCAAGCAGATAAGGCTGCGGTAATCACCACGAAATTAACAATACCCGCGGCCTCACGTAAACCAATGCGCTCAAACATCGCTACAAATGGACTGCCTTGCTGACCTACTTCATTCCAGGGAAAGATAGCCAGAATCACCATTAGTGCACCTAGATAAAAAATGAGGATGCGCCAAATGAGCGAATCAATGGCCATCGGAATCGTCTGTTTTGGATTTTGTGCCTCGCCCGCCGATAGGCCGATCATTTCAATCCCGACATAGGCAAACAACACCATATGCAAGGAGAGCAAAAATCCACTAAAGCCGTTCGGGAAAAATCCGCCATGCTGCCAAAGATTTCCCAATCCCATCGGTACCCAATCATTGGTAAACCCAAAGAAGATGACCGAACAACCCAGTGCAATCATGAGCACAATCGCCATAATTTTGATGAGCGCAAACCAAAACTCAAACTCACCAAATACTTTGACAGCAATGAGATTAATCAGCCCCATGAGGATGATGGAAGAGAGTGCCCAAATCCATTGCGGTATATCTGGGAACCAAACCCCCATATAGATACCAACTGCGGTGACTTCTGCAATGGCCACCACCACCCAATAGGTCCAATACCCCCAACCCACCATGTATCCAGCCAAGGGATTAACGTAGGTATTGGCATAAGTGGCGAATGATCCCGTCACTGGTTCATGAACAGCCATTTCACCCAAGGTTCGCAAAACCACGAATGCAACCATGCCAGCTAAAAAATAGGCAAGCAAAATCGATGGTCCTGCAATTTGAATTGCGGTGGCAGATCCTAAAAATAATCCGACACCAATGGTCGAACCCAAAGCCATTAATCGAATGTGTCTGACTTTGAGATGGCGCTTTAAGCCTTCTTCATTCTTCTCCAAGAGAACTCCTTTCATGATGACGGTGGCACAACGCCACCGCATGAAAGTCTATGGAGCGAATACGATTGAAACTAGTGCTTAAAAACTATAGAAGTATCAAGAACGAAATTAATAACTAAGCAACTTTGAGAATCTACTGAATTATCAATGCATGTTGCAATAATAAAAATAGTTGCTTACAGAAAAATCCGTAAATTCTTACAGGGATAGCCCTAGTCATTTTGGGCTAATTTCGGATAAAAAAAACCCCAGCAAGCTGGGGTTCTCTTAGACAAAAAGGATTACTTCTTGGCTGGAGCTGGAGCAGCAGCAGGAGCTGGAGCAGCAGCAGCTGGCTTAGCAGCATCTTTCTTCTCGTCTTTCTTAGCTGGAGCAGCTTGAGCGAAAACACCAGCAGAGAACAAACCAGCAACTAACATAGCAACGATCTTTTTCATGTAAAACTCCAAAGTAAAAATTAATAAACGTAGTCTCCTACGGAAATACAACAGCCTAGGAAAAACCAATGTAGCTACGAATGGCTTTTTCAAAGACTATTCCTTTAACGCTTAGCCATTAAAAAGGGTTGACATACCGGTGATATGAAAATAATTGTTCAAAAACAATTACTTAGCCATCAATCTAAGACTTGACTCTGGATTGCACTTAAGATTTCTGCGGCAGCTAAAAACCCAAAAGAGGCGGTGACGTTCACTGTAGAGCCATAACCCGAACAAGCCAGCCCACTACTTCCGTCACCACGCATATTCTCTGCAGAGTAAACCGCCCTAATCCCCATCGGCAACTTAAGATCCTTGGTGAAGGAATGGTTTTTTCTGAGCTCAGCCCTAATTTTTGCCAATAAAGGATCGTGTGTGGCTTTAGCCAAATCATCCGCATTTAAGAAACGTGGGTTGACCTTCCCGCCTGCCCCTCCGCACATCACCAAAGGAATCCGCTGATGTTTACAAAAACTAGCGAGCGCTACCTTCGCCGATACATCGTCGCAGGCATCCAGAACAAAAGAGTCTTTTGGAATAATCTGCTCTAAATTAGCTGGCTCTGCAAACACATCGTGCATGGTGATCGTAATCATTGGATTAATTGCTTGAAGACGCTCAGCCATGGCCAGCACTTTGGCCTTCCCAAAGCTTCCTTCGATGGCATGCAACTGACGATTCACATTACTTGGGGCAATGTGATCAAAATCCACTAAGACTAAATGCCCAATGGCTGAGCGAGCCAAGGCCTCAGCAGCCCACGAACCAACCCCACCCAAACCAATCACCACGACGGCGGCCTGGCCAAAGGCCTTAAAGGCATTCTCACCGTAAAGACGGGCCACCCCGGCAAATCGTCGATCTGCAATTTCATCGGTCTGACAAATACCTGGGTCAACTACTCTTTCGTTTGCCATACGCTCTCTTTATACTCAATCCATGAGCTCAATCAGTAAAAACCTAGCCGATTTACGGAAAAACTATACCGCAGGGCAACTATCGGAACATGAGCTGCCTCTAGATCCGATCATCTTGTTTGAAACCTGGTTTGAGCAAGCTAGTCAGGCAGAGTGCCCAGAGCCCAATGCAATGGTACTAGCGACAGCGGATGTATCAGGCACGCCGTCAGCCCGGGTGGTTTTGTTAAAAGGAATCAGCCAAGGCGATTTTTGTTTCTTTACGAATTACGATAGCCAAAAAGGGCAAGAGCTCGCAAACCGCCCGCAAGCGGCACTGCTGTTTCATTGGCACGAGTTAGAACGCCAAGTACGAATTAATGGCATTGTCTCCAAACTGAGTGCAGCTGAGAGTGATGATTATTTTTTTCAACGCCCCCCAGCCTCTCGCATCGGCGCTTGGGCTTCACCCCAAAGCCGAGAAATTGAAAGTCGTGCTTTTTTAGAACAAGAAGAGCGACGCTTTAAAGAACAATTTGGAGAAAACCCTCCGCGACCAGCCCAGTGGGGAGGATATCGCCTAAAACCTGAGAGGATTGAATTCTGGCAAGGCCGCCCCTCACGTTTGCACGATCGCATTTTGTATACCAAGGCTCAAGAGACATGGCGCATTAGTCGCCTAGCGCCTTAATACAGAACTTTAATCCTTCAATAAGGATGCGAAGGTTTTTTTGAACTTACTGACCTTGGGACCTACAACTGCCATGCAATAGCCCTGAAACGGGTGATTGCGATAGTAGTTCTGATGGTAGTCTTCCGCAGGATAAAAAACGGGGGCCATAATCACTTCCGTAACAATCGGATCAGAAAAGTGCCGTTGCTCCTCAAGCTCTTTGACTAGCTCCTTAGCAATTTGTAATTGCTGCTCGTTGAGCGCATAAATCACGGAGCGATATTGCGTTCCAACATCATTGCCCTGGTAGTTCAATGTGGTTGGATCATGAATCACAAAGAAAATCTCTAGCAACTGCCGATACGAAATGATGGCGGGATCAAACTCAATTTGAACAACCTCGGCGTGACCCGTCGACTCTGAGCACACCGCCTCATAGCTTGGATTTTCGACATGACCTCCTGCATAGCCCGAAATCACATGCGTAACGCCCTGAACCCGCTGATAGACCGCCTCAAGGCACCAGAAACACCCACCGCCCAATATCGCCTTCTCTAGAACTGTTGTCACTAGGATTCTCCAATGCTGTATGAACTTAACTACCCATTAGTAAGCGTAATGCAAAATAGATAAATAGGATGCCGACCCCAAACCACAGCATAGCCGCCCATTGCGGATGACGCTCAATGCTGTGCGCGAGAGTTTCACCAAGCCAAATCAGTGCACCCAAATAGGTGATGCTAATCACCTGCAAGATAATGGCGAGGTATAAAAAACTCAGGGCCGGATTGGCAAATTGCGGATCGACAAATTGAGTAAAGAAGGAGATAAAGAAAAAAATGGCTTTTGGATTCGTGAGCGATAAACCGAGCGCCGCCACAAATGGATGCATTTGCATGAGTCGCATCGAGTTTGTTTGGTCATCTTTCTGCAAAGATCGGTTTTGAAGGCGATGCCAGGCCGCACGCATCAAACCCAAAGCCAGCCACAGCAAGTAAATGGCTCCTAGCCAACGTAATGCCATAAAAAGGCCAGGAGAATTCTGTAAGAGCGATGCGGCCCCCAAAACAATGGCCACCATGAGAATCGAATCGCCCACCACAATGCCCAATGATGCCCACATCCCGGCCCTCCAGCCCTGCTTGGATGAGGCTGTCAGGACATAAAGGGAGTTTGGACCCGGCAATAAAACAATCGCGATAGTGCCCAGAATAAAGGTCGGCAACTGCACGACGCCCACATGGGTCAAATTCATCCAATCCAGCATGACTAGATCATAAACAGGAAACGTGTCATAATGGAGGGCTTTTTGAAACATCGTCCCCAGCAATTTACATTTTTCAGCGTTTTGGTTTTTACCCCGCTGCCGCTTGTCTGATGGTCGATGCCCTTGACCATCGCGCCTTTACATAAACCAGGCGCACAACCGGAGACCATCCTGTAAGAGGATGGGTATTGCATGTCACATTCTGCTGAAATTACGAATCATTCATTTGCTTCATTGAACTTAGCTGCGCCTTTACTCAAGAACATTGAGGCGCTCGGCTATACCCAAGCCACCCCCGTACAGGCACAGGTTATTCCTGCGACCCTCGAGGGTGGTGATTTATTGGTGAGCAGCCAAACAGGAAGCGGCAAAACCGCTGCCTTTTTATTGCCACTTCTACATCAACTCGTTCTAGCTAACCCCCATGGCAGCCCTGTGCCTGGTCGCGCTCAGCCCAAGATCTTGGTCTTGTGCCCAACCCGCGAACTCGCCCAACAAGTTGCCACCGATGCGATTAATCTTGCGCGTGGCATTAAGAGCCTACGGATTGCTACCATCATGGGCGGTATGCCCTATGGCAAGCAAATCCAAGCGATTAAGGGTGCGAGCTTAGTCGTAGCGACTCCAGGTCGCTTGCTAGATTTATTTAACTCTCGTGCTATTCGCTTAGATCAAGTTGAGTGCCTAGTCGTCGACGAGGCCGATCGCATGCTTGATCTTGGGTTTGCTGAAGATCTTGAGGCAATCGATGAGCGTTGCAAAGGCCGTTCCCAAACACTGATGTTCTCAGCGACATTCGCACCACGCATCATGAGCCTTGCCTCAAATCTGACTAAGGATGCTAAGCGGATTGAGCTTGCCCATGCCGGTGAAGCGCATGCCAATATCGCCCAAAAACTCCATTGGGCTGACAATATGGCGCATAAGCATCGTTTGTTGGAGCACCTGCTCTCCGACCCCGAGCTCGATCAAGCAGTTGTCTTCGCAAGCACCCAAGTGGAAAGCGAAAAGATTGCCGACACCTTGCGTGCCAATGGCTATCAAGCGAGTGCCTTGCATGGCGCCATGCCACAGGCCGTTCGCAACCGTCGCCTCGATTCATTACGTAAAGGTCAAACCCGTATTTTGGTTGCCACTGATGTCGCTGCGCGTGGAATTGACGTACCCCGAATCAGTCACGTGATCAATTTTGGTCTGCCCATGAAACCTGAGGACTATACGCACCGCATTGGTCGTACTGGTCGTGCTGGACGCAATGGTATCGCCATTACACTGGCCGAGCATCGTGATCGCGTTAAGATTAGAGCGATTGAGCGATTTACTCAGCAACCCATGGCTGCTGCAGAAATTGCAGGTCTTGAGCCCCAACAAAAACCAAGTGCACATAAACCCAATCATCGCCCTGGGGCTGCTAAACGCAGTAAGCCCAAGTTTGGGGGACAGGCTCGCAAAAGTTCAGGGCCGCGCTTTGGTTCCCGTACAGGCTCATTTCAAAATAGCCCGCGTCAGCATTAATTAGCGCCTTGTATGTTGTGGCGGAAGTCTCGCTCCCCATCGACCTGGCATCAACTTAACCATGGAGCACCTTTGGGTGCTCCATTGGCATTACAAGAATGGTTAAGCGATACTGGATCGCTCACACGCAAACTCGAGAGGGCACTTCTCTACCCCGAAGATCGTCACCTTGAGTTGCAGATCCTTGCTGATTGCAAACAAAATCTAGTTGCATCCGAAAAAAAATTCTTTCGACGCCCGATCAATCGCTCGCGCATTCGTGAGATTTTGCTGTGCGATCGGGGCGAACCAATTGTGATGGCGCGTAGTGTATTACCCATCACGAGCTCCATTGGTAGTAACCACAGGATTCTGAAACTGGGTCATAAACCCTTGGGCGCGGTTTTATTTGCCAAAGTTCTCAAAGGACGCTTTCGCCCCATTCGGCAAATCGTTCGTTTAGACCATCATCATCCGGAGTGGAAAGCCTGCCAGCGCCGTTATGCAGATCTCCCCAAACGCGTTTGGGCCAGACGCACACTCTACCAACTCAATGGCCATCCTTTACTGGTCATGGAAATCTTTTTACCTGCTCTGCTAGCCAAGCAGCCGCAGAGTGACTAATCGACTCGTCCCGCGGCTCACAAACCGAGATATTTTTAAAGCCGATCTGCTGTGCCGCATGTGCGATATTGGCGTGACTGCACAAGGCCGAGCTACTCTCAATCGCCAGTCTTGGAATTCGACTCACCTCTTTACAGCGCTCACCCAAATGGCGCACTGCCTCAGAGGATGTTAAGGTCCATAAAGTATGCCGTGGATCAAGTTCGGCGCACGACTGCCACAATGGACTGGCAAGATCTAATGGAACACGCGAGTAGATCGATAGAATCTCAAGCCCAGCACTAACTGAGCGAAGTTGCTCGATCAGGGTCTCACGACCTCCCTCGCCCTTAATGATCAAAACGGATTCCTTAGGCCAGGCGCTGATGTTGGTTTGAAGGACCTTCCATAAACCCTCAGAGTCCGATTCATCCTGGGCGGGAACCAAGATCGACTCTTCGGCTAGGCCGTGCCGGATCAGCGCCTCTTGACTGCTCTGCCCCACCACCCCAATCCTGACCCCAGGGTTCACTAATTGCTCCCAGGACGAGTTAGCATCATCGACGGCTCGCATGGCGCACTCGATCGCATTGGGACTCACAAAAATAATCAGAGTTGCGCGTTGTAGGGCTGTGCGTAACTGCGTTAAGAGCACTAAATCATTTTTTGGAATAATCGTCAGTAAGGGTAGGCTCATGATCCGCACCGATGAATTAACTGCCTTCGTAGCTGCTTCGATTAGTTCAGTTAAGCGGCGTGCTTGACCGGTCGGTCGGGTTACGATAATCGCCGGTTCAAACGCCTTCACGGATTTAGTGCGGCAATAAGGCTGCCGCCCCCTTCGAAATCAAATCATCGGCAATCGCTAAGCCAAACGCTTCCGCTTCTTGATAATTACTGATTGCACGCGAACCAGAAGCCAAACAAATTTGCCGACCATCGGTGCTAGCCACATACGAGCGCATCGAGAGCTCTTGCGAGTTTTGCCATTGTGCGTGAGCCGCCAGAGGCACCTCACACGAGCCCCCTAATTTACGTGACACCGCCCGCTCGGCAGTCACTGCGAGGGCGGTTGGTAAATCATTTAAAGGCGCCAGCCAAGCTTTCACATCGGGACGTGCGCTCAAGGTTTCAATGCCCAATGCCCCTTGGCCCGCAGCTGGGGTGTGGGGGTCGTAGGGTAACAAAGCTTTAATGCGAGCACCCATCCCTAGGCGCTTTAAGCCTGCAGCGGCCAAAATGATGGCCTGGTACTCACCACGGTCAAGCTTAGCCATCCGCGTATCTAAATTACCGCGCAATGGCTCAACCCGTAAATGAGGATATTGGCTCCGAATAATCGCTTCACGCCGCAAGCTTGAGGTACCAACCACTGCTCCTGCGGGTAACTCAGCCAAGCTGGCATAGTCATTGGATACCAAGGCATCGCGCGCATCCTCACGCACCATGATGCATGACAGATCAAAGCCCTCTGGCATCACCATCGGTATGTCTTTTAGCGAGTGAACGGCAAGATCAGCACGACCATCCTCCAGGGCAGTTTCTAGCTCTTTCACAAAGAGGCCCTTGCCTCCCACCTTGGAGAGGGCACGATCTAAGATTTGATCGCCTTTGGTGGTCATTCCTAGGATGATGACCTCGCAGTTGGGGTACAACTTTTTAAGACATGCTTGAACATGTTCGGCTTGCCACATGGCAAGCCTGCTCTCACGAGAGGCAATAACTAAACGCGTTGGGCTCATAGGGCAACTTCAGAATTAAAATAAACTGTTACGACACACAATATACTGTGTTTATGAGCTCATCCAAAAATTCTTTAGCCAACAAATCCAAAGCGTGGTCTGGCCGCTTTACAGAACCCGTCGATTCCCTGGTTCAGCACTACACCTCCTCACTGGCCTTTGACCAGCGCCTAGCCCTAGTGGATATTGCGGGATCTCTGGCTCACGCCGAGATGCTGGCTGCCCAGAAAATCATTTCGAAGGCTGATTTCATAGCCATCCAAAAGGGCATGGCGCAGATCGAAAAAGAAATTGTGTCTGGGCGCTTTGATTGGCAATTAGCCCTTGAAGATGTTCACCTCAATATTGAAGCCAGGCTCACCAAATTGATTGGGGATGCGGGCAAACGTCTACATACTGGCCGCTCACGCAATGATCAAGTCGCCACCGATATTCGTTTATGGCTCAGAAGTGAAATTGATTTGATTTTGGCGGATCTCACACGTTTACGCGAGGCATTTCTCAACTTGGCGGAGCAACATGCCAACACCATCATGCCGGGTCATACCCATCTGCAAGTAGCTCAACCCGTCACATTTGGGCATCATTTGCTCGCTTACTACGAGATGTTTACCCGTGATTCAGAGCGCTTAGCCGATTGCCGGGCGCGAGTGAATCAATTGCCTTTGGGTGCTGCCGCTCTAGCTGGCACCAGCTACCCGATTGATCGGGCTCGGGTTGCTAAAACACTGGGTTTTGATGGGGTCTGTCAAAACTCGCTCGACGCAGTGTCTGATCGTGATTTTGCAATTGAGTTTTGTGCAAGCGCCGCGATTCTCATGATGCATGTCTCAAGACTATCTGAAGAGTTGATTTTGTGGCTCAGCCCACGCTTTGGCTTTATTGATTTGCCAGACCGGTTTTGTACCGGCAGCTCAATCATGCCCCAGAAGAAAAACCCCGATGTCCCAGAATTAGCGCGGGGTAAGACCGGTCGAGTGAATGGTGATTTGATTGCTCTTCTTACCCTCATGAAGGGCCAGCCGCTTGCCTATAACAAGGACAATCAAGAAGATAAAGAGCCGCTCTTCGATGCTGTCGATACAGTTAGCCAAACGATCCAAATTTTTGCGGATATGGTCCCTCACATCAGGGTTAATGAGGCCACCATGGAACAGACAGCCGAAGAGGGTTTTGCAACCGCTACGGATCTGGCCGATTACTTGGTTAAACAAGGATTGCCATTTCGGGATGCGCATGAGGCGGTTGCTCATGCAGTCAAACGCTGCGTCGAGAAAGATTGCGCCTTAAGTGATCTCAGTCTGGCGGAGCTCATTAAGGCTTGCGGATTAAACCCCAAGTCCAAATTAATTACCCAAGAGGTATTTGCGGTCTTAACCCCCAAGGGTTCAGTGGGTTCCCGCAATCACGTGGGAGGCACCGCCCCTAAGCAGGTTATTGCAGCCATCAAACGCGCCCGCACCAACCTGAAAAGAAGTAATTAATCGTTTAAGCGCGCACGCAGTCGACGTAGTAACCGTTATTGCCATCGGCATTTTTAACCAAGCCATGGATATCGGTTTCAAAGCCCGGGAACTGTTGGTTAAAGTCACGAGCAAAGCGTAAGTAATCCACAATCGCTTTATTAAAACGCTCACCCGGAATTAGCAGCGGAATCCCCGGGGGATATGGCGTCACCAACATGGCGGTGATACGACCCTCAAGCTCATCAATCGGCACTCGGTCAATGTCTTTATGGGCCATCTTGCTCCAGGCATCGCCCGGGACCATCGCCGGTTCCATGTTCGAGAGGTACATCTCGGTGGTCATACGGGCTACGTCGCGGCTCTTATAAAAAGAATGGATTTGCGCGGAAATCTCTTGCAGACCAACCCTCTCATAACGGGGGTGCTTGGCGACAAACTCAGGCAACACCTTCCAGAGAGGTTGGTTCTTATCAAAGTGATCCTTGAACTGCTGTAATTCGGTCACCAGAGTATTCCAACGTCCTTTGGTAATACCAATCGTGAACATGATGAAGAATGAATAGAGTCCAGTCTTTTCCACGATCACGCCGTGCTCGGCTAGGTACTTGGTCACAATACTTGCCGGAATACCAATCTCGCCAAAATTACCTTCGATATCCAAGCCTGGCGTAACCACCGTTGCTTTAATGGGGTCGAGCATATTGAAGTTCTTGGCTAAAGGACCAAAGTCATGCCAATAGGCGTTGGGCTCCAAAATCCAATCGTCACGCGTTCCAATGCCCTCTTCAGCCAAATGATCTGGGCCCCAAACCTTAAACCACCAGTCAGAGCCAAACTCCTCATCGACCTTACGCATCGCACGCCTAAAATCTAAGGCTTCGGCAATCGACTCTTCAACCAAGGTGGTGCCGCCTGGCGACTCCATCATGGCTGCCGATACATCGCATGAGGCAATAATCGCGTACTGAGGACTGGTCGAGGTATGCATCAAATAGGCCTCGTTAAAGCAATCTCGATCAAGCTTGCGCTCCTGAGCATCCTGCACCAAGACTTGAGAGGCTTGCGATAAGCCAGCGAGTAATTTATGGGTCGACTGGGTCGAGAACAATAGGCTCTTTTGTGGAGGTTTGCGATGCTGGCCAATCGCATGCATGTCCTGATAAAAAGGATGAAAAGCAGCATGTGGTAACCATGCCTCATCGAAATGCAGGCTATCGACCTTACCATCGAGCATGGACTTGATCATCTCAACGTTATACACAATTCCGTCATAGGTGCTTTGAGTAATCGTTAAGACCCGTGGCACAACATTTTTATCTTTGATAAAGGGATTGGCCGCAATCTTTTTCTGAATATTGGCCCACTCAAACTCTTCTTTTGGAATAGGTCCAATAATGCCAAGATGATTACGTGTGGGCATCAAAAATACTGGGATCGCACCCATCATCATGATCGAATGAATCACCGATTTGTGGCAATTGCGATCGACTAGAACCACATCGCCCGGCGCCACCGTCGAGTGCCAAACAATTTTGTTCGAGGTCGACGTGCCGTTGGTGACAAAAAACAAATGGTCTGCATTGAAGATACGTGCGGCATTGCGCTCACTGGCCACCACGGGTCCGGTGTGATCTAACAACTGACCCAATTCTTCCACCGCATTGCAGACGTCGGCACGCAACATGTTCTCACCAAAAAATTGATGGAACATACGACCGACTGGGCTCTTCAAGAAGGCAACGCCTCCTGAATGGCCTGGGCAGTGCCATGAATAGGAACCCTCGGAGGCATAGTGGGTGAGAGCCCGAAAGAACGGGGGCGCTAAGGAATCAAGATAGACCTTGGCCTCACGAATGATGTGGCGCGCCACGAACTCCGGCGTATCTTCGTTCATATGAATGAAGCCATGCAGCTCACGCAAAATATCGTTCGGAATATGGCGCGAGGTCCGGGTCTCGCCATATAAAAAGATTGGGATGTCTTCATTGCGTTTACGCACTTCAACAACAAACGAGCGCAGATTGGCAATTGCTGGAAGATCACTATCTTCCGGATCTATCACCGCATCAAACTCTTCATCGTCAATCGACAAAATAAAGCATGATGCTCGCGAGGCTTGCTGCGCAAATGAGGTGAGATCGCCATAACTGGTCAAACCAATCACCTCAATTCCTTCCTTCTCAATCGCGACTGCTAGGTCACGAATGCCAGAACCCGAAATGTTCTCGGAGCGGAAGTCTTCATCAATGATGATGATCGGGAAACGAAATTTCATGATAGCTTAGGTTTTGGGTAGGGTAACGCCGTGTTGGCCTTGGTACTTACCACCACGGTCCTTGTAGGAGGTGCCGCATACTTCATCGCTCTCAAAGAAAAGAACTTGAGCGCAACCCTCACCTGCATAAATTTTGGCTGGCAATGGGGTGGTGTTCGAAAACTCCAGGGTGACATAACCTTCCCACTCGGGCTCAAAGGGCGTGACGTTGACGATGATTCCGCAACGCGCATAGGTGCTCTTGCCTACGCAAATGGTTAGCACATTACGGGGGATCTTGAAATACTCGACCGTTCTCGCCAAGGCAAACGAATTGGGGGGGATGATGCAGACATCGCCCCTGAAATCCACAAATGATTTTTCATCAAATTGCTTCGGATCCACAATCGTGCTGTTGATATTGGTGAAGATCTTGAACTCATTGGCGCATCGAATGTCATAGCCATAACTTGATGTGCCATAACTCACAATTTTTTGCCCTGCGGCGTTCGTCCGAATTTGGCCGGGCTCAAAGGGGCTAATCATGCCCCCTTCGGCCATCCGGCGGATCCAATGGTCAGATTTAATAGTCATGGCGGGATTGTAAGACTTTCGTGCCCAAGTGGGCATAAAGCCCCGCATTCAGGTCTAGGGTGTCTGAAAAACCACACGCTCTGGGGCGTTGTAGATCTCAAAGTGCTTGCCAGAGCAACGCGAGAGCAGGGTTAAATGGGTCTTTTTAGCCAACTCCAAGCCCATCTGCGTGACTCCGGAACGGGTGAGCAGAAAGGGAATACCCATCTGAGCCCCTTTAATCACCATCTCCGAGGTTAGGCGTCCGGTCGTAAAAAAGATTAACTCTTCACCCTGGCGCTTGGCTAACCAGAGCAAGCCTGAAATGGAATCAACCGCGTTGTGCCGCCCCACATCCTCAATCAGATGTAAGAGTCTGACCCGATCATCTCCGGCGCGCTCAAATACAGCGCAGGCATGCACAGAGCCAGCTTTCTTATAGATGGTTTCGTGAGCCCGGATTTGCTCTAAGAGATCCACAATCGCCGCTTGGTGAAGCTTGGGACCATCTGGCAGCCGAATCTGGGCCATATCCTCCATCAGCCCACCAAACATGGTTCCCTGACCACAGCCCGTAGTCACAACCCGCTTACTGGTAATTGAATCAATATCGACTGTGCTTCGGCGGGTCTTGACCGCCGCTGAGTCGGTTTCCCAATCAACCTGAATGCTCTCAATATCCTCAGCCGACTCCACCAATCGTTGGTTGCGCAAATACCCTAAGACCAAAGCCTCGGGCGCGGAACCCAAGGTCATGAGGGTCACCACCTCCCGCTTATCCAAATAGATCGTCAGCGAGCGCTCTCCCGGAATAAAAGTTGTTTTCTGACGCCCCAGCTCATCAATAATTGCCACCTCATGAACTACCGGTACCGAGGCATTGGTCATTGCAATAGTCGATTGTGAAGTCCTACTCATCGGTGGTTTGATCTTTGTCCATCATCGATACCCCACGGTATCTCACCATACACTTTAACCGCAGTCTAAAATCAATGTTTAATAAGAATGATTGATATGCGTCAACTGCTCGTCACCTCCGCCCTGCCCTACGCCAATGGCCAAATCCATATTGGACATCTCGTGGAATACGTACAGACGGATATTTGGGTTCGATTCCAAAGAATGTGTGGCCATGAGGTGCATTATGTCGGCGCTGACGATACGCACGGCACCCCGATCATGCTACGAGCCGAAAAAGAAGGAATTACTCCCAAAGAGCTGATCGACAAGGTGTGGCATGAACACAAGCGGGATTTTGATCACTTTCTGATCTCCTTTGATCATTACTACACCACCGATAGTCCTGAGAATGAGCAGTTATCTCGGGAAATTTATCTAAAACTGCGAGATGCCGGCTTAATTGAAAAACGGGCGATTGAGCAAGCCTATGATCCTGTCAAAGAAATGTTTTTGCCGGATCGCTTTATCAAAGGCAATTGCCCCAAATGCGGAGCGGCTGATCAGTATGGTGACTCGTGTGAAAAGTGTGGTGCCACCTACGCGCCCACCGATCTCAAGAATCCATATTCTGTAGTGAGTGGCGCTACGCCGGTTCGCAAAGTCTCGGATCATTATTTTTTCAAGCTCTCAGATCCGCGCTGCGAAGCATTCTTACGCGACTGGACTCAGGTGAAAACCCCGCTGCAGATCGAGGCGAAAAATAAGATGAAAGAGTGGGTGGGTACCGAGGGCGATAGCAAACTTGGGGACTGGGATATCTCGCGCGACGCACCCTACTTTGGCTTTGAAATCCCTGACGCACCTGGTAAATATTTTTATGTATGGCTTGATGCTCCCATTGGCTATTACGCGAGTTTCTTAAAGTACTGCAAGGAACGGGGCCTCGATTTTGCGCACTGGGTCAAGCCTGATAGCACGACTGAGCAATACCATTTCATTGGTAAAGATATTTTGTATTTTCATACCCTCTTTTGGCCAGCCACCTTGCATTTTTCTGGGTATCGCACACCCACCAATGTTTTTGCTCACGGATTTTTAACTGTGGATGGCGAGAAGATGAGTAAATCGCGCGGTACGCTCATTTCTGCGAACAGCGTGATTGAAGCTGGTCTTAACCCCGAATGGTTCCGCTATTACTTTGCAACGAAGCTGAATGCGACCATGGAAGATCTTGATTTGAATCTCCAAGATTTTGTGGCACGCGTGAATAGCGACCTCTTGGGAAAGTACATCAACATAGCCAGTCGTACCGCCGGATTTTTGGTCAAGCGCTTTGAGGGGCGGGTTTCCGATACAGCAATGACGCATCCCTTACTGGAATCGATTGCCAATGCGAGTGACTCGATCGCGGATCTTTATGAATCTCGAGAATTTGCAAAAGCAGTACGCCAAATTATGGAGCTCGCGGATCTGGTCAATGCCTATGTGGATGAGAACAAGCCCTGGGAACTTGCTAAGGATCCCCAAGGGTCAAGCAAACTACATGAAGTGTGCAGTGTCATCCTAGAATCCTTCCGTCGCTTGAGCTTGTACTTAAAACCTGTCTTACCAAATCTTATTACTCAAGTTGAGGGATTTTTATCGATTGAACCCATGCAGTGGCGCGATATTCGTCGATCGTTAAAGAGCGACATGGCCATCAAGCCCTATCGCCATTTAATGACCCGGGTTGAGCCAACCCAGGTCGAGACTCTCCTCGAATTAAATCGCTAAGACTCCCCAAAAATCGTTAATAATGAAGGGTATTGGAATTTGTTTTATTAGATAAGTTATTGATTTTATGAAGAAATATAAATCTCAAGCCACCTTGTTTTTAGAAAAACTCAAGTCTCAAAATCCCCATCTGGAACAAGCACAGCGTGAAGGTCGTGCCCTATTGTGGGATAAGCCTGCACTGAGCCCCGAAGAGATCCGACGCAACCAACTGGCTAAAGTTAAGCAACGCGCCTACGTCTATGGCAATGACTGAGGAGCTCGAGCCGCTCCCCAATGGTCCATCAGAAGAAAAAATTGATGGCTTAAGCTCTGCGTTCGCCAAACTGTATGGCGAACCGTTGTTTCAGTTACCAACTGATTTATACATTCCACCCGATGCGCTGGAGGTTTTTCTAGAAGCCTTCGAAGGTCCACTGGATTTGCTGCTGTATCTGATTCGTAAACAGAATTTCAATGTCCTCGATATTCCGATGGCCGAGGTCACGCAGCAGTACCTCAGTTATATCGACCAAATTCGCCATCACAATCTTGAACTGGCGGCTGAGTATCTCTTAATGGCAGCGATGCTCATTGAGATTAAATCGCGCATGCTCTTGCCCATGAAAAAAGCAGACAGCGATGAAGAGGTCGAAGACCCACGTGCTGAACTGGTTCGGCGTTTACTGGAATACGAGCGGATGAAATTAGCTGCGCAAGAGCTCGATCGCATCCCCCAGGTAGGCCGTGACTTTCAGGTGGCTCATGGTTATGTCGATACCAGCGTTGCGGTCACATGGCCCGAGGTGAACCTTGAGGATTTACAAATGGCCTGGCGCGATGTGTTACATCGGGCCAAACTCAATCAACACCATACGATTACGCGTGAGCAATTATCGGTGCGCGACTTCATGACGCGCATTTTGCGGCGCTTACAAAACACCCGCTTTGTCGAGTTCAGCGAACTCTTTGAAGATGCGATTCGGTCAGGCAATGGTGTGCCGGTGATCGTGGTGAACTTCATTGCGATGCTCGAACTCTCTCGTGAATCCTTAATTGAGATCACGCAAGCCGAGCCCTACGCGCCCATTTACGTCCGACTGGCCTACACCCCAAGCGCATGAAGATCGTTACCGATATTCAAGAACTTCGCGACCAGTTGCGTGGCCAAAACCGCGCCTCCTTTGTTCCTACTATGGGTAATTTGCATGAGGGGCATCTCTCCTTAATGCGCATTGCAAGGCAACATGGGGATCCAGTGATTGCCAGTATTTTTGTAAATCGCCTGCAATTTGGCCCCCATGAAGATTTTGATCAATACCCGCGCACTCTAGAGGCGGATGCCGAGAAGCTTGAAAAGGAAGGGGTTTATGTACTCTTTGCCCCTACTGAGAAGGTCTTATATCCCGAGCCACAGGAATACCGCGTTGATCCACCCAAGCAGTTGGGTGATATTTTGGAAGGCGAGTTCCGTCCAGGGTTCTTTAAAGGGGTTTGTACGGTTGTCCTGAAATTATTCTCCTGCGTACAGCCACGCGTTGCGGTCTTTGGTAAAAAGGACTATCAGCAGTTGATGATTATTCGGCAGATGGCCCATCAATTTGCCTTGCCCGTTGAGATTGTCGCTGGTGAAACCATTCGGGCTGATGATGGCCTAGCGCTATCCTCACGCAACGCCTATCTCAGCGATGCCGAGCGTGCTGAGGCCCCTCATTTGCAAGCCAGCCTGCAACAACTTCGGCTAGATGTTTTGGATGCCATTCATCGCGCCGGTCAGCCTCTGGATCAATCCCTGCGTGAGCTTGAGAAAAAGACTGCAGACACTTTGACACAGCGCGGCTGGCAGCCTGACTACATCGCGATTCGTAAGCGCGCTGATTTACTAGCACCCAGTAACGATGATTTACTGGCGAAGAAAGAGTTGGTCATTTTGGCGGCCGCCAAACTTGGCAAGACCCGCCTGATTGATAATCTCGAGATCTAAGGTTTAAGCGTCAAAGAACTGGCCGACTTGAATACCGGCCGCACTGGCACACTCAGCACCAGAGACTTTGGAACCTTTTCCGGCTTTCGCTTTCAGAACCTCAATCTGACCACCATGGCAAGCGACCTTAAAAGAGTCTGAGCTTACTTCAACCACTTCGCCAGGTTTCCCTTTGACCGATCCATAGGTCGGGGTGACATGCTTGCGCACATCATAGATCTGCACCTTCTCACCACTGAGAGCAGTCCATGCACCTGGGGCTGGATTACATGCCCGAATCAAGTTATAGATTTGGCTCACATGATTAGACCAATGAATCCGAGCGGCGGCTTGGTCAAACCACCCTTCATAATTTGCTTGCGACTCATCTTGCACAATCTCTTGATGCTTGCCGGCCGCTACGAGGTCAGCTGCCTCCAATAATGCCTTTACCCCCAATGGGAAGAGATGATTAAAGTACACCTGACCCAGGGTATCGTCTGGACCAATTGGCACTTCCTTTTGCAAAATGATTTCACCCTCATCCAAACCATCTGAGGGTCGAAAGATGGTTAATCCGGTTTTAGTCTCGCCCAAGGCAATCGACCAACCGATGGCGCTAGGACCACGGTATTTTGGCAATAGCGATGGGTGATACTGAATCGTGCCAAAGCGTGGAATCTTCACTAAATCCTGGGGTACAAATTGCAATACATAGGCCATTACACAAATATCAGCCTTGCTATCACGCATTGCATTGGCAGCCTCAGGCCCCTTGAGACTTGGGAACTGGAGCATATTGAGGCCCCGAGCTAAAGCGGTCTCTTTTAGGATCTCGGGCTTGGTGGCTTTCGGATTATCGGGCGGACAAAATACGGCGACCACCTCATCCCCACGCTCCAGAAAAGCCTCGAGTGCGGCTTTACCAAAATCTTGACTGCCAATCAGTGCAACGCGCATTAGATGACTTTCTTATGTCGTAAATCAATAAGATCATCGATATTAAAGCCAAGTTCTTGCAAGATCTCATCGGTGTGCTCGCCCAATAGTGGTGAACGAGTAACCTCGGTAGGGCTATCCGATAGTTTGATCGGGTTGCCAACGGTTAAATACTTACCACGAATCGGGTGATCAACTTCCACCACCGTACCTGTGGCACGTAAAGCAGGTTCTTCAGCAATCTCTTTCATGGAGAGGATTGGGCCACAGGGCACATCATATTGATTGAGAATATCCATCACCTCAAACTTCGTCTTGGTCACGGTCCACTTCTCAATCTCCGCAAAGATTCCCATTAGACGTGGCAAGCGCGCCATGGGCGACGCGTAATTGGTATCGGTTATCCAATCTTCGCGACCAATCACTTTACAAATCGCTTCCCATACTGCAGCTTGCACCACGATATAAATATAGGAGTTGGGATCGCTTTCCCAGCCTTTGCACTTCAGAATCCAGCCGGGCTGACCACCGCCCGAGGCGTTACCCGCACGAGGGACCGCATCACCAAACTTACCATTGGGAAACTGTGGATACTCTTGCATCGTGCCATTACGATCCAAACGCTGTTGGTCACGGAGCTTGACACGGCAGAGATTAAGAACTGCGTCTTGCATGGCGGCATCAACCTTTTGCCCTTTACCCGAGTGGGTGCGGTGATAAAGTGCGGTCACAATACCCAGCGCCAGATGCAAACCAGTACCGCTATCACCAATCTGCGCACCAGTTACCATGGGTGGGCCATCATCAAAACCCGTAGTTGATGCAGAACCTCCAGCACATTGCGCAACGTTCTCATACACCTTGCAATCCTCATAAGGCCCCGGTCCAAATCCTTTAATCGAAGCCATGATCATGCGGGGGTTGAGTTCTTGAATGCGCTGCCAAGTAAACCCCATTCGATCTAAGGCGCCCGGTGCAAAGTTCTCAACCAAGACATCACACTGCTTAATCAGACGTTCCAGAATATCTTTACCTTCTGGTGTTTTGGTATTCACGGTAATCGAGCGCTTGTTGTGATTGAGCATCGTGAAATACAAGCTATCGGCATCGGGGATATCTTGAAGCTGATTGCGCGTTGCATCGCCCTCACCCGAGCGCTCCACCTTGATGACGTCTGCTCCAAACCAAGCGAGTAACTGGGTGCACGTGGGCCCAGATTGAACGTGCGTAAAGTCGAGGATCTTAACCCCCTCAAGTGCTTTAGCCATAAAAAAGTCCTAAAAAGTATGAAAATATGATGAAAGCCATTTTACCAGTGCTGGTATTGGCTAAAAATGGCGATCCAGTCCTAATCTAGGGCAGCCGCTAGATTAAGCCCCTGGCTTGGATTCCAGCTCGATCAGGCGCTTTTTAAGTTCCTTTTCTTCCAAGAATCGAGTGGTTTCGTCTCGAATCACCGCAACCACACCACTTACTTGATGATGTTCATCATGGAGCATGGCAACCGTAAATGCGATCGACAAAGTATGCCCATCTTTATGAATGGCTGGCACTCGCAGGGTTTGCTTACCGTACTTTGTAGTGCCCGTTTCCATGGAATGGTGATAGCCTTCCCAATGACGTGCCCGAAATCGCTCAGGGGTAATGATGTCAAGGTTTTGTCCTAATGCCTCTGCGGCGGTATATCCAAACATCTCTTCGGCAGCACGACTCCACAGAGTGATTTTGCCTGCCACATTGGACACCACGACAGCATCGCCAATCACATTAATGAGTTGATGAAGATCGACTTCATGCTTCATATTTCATGTCCCCTCTGAAAAACAAATGGCGCCCGCAGGCGCCATTGCTTAACAGCTAATACGATTAAACCGCTTTTGCCGCATGCAACTGAGCAATTTGGTCTTTGCTGTAGCCAAGATCCGATAGAACTTCATCGGTGTGCTCACCCAATACTGGGGATGGCTTCACTTCAATCTCCAGATCGGAGAACTTAATGGGGCTACCAATCGTGAGGTACTTGCCGCGTACTTTGTGATCCACTTCAACAATGGAACCGCTCGCACGCAAGTCAGGTGACTCGGCAATCTCTTTCATCGAGAGTACGGGTGCGCATGGAATATCAAACTTACGCAAGATATCAACGGCTTCGTACTTGGTCTTATCTTTGAGCCAATCTTCAATGGTTGCGAAGATGTCAAAAATCTTATCTTGACGTGCTTGCGCAGTCATATAGGCTGGATCGGTTGCCCACTCTGGTTTGCCAAGAGCCTTGGTAATTGGTTCCCAAGCATGGCCTTGAATCGTGAAATAGATGTAGGCATTTGGATCGGTTTCCCAGCCTTTGCACTTTAAGACCCAGCCAGGCTGTCCGCCACCACCAGCGTTACCGCCACGGGGCACAACATCAGTAAATTTGCCATGAGGATACTGTGGATACTCTTCGAGGTAGCCAACACGATCCAAACGCTGTTGATCACGCAATTTCACACGGCAGAGGTTCAATACGGCGTCTTGCATTGAGCATGCCACCTTCTGACCTTTGCCGGTCTTTTGACGATGCATGAGGGCGGTCAAGATGCCAATGGCCAAGTGCATACCGGTATTGCTATCGCCCAATGCGGCAGCAGATACGGTGGGAGGGCCGTCCCAGAAACCGGTGGTCGATGCAGCACCGCCAGCACACTGAGCAACGTTCTCATACACTTTTAGATCTTCATACGAGTGACCGTCAGAGAAGCCTTTTACGGAAGCCAAGATCATCTTGGGATTCAATTCCATAATGCGATCCCATGAGAATCCCATGCGATCCAAAGCGCCTGGACCAAAGTTCTCAACCATCACATCAGAAACCTTGATCAACTTCTCGAGCACTTCTTTGCCCTCAGGAGTTTTGGTATCCAAGGTTAAGGAACGCTTATTGCCATTGAGCATCGTGAAATACAAAGCGTCGGCATCCGGAATGTCACGCAACTGACTACGGGTCACGTCGCCTGAACCAGGACGCTCTACTTTAATCACGTCGGCACCATAAAAGCCAAGCAATTGGGTACAAGCAGGGCCTGCTTGTACGTGGGTGAAATCGATAATCCGAATTCCGTCTAGTGGTTTACTCATCTTGAATCTCCTTTGGACTCTTTATATCAATTAATAATTACTTCTTGGTTGCAGTAGAAGCAGGGTTGAGGTTGGTTAAACGACCACTCTCAGTACCAGCAGTTTCGTCAATCACGGCATTGATGACGGTAGGCTTACCAGAGGCTAATGACTTGTTCAATGCATCAGTCAACTCCTCAGGAGTGGTGACGTTATATCCAACGCCACCAAACGCCTCCATCATGATGTCGTAACGGGCATTCTTTACAAACACGGTTGGAGCAACATCTGAACCACCAGTTGGGTTCACATCGGTACCACGGTAAACACCGTTGTTGTTAAATACCACCGTGATGATTGGCAGGTTGTAACGGCAGATGGTTTCGAGCTCCATGCCGCTAAAACCAAACGCGCTGTCGCCCTCGATTGCAATCACCGGCTGCTTACTAACAACCGCTGCGCCAATGGCGTAGCCCATACCAATACCCATGATGCCCCAAGTTCCGGAGTCAAAACGCTTACGTGGCTTATACATATTGACGATGCTGCGAGCATAGTCAAGGGTATTGGCGCCTTCGTTCACGATATTGACATCGGGATTGGCCTTCACCACCTCACGAATTGCACGTAATGCGCTGTGGAAGTTCATGGGCGAAGGATTTTTGGAGAGCGTCTCCTCCATCTTGGCAATGTTCTTCTCTTTTTTCTCATTGATTGCGTTAATCCACTCAGCGCTGGGCTTGGGAACGCTTGCAATTTGCTTCAAGATCTCAGTGACGCACGAGCCAACGTCACCAATGACAGGGGCTGCAATTGGAACGTTGCTATCAATTTCGGTCGGTGCAATATCAATCTGAATAAATTTTTTCAGGTGATTGCCCCAGGTTTTACCTTTACCGTGAGCCAATAACCAATTTAAGCGGGCACCAACCAACATTACTGCATCGGCTTCTGCCAACACAAATGAACGTGCTGCGGATGCGCACTGTGGATGGGTATCAGGCAATAAACCTTTTGCCATCGACATTGGCAAATACGGAATGCCTGATTTCTCAACCAAATCTTTAATCTCTTGATCGGCTTGCGCATAAGCCGCGCCTTTGCCCAACAGAATCAATGGGCGCTTAGCATTCTTCAACACATCGATGGCGCGCTTGATCGCGTCTGGCGCAGGAATTTGCTTCGGTGCAGCGTCAATCACACGGAACAATGATTCTTGCCCCTTCTGAGCTGGAATACTCTGTCCTAGTAATTGTGCAGGCAGGTCGAGGTACACGCCGCCTGGACGTCCGGATACCGCAGCACGAATCGCACGTGCGACACCAATGGCAATGTCTTCTGCCTTGTTAATCCGGTAGGAAGCTTTGGCATAAGGCTTAGCCGCATTGAGCTGATCCATCTCTTCGTAATCACCCTGCTGCAAGTCCACAATCTCACGCTCGCTCGATCCAGAAATCAAGATCATTGGGAAGCAGTTGGTGGTTGCATTCGCAAGAGCAGTCAAACCATTTAAGAACCCGGGGGCTGACACCGTTAAGCAAATACCGGGTTTTTGGGTCATGTAACCCGCAATCGCGGCAGCATTGCCAGCATGCTGCTCGTGGCGGAATCCAATAAAGCGCATTCCTTCAGCCTGGGCCAAACGTGCTAAATCGGTAATCGGAATACCAACCAGTCCAAAAATAGTATCGATATCGTTGGCCTTTAAGGCATCGATCACCAAATGGAAACCGTCGGTTAATGGGGTGTCTTCTGCAGCGACATTGGCAGAATGCTCTTTCGTAGCTGTCAACATAACGTTGTCTCTCTCCGTGGGATTAGTTGTTTTCAACATCGCCTCCATAAAGGGTCTCAGTTGAACTGAGACGAATATTAGGACCCATGAATAGGTTCAGCATTGACTTTAGTCAATTTCCCCTAAAATCCAATAAAAACCTAGGGTTAGAGCCTACTCAATCCCCCAAAAAACCCTTTTATTTTATATAAATAGCTCTTTATGTTTACTCTTTAAGCGGCTTAGAGTTTCGGGCGAAAGATTGAGATAAGCTGCTAATTCTTTCTTGGGCAAAACATCGAACAAGTTTTCATATTTCCGTAAAAATCGTTCGACCCGACCCGGGGCATCGAGCATGTGCAAGGTAATCGTATGCGCCATGATTTCACTCATGAGACGCATCACCTCAAACTCAAAACTTTCTTTGAGTTTTGGATGGTTCTCCAAAAACTCAGCCCATTTTTTAAGAGGCATCCTCGCCACTCTAGCCTTAGTAACCGAAGCAATGCTATACGGGGCGGCACGTTGTAAGCGCCAAGCGGCATAACTGGTTTCGATATCTTTCTCAATGGCAAAGCGCAAGATCATTTCTTTTGCATCAGCACTAGACACAATCCGCTTCAAGATTCCATCGAGGACAAAGTACTGCTCCATTTGATAGTTACCTTGGCGCAATAAGATCTCGGATTTCTTAAGATCCGAGATCTCTAAGGAGCTCTCTAATTCAGCCATGCTGCCCGGATCTAGATTGCGCAGAACAATATTTTGGCTAAGCTGCAAGCGAATTAGATTTTTCTCTGGATGTCTATCTAGTATGGTCATTGAAATATGTACTTGAACCTCTCATTGTAAGCCTTTCAACACCACATATTCGGGTTATTCCTAGTCGTAGATAGGGTAATATAGAGCTGTCGTGGTGCCCAAATGCCTGCATTTGGGTTAAACGGGAAACACTACTCAAACGTGTGCTGCCCCCGCAACGGTAAGTGAATGCGCTAGTTGTTTAGCGCTATGGTTTGATAAGCCACTGTGTATCAATGCATGGGAAGGCCAAATCTAAAGTTCACCAGCCCGGATACCGGCCAAGACAGGTGGAACTTCGTGAACGGGGACCTTCGCGCGCCAATATAGGGTCCTCGTGCACCCTCATTGACGCTGATCCCTATTCCGAATTCTGTATCGCCCGCTAACGGGGAGGTTGGCAGGCATTACAACTTGGGATTCATCATGCAACCTTGCCGTAACTCTTTCGGGGCCAAGAACCGTTGGCGCCTATCCGCCCTCACCCTCACCTCAACCCTTGTTTTTAGCAACCCAAACGCATTTGCTCAAAGCGGCAATGTCTCAGTCAGTACAGCCAATAATCCAATGGATCCAGTGATTGTCACTGCAACTCGCACCCCCACGCGAGCCAACGACGTGCTAGCTGACTACGTCTACATCGGCCCAGAAGAAATTGCTGACGCAGGACAAACGAGTCTAGTGGAGCTACTACAGCGACAAAGGGGGGTGGAGATTTCGACTATTGGCGGCCCAGGGTCTGCAGCAAGCGTGTTCTTGAGGGGATCAAACTCTAATCAAGCACTCTTGCTAGTCGATGGCGTTCGTAGCCAAGCGGCGGGAACGGGTGGATTTTCTTTACAAGCAATTCCACTGGGCATCATTGATCGAATTGAAATTATTTTTGGACCGCAGAGTAGCCTGTATGGCTCGGATGCCATTGGCGGTGTCATTCAGATATTCACCAAAAAGGGAACGGGGCCGTTTCAAGCGAATGCCTCAACGGGATATGGCAGTTATGGGACGAGTATTACGGATGCCAGCCTTTATGGTTCCTTTGGAGACGCCAAGACAACAAGTTACGCCCTCAGTGGATCCCAAGAAATTTCTACTGGATTTACTTCCGTTGCAGCAAATAACGTTTGCAATCCCAATACGCAGTCACGAGCGACATTAAATCGAAATTTTTGTGGCAACGGTTTGAATATGAATCGAACTGGCTATACAAAGAGTGGGGGTGCCGGTCGTATTGCTCAAGAATGGGATCGTGGTCAAGAATTTGGATTTCAGTTTTTAGCTTCTCGACTCGACAATCAATATCCCGTTTCTAGCTTTTTTGGTGGCGGTATTGGAAGCCAAATTAGTAATTTGGGAATCTTTTCTTTGTTTTCGAATAATCAAATCAATAAAGACTGGAAAAGCATGCTTCAAGTCTCCCAATCAAATGATTATTCACAGAATCTCTACACTACCGGAAATCCTGTTTACAAAACAAAACAGATGATTTATTCCTGGCAAAACGATATCAAAATTGGCAGCGATTTATTGCAACTCGTTGCCGAGCGAAAAACTTTAAATGGGTATTCGAATGATGGCGGGATTGTCAGTCAAAACCAAAATACTAATACCGTGGCAGGCTCGTATCAACTCAAGCGCGGATCTCACTTAGCAAACCTCGCGCTTCGCAATGACAGCATTACTGGCTATGGTCCACAAACAACCGGTAGCGCATCGTATGGTTACTTTTTCTCCAAACAAATTCGAGGCAATATTAATTACGGCACCGGCTTTAAGGCGCCTTCATTTAATGATTTGTATTTTCCAGATTACGGCAATACAAATTTACAAGCAGAAAAGAGTAAAAATACCGAGATTGGTCTGCACTATGAATCCAGCGCATTGGATCTTCATTTAGTTGGCTTTAATAGCACCATCACCAACCTCATTCAGTACACCACTACAGCCCCCCCATGCACGATCGCACAACTCAATGGTCCAAACTATGGTTGCGCTGGAAACGCTGGTGTTGCAAAAATCTCGGGAGTATCGGTTGGCGGCGTTGCAAAGTTATCAAGCCTTCGCCTAAAGGCATCTTATGACCAACAAAATCCAATTGATCAGACTACGGGATTTCTATTAGCAAAACGCGCTCGCCAATTTGGAAACCTTGGTGCAGAGTACCGCTATCGGAAAGTGAATATGGGTGCCGAGGGAACTTTCCAAGGCGGTCGCTATAACTCGGGTAACTCTGGTTACATGGGCGGCTATGCCATCTTCAACCTATATGGCAATTACGAGTTTGCCAAGGACTGGTCGGTCTTTGGTCGCTGGAACAATATCTTCAATAAGGATTACCAACTCTCCTATGGATTTAATACTCCGGGATCGAACCTTTTTGTCGGGGTTCGGTACGCCATGAAATAAGGGATTTGTGCTAATTTAGGTCTAAAATAGGCTCATTACTCAAGGAGGAAACATGTTTAATCTTTCGACCAAACAGACCGTAGGGATTGCAGTCGTTTTTTCCTTGATTTTGTGGGCGACGCGAGGACAGCATGTGGCCTCCATGATGAGCCTGCCAGATGCCACCTGGGCAATTGCCTTCATGCTTGGTTTTTTATTGAGTCCGATTCTTTTTCTGATTGTTTTGGCTCAGGCTTTTGTGATCGATTACTTGGCGATGGGTAATTACCTGTTTAATGTTGCCTATGCCGCCTTAGTTCCTGCGTATTTAGCACTTTGGCTAGCTGGTCGTTGGTTACGGCAACACTACGAACAACAAGGCTTCAAAATTAGCCAATTTGTTGTGGCCCTAATTGGTGGTGTCGCCATTTGCGAGCTAATCTCGAGTGGGGCCTTTTATCTGCAAAAGAGCAATGCTTCGCTTGTTGGATTTGCTGAACTGTTTGGAACCTATTTCTTTGGTAATTTGTTCTTCACCCTCTGCTACGTTGCGGTTGCCTCGCTAGCGTTTTATCTGGTGACCGAGACCTCTAAAAAGAAATTAGCCTAGTTCTGATACGATCTTGTCTATGTCGCAAGATTCCATCGAGCAAACGCTCCGACGCCTTTCCGAGAAGTTAAAAATGGTGAATGCCTCCGTTGAGGCATTACGCAACGATCGCGTTGCCCTTGAGTCAAAAATTGAGGATGCGCAAAAACGTATTGAGCACATCCTAAAGCGCCTGCCAGAGCAAAGCGATTCTCGCCAAATGAACCTGTTGGGCGATAACGCAATCATCGATAAAGACCATGACCCAACAACGCATTGAAGTTAGTCTTGCTGGCCACAAAATCATGCTGGCCACGTCAAGCGATCATGAGCCATTGCTTCGCGAGGCCTGCTCCTTAGTAGATGAACAAATTAAACTGGCTCTAGCTAGTGGCAATAAAAGTATTGAACGGGCAGCCATGATGGCGGCCATTAAATTAGCGGGCGACCTGATTCAGGCTCAGCAATCGATGGCGCAAGCGGCTAACGCCCCCAAGGTTGACCCCGAACAACTGACTTTGATTGAGCAGGAAGTGAATGCGCTTGAACAGCAAGTCGATTCCCTGATCAAAACACTTTCCCTGCCTGGTGCGCCAAGGCCAATAGTTCCTTGAACCGATGCGTAAGCATACGGAACGGGTATTGCAGTATGGGCGCGAGCGTCTGATCGATTTACAGTGTGGGCTTGTCCGACACTCCCTGAGTCATTTGATGCACCCGAAGTATTGCTACCGTGCCACCTTGAACTTTAGGGTTCAGGATGACGGTCTAGCGACCAAGGCGGGGATCCTTTCATGTTTCTGACTGATATTGCAATCCTTCTAGTTTGCGGAGCCTGTGCAGGGTTCTTAGCGGGACTGCTTGGGATCGGCGGAGGGATGATTTTGGTTCCCTTCATGATCATTGTGTTTAATCACCAGGGTTTTAGCCAAGACATCATTGTTCATATGGCCATTGCAACTGGAATGACCACCATTTTGTTTACCTCACTCTCGGCCATTCGGGCGCATCATCGCCATGGCTCAATTGACTGGAAACTGGTTGCGGGCTTCACCCCCGGAATCATTGTTGGGAGTTTTTTAGGGGGCAGCGAACTATTTGAGGCATTCAATACTGGCTGGCTTTCCCTCTTCTTTGCGGTCTTTATTGTGTACACCTCGATTCAGATGTTCATCAACAAAAAGCCCAAACCTGAGCGAGAACTGCCTGGGAAGGTCGGTCTATTTTCTTATGGCGCCTTCTCTGGAGGGTTATCGAGCTTGCTGGGTGCAGGCGGCGCCTTTGTCACCGTACCATTCATGATCTGGTGTAACGTGAGTCCCCATGTCGCAATGGCAACCTCCTCGGGGCTCGGATTTCCGATTGCGCTTGCTTCAACCCTGGGTTACGTCTTTGGTAGCTTTGGTCGACCTGACTTACCCGCAGGCTCCTTTGGTTTTATCTATCTACCGGCCGTTGCCTGCATCGTAGCAACCAGTATTTTTACCGCCCCACTAGGCGCAAAATTAGCTCGCAAGCTCAATGTCGTTCAACTCAAGCGAGTCTTTGGGGTCATGCTAATGTTCTTGGCGCTCTTTATGTTCAATGAGGCCCATAAAGCGCTGGGCGCTTAATGGCTGTACTGCTGGCGTAATACGTTCTTTTGCACTTTACCCATTGCGTTTCGGGGTAAGTCGTTGACAATTTCAACCCGTTTGGGAACCTTGAAGTTTGCAATCTTTGATTTCAAGTCATCGATCATGGCTTGGCTATTGAGCTTGGCGCCTGGCTTTGGAACCACAACCGCCATGACCGCTTCCCCAAAGTCTTTATGCGGGATACCAATCACTGCGCTTTCTTCGACGCCGTCCATGTCATCGATAAAACTCTCGATCTCTTTTGGATACACGTTGTAGCCACCCGAGATGATTAAATCCTTATTGCGACCAACGATGCACAGATAGCGATCAGGCACCTTACCCGCGCTGGTCTCACCGCCCCAGCGACCCACATCACCCGTTTTAAACCAGCCGTCTTTAGTGAACTCCTCAGCGGTCTTCTCAGGCATCCGCCAGTAGCCCTTAAATATATTCGGGCCGCGCACTTCAATGGCACCGATCTCATTGACACCGCAGAGTGATCCAGACTCATTCACGACACGAACCTCAACGCCAGGTAGAGGCACCCCAACGGATCCCCCTACTCTAGCGCCCTTGTAAGGATTGGAGACCAACATCACGGTCTCGCTCATGCCATAGCGCTCAAGAATAGTATGTCCAGACACTTTCTGGAAATTATTAAAGGTCTCAGTTAATAAAGGTGCGGAACCCGAAACAAAGAGGCGCATGTTTTTACAAACGCTCTGGTTAAAGTTGGGATCGAGCAATAAGCGTACGTAGAATGTAGGTACGCCCATCATGACCGTTGAGCGTGGCAGGTGCTTAATGAGTTGCGCAGTATCTAAACGAGGCAACCAAATCATTTTGCTGCCATTTAATAATGCACCGTGGGCAGCGACAAATAAACCGTGCACATGGAAAATGGGGAGAGCATGCAAAAGGATGTCGCCTTTTTTCCAGCCCCAAAACTCTTTTAATACCAGGGCATTGCTACCCAGGTTACCGTGCGTGAGCATGGCACCTTTGCTGCGACCTGTAGTACCGGAGGTATACAAAATAGCAGCTAGATCGTCGTCGGCCTTTTTGACGGTCTTAAATTGATCGGAGCATTGAGCGGCGCGATCTAAAAGAGAACCGGTCCGATTCTCATCGAGGGTGAATACATTTTTGGTGCCGCTCTTAAACGCAATCTTCGAGATCCAAGAGAAGTTCTTGGAACTGCAAACAACTACGGCCGGTTCAGCATTCTCCAGAAAATACTGAATCTCAGACTCTTGATACGCCGTGTTCAGCGGCAAATAAACATATCCGGCACGTAAAGTGGCCAGATATAAGAAAAGTGCTTCTGGGGATTTTTCAACTTGGACAGCAACTCGTGAGCCCTGAGGTAACTTCAAACTCTTGAGAAGATTTGCCATCATGGCCGTGGCGCGATCGAGATCGCGCCACGAGTAATACAGTCCATCTTGGGTTTCTAGTGCACAGTCTTCGCGATTTTTAGGAAAGCCAGACTCTAATAATGCGTATAAGTTCACTCAAAACCCTTAACTACGAATACAAAATTAATCGAGCTTGGCGCCTGATTTCTTAACAACCTCAGCCCAGCGGTTTACGTCGGAAGCAACTTGCTTACCAAATGCCTCTCCGTAAAGATTCGGATTATCCGCACCGTTTTGAGCCCAAATCGCTTTCAACTTTGGTGAATTCAGCGCCTTTTGAACCTCAGCTGTCATCTTGTCGATAATTGGTTTTGGTGTGCCAGCAGGAGCAAACATACCGTACCAAGTCGATACACGATAGTCAGGCAAACCAGCTTCTACAAACGTTGGTACGTTTGGAATCGCTGGATTGCGCTTCTCAGAAGCAACAGCAATCGCAAACAACTTACCAGCATTAATTTGTGGAGCGGATGTTCCCAAACCATCAAATTCCAAATCAACCTGACCAGCTAGGAGATCGCTCATGGCTGGACCAGCGCCACGATAAGGAATATGAACAATGAAGGTGCCTGTCTGAATCTTAAATAACTCACCAGCTAAGTGATGAACGGTGCCGCTACCTGCGCTAGCAAAGTTATATTTACCAGGGTTTTGCTTCATGAGCGCAATGAAGTCTTTTAGGTTACGAGCACTGACACGATTGGGGTTAACAACCAATACCTGTGGAACGCTAGCTAGAAGAGCAACAGGAACGAAACTCTTTTGGATGTCATAGTCCAAGTTCTTATACATGGAAGGAGCAATCGTATGATGCGATGCGCCAATGAACCAGGTATAGCCATCTGGTGCCGCTTTTGCGGCCACCGATGCGCCCACCGTACCGCCTGCACCACCACGGTTATCAATAATGAACTGCTTACCCAATTGCTCGGTTAACTGAGCGGCCAAGGGACGGGCAAATGCGTCCGTTCCACCACCCGCTGGGAATGGGTTCAAAAATGTGACGGTTTTTACTGGCCACTCTTGTGCATGAGCGGTGCTTGATAAGCCCACTGCTGCTAATAAGCTAAGCACGAGGCCCGCTATTTTTTTCTTCTGAATTAATACCATTATTTGTCTCCTCTTCAATTCTTATAAAGGGTAAAACGATTGCGAATCACATTCTAAATCGAACTTCAAAAACTAGGGCAAAACCCCTAAAAGTCTTATATAGGACTTGTGGGGTTTAAGTATTCATCAGCTTGCCAACGGAGCGTGAATAAATAATATCGCCGTTCACAAAGCGCTCGTGATTTTCCTCAACGCTCGATAGATCATACAGATAATTCACCATTAAGCCAGCGGATTGCCGCAGACCATTCTTGGACAAATCCCCCGCCCAGTTAATTTGATGCAGCTTGGCGCCATTACCTAAATGGAATTTAGCCACAGGATTGCCATCCCGACTTGGAGTGACCACCGTCAGATAAATCGCGGTTAAAGCCATCATGGCAGCTTTTTCTTTCTCACTGCATTGATCCGGATGCCAGGCCTTGCCCAGCCTATCCATCCAATTGGCACCATTGAGCTTCAACAGTTCAAGCGCATCATCACGGGCCTTCCGAATCGCTGGCTTCATTTTGTCAGCGCTTGGTAGGTCGCCTAGATGCGCCCCGTCGGTAATCCACTCCATGAGGCCCGGAATCGGGGATAGGGTCACAAAGGTTTTTAATCCCGGGAACTCCGCATGCAGTTGCTCAGCAACGCGCTTAATCAAAAAGTTGCCCATTGATACGCCGCGTAGTCCAGACTCACAGTTGCTAATGGAGTAAAACGCCGCTACCTTGAATTGATTGGTTTGTTCCACAGGGGTCGATTTCTTATCCACCAAGGGCATGATGGCAACTGGTATCTCTGGAAGTAGAGCAACTTCCACAAAGATCAAGGGTTCATCGGGTAGTTGGGGATGGAAAAAGGCAAAGCAACGCCGATCAGGTTGCAAGCGCCGGCGCAGATCATCCCAGCCATCAATAGCATGGACTGCCTCATGGGCAATGATCTTCTCCAAAATCTCTGCAGGCGACTTCCAGTCAACACGGTGCATTTTCAAAAACCCAGGATTAAACCAAGACGACAAGAGGTGTCGCATGTCATAGTCCAGGCCCATCAACTCGGGTTTCTTATTCAACAAGGTCAAAAGATCGCGACGCATTTCGACGACTGCTGCCGTGCCACCCGGAGCTCGATTGAGGCGTCTTAAAAGCTCTTGGCGTGGGGATTCAGAAATCTTCTGCAGGCGAATGTAATTTCGTGCATTTGGATCTGCCGCAAAACTTTGAGTCGCTTTGGTCAGCTGCTCAGCATCAATATTGAATTGTTCAGCGAGCATCATAAAAAATTTAGAACGATGATCGGCATTGAGCTTGCGGTAGTTTGAAATCACATCCAAGGCCATGCTGACAGCGTTTGATTCGCCCCGCTCGGAAACAAGCTGACGAACTGCACTGTTGGCTCGGGATAGGTAACGCGTTTGGGCAATTTTTTCTAACATGCTTACAGCATAACCAGATTTTGTAACAGGGGCTTAAATCACTCAGCCAAAAGGGTTTATTGACGCGGCGTTCGCAGCAGTAAGTAAATTCCCAAACCAATCATCGGTATCGAGAGCCACTGACCCATCGATAAACCCAAACCGAGCAAACCCAAGAACGCATCCGGCTCCCTAGCAAACTCCGCCAGAAAACGAAGCAGTCCATAGCCAAGTAAAAACAGGCCAGATACCTGCCCCACGCGTTTTGGTTTACATGCATAGAGCCACAATACCAAGGCCAATAAAAGACCTTCCCCAGCAAATTGATATAACTGCGACGGATGGCGAGCCGCCTGGTCCACCATCGGAAACACCATCGCCCATGGCAAATCACTCGGACGCCCCCATAACTCACCATTGATAAAGTTTCCAAGACGCCCGAAAGCAAGGCCCAGCGGCACGAGTGGTGCCACAAAATCCGTAATTACAAAATAAGAAAGCTGGCGACGCTTTGCAAACCACGCCAGAGCGATTAAGACCCCTAATAATCCACCGTGGAAGGACATTCCCCCTTCCCATAGCTTAAAAATAGCGATTGGATTTTGCAGATAAAAACCGGGCATGTAAAAGAGCACGTACCCCAAGCGCCCCCCAACAATGACGCCCACCACCCCCCAAAACAGAATGTCCTCAACATCTTTAAAGGTCCATCGCATCGATTGATAGGGCTCTTGGCGAATACGCAGTCGCCCAAGCAATAAAAATTGAGCAAATGCAAATAGATACATGAGGCCATACCAATGAATCGCCAATGGGCCTATTTGAAGCGCGACTGGATCGATTTGAGGATGCGCCAACATTAGGCCGCCGCCTTGCTTTGATCAAAATGATGAAGCTCATGGCCTAAGGCACGATAACCCTTAAAGCGCTCACGCCCTGCCCTGAGTTCATTCTCTTGCGTGGTAACGACTTCGATCCAACGAGGAAAGCGTTCTAGCAAGGCATCAAGACCTTGCGGGGCTTCAGTATGCAAGTAAATCAAGACGTCCTGGTGCGCCAATACCTGATTTTCAAGCTCAGATAACTGATGTACGAGCAGAATCGGAGTCTCGTGTGCGCCCTCGTGATGCAGCCTGGCGTGAGGCAAAAAATCGGTTTTACTGAAGGTCCACAGCAAATCATCAAGATTGTTGAGGTCATTTTCGCTTCCAGTAATCACGATCGTACGCGGCAACCCCTGGGGATGGGCGCTGGCTAGAATTTTGCGACTCAGACGACAGCAGTACTGTAATTTGTCTGAAACATGACTATGAAAATCAATTCTGGCCATTCGCGTTGACGGTGCGAGCTTATTGGTCGAGCAAGAAATTTAGCAATAGCGGAACTGGTCTACCCGTTGCCCCTTTAGCGGCTCCGCTCTTCCAAGCCGTTCCAGCAATATCCAAGTGCGCCCACCGGAATTTTTCAGCAAAGCGCGAGAGGAAACAGGCGGCGGTCACACTACCGGCAGGACGCCCCCCAATATTGGCCAGATCCGCAAAGTTTGATTTCAATTGCTCATGGTAAGCGGCATCGAGAGGCAAGCGCCATACCGTATCTAAGGATTGATGACCGGCCTTATTCAAGGCTTTCACCAAGGCTTCATCATCGGAGAACAAACCACTG
This sequence comes from Polynucleobacter acidiphobus, assembly GCF_003065385.1. Taxonomy (NCBI): domain Bacteria; kingdom Pseudomonadati; phylum Pseudomonadota; class Betaproteobacteria; order Burkholderiales; family Burkholderiaceae; genus Polynucleobacter; species Polynucleobacter acidiphobus. The sequence goes on from NZ_CP023277.1 coordinate 1,482,562, forward strand.
TGCACATGGCCTAATGCAATGATGCAGGCACCTGTCAATGTAGCAACATCGATCACGGCTTTGGGCTTAAAGCGCTCTACATAGGTGAGCGCATCGCAGAGAATAAGACGGCCCTCGGCATCCGTATTTAAAACCTCGATGGTCTGCCCCGACATACTCTTCACAATATCGCCTGGACGCGTTGCGCGACCTGAAGGCATATTCTCACAGCTTGGCACCACACCAATCACATTCTTTTTTAATCCCATCAACGATACGGCATACATGGTGCCAAAGACCGATGCCGCACCACACATGTCGTACTTCATTTCATCCATCGCTTCGCCAGGCTTCAATGAGATGCCGCCTGTATCAAAGGTAATGCCTTTGCCAACCAAAACGATCGGATCCTCATTTATTTTCCCACCCTCATGGCGCATGATGATGAATTGCGGGGGGGTCTCGGAACCTTTAGCAACTGCTAAGAATGAACCCATGCCTAGCGCTTCAATTTGCTGTTGATTGAAAACCTGCACCTTTAACTTGGTTTTCTTAGGAAGGTTCAGTGCGGTCTGTGCCAAAAACGTTGGAGTGCAAACATTGGGCGGCAAGTTGCCTAAATCTTTCGTGAGGTTCATTCCCTCAACCAAAGCCGATCCTTCATGAATCGCTGTTTTCACGAGCGCAGCTTGCTTCGTATTGGTGAGCAAGGTGAAGTGCTCGAGGGTGTCAGCCTTTTCTTGCGGCTTGGTCTTATATTGTTCTTGTCGAGCCCCAAATCGATAAACCTGATCACCCACAACTTGGGCTAGCACACGAATCCGCTCGGCAATTGCATTAGGACTTTGATTGGCTTTTTGCTTGCCCGTAAAGCTAGATGTATGCCAAAGCACGGACTGAATCGAACCACCACTCAAGACCTTAAGAGCCGAGCGCGCAATCTTGGCAAAATCACCTAAGGACTCTTTATCACCAAGGCCCACCAATAAAACACGCTTGAGCTTCACCTTGCTCAAGGCCCATGCGCGCGTGGAGCGCAATAAAGTGCATGCTCCAGCCTTTCCATCCAGATCACCCACGGAGCGCGCCTCTGAAATTGCTCCCCCGAGGAGGTCATCAAGCGCCTGAAGCTGGGAGAGCTCTGCGGCGCGATACGCCAAGACCAAACAATCGCTGCTTAAGCCACAAACCGCAGCGGCGCCTTTGGGGCTTTTAAAATCGATATCGGCAAGAACTTTCGTGCTAAATTGAATCGTCATCGTCTTTCACCATTAGGGGTTTTTTTACATTATCCACCGACCGAATTAAAGTCGCAGAATTAGACCCATTAACCATGATTTTTGAACAAGCCCTCCGCCGCGAACTCAGCATGACCACAGGTGCTGTGTTTTTGGTCTTGGTCACCATCATGATTACCACCCTCGTAATACGGATTTTGGGGTTTGCGGCCAGTGGAACGGTTAATCCCGAGGATGCTTTAGTACTAATCGCTCTAGCCACCCTCGGTTATTTTGCGGTTCTATTAACCGTCTCACTATTTATTGCTGTTTTAATTGTGTTGGTCCGTTGGTACAAAGACTCCGAAATGATCGTTTGGTTTGCTAGTGGGCTGAGTATTACGAATTTGATTGGTCCGATCCTACGATTTGCGATTCCACTCATCATCATCATTGCTCTATTGGCCGCCTTTGTTTGGCCATGGGCAAATCGTGAGTCGAGCGTGATTAGTCAACGCTTTCAACAACGTGATGATGTGTCCATGGTTGCAGCAGGTCAATTTAAAGAGTCGGCTAAAGCTGAGCGGGTCTTTTTTATTGAAGAGATTGATGTTGACAAAGGGGAAGTCAAGAATATCTTTGTGGCCGATACGCGCAATCAAAAGTTAAGCGTTGCGGTCGCTGCCACTGGCTATATCGAAAATGCCCCCAACGGTGATAAAAGCGTGGTTCTCTTAAAGGGCCGTCGTTATGAGGGTCAGCCGACCCAAGCCAATTTCAGAATCTTAGAGTTTGATGAGTACGAGACCAAGATCTTAAGTAAAGAGGTCAGTAAGCCACCGCCGCGCGATCGAGAAAAAAATGTGATTGAGTTGATGCAAGAAACCGATCCCAATATCCTGCGCGCTAACTTTGGTGAACTGCTTTGGCGCATCGGTTTACCCATCATGGCCCTTGGTTTGGTCTTAATTGCCATTCCCTTAGCCTATGTCAATCCCCGCTTAGGGAACTATACGGCGATGTTTTATGCCGTCCTCATTTATCTGATGTACAGCAACCTATTAAATCTCAGTCAAAATTACGTTGCGCAAGGGCGTGTCGACTTCTTCCTTGGCTTGTGGCCGATACACGTGCTTGCATTTGGCTTAGCCTTTGTTTTGATTCGTAATCGCATTAATCCATCCCTAAAGTGGTGGCAACGCCAACTTCCGAGAGCCTGGCAAAACAAATGAGTTGGCTCTTTCCCAAAATTTATGAACGCTACTTCGCTAAGCAAATCTATGCGAGCTTTGGTTTCATTCTCTTTGCCCTGCTCGCGCTCTTCCTATTTTTTGACATTCTGAGTGAACTGGGGTCGGTCAACTCCAAATACACCTTGCCCTTGGCGCTTCTCCATGTGCTCCTCAAGGCGCCCAGCCGCATGGTTGAAATTATTCCGATCGCCGGCTTAATTGGCAGTATTTATGTATTTGCCATGATGGCCAGTCAATCGGAGTTCACGATCTTTCGGGTGGCTGGTTTAGATATCAAACGCAGTCTCTTCACACTTGCCAAGATCTCATTGCCTATCGTCATACTGACCCTAGCGATCAGTGAGGGCTTGGGCCCCTACAGTGAACGGCTTTCTGAACGAATTCGGATGGACGCGTTAGGCTCAACCTTTAGCTCACAGTTTCGGTCGGGTGTTTGGCTCAAAGATCAATTACGTGATCAGGATGGCGCGGGACCCGTTAAAGCTGGTGTGAGATACGTCAATGTGGGCTCGATTGATCAAGATGATCAAATTCGGCAAATTCGGATGTATGAGTTTGACCCCAACTACCGCCTTCTCTCGATTCGCAGTGCTGCGTCCGGGCGCTTTGATAATAAAGGTGTTTGGGAACTCAATGACGTTTCAGAAACACGCTTCATTGAGAAACGCGGCAGCGACCCTTTGGATGCGGTCTACACTGCCCAGACCAAAAGCATTCCAAAGCTTAGCTTGGAATCGCAAGTCACCCCGCAGATCCTCAATGTTTTACTAATTAGCCCGGAGAAAATGTCGATCATGAGTTTGGGCCAATTTATTTTGCACCTCCAGGAAAACAAACAAGATGCGCAGCGGCACGCGATTGCCTTTTGGAAAAAGATCGTTTACCCCTTCATCATCTTTGTGATGCTCGCACTTGCCCTGCCCTTTGCCTTCATGAAAGTACGGGCTGGGAGCGTTGGTATTAAGGTCTTTGGTGGCATCATGCTGGGTATGAGTTTTCAACTATTTAATACCTTGTTCTCGAGCGTTGGCTTACTTGGCGCATTGCCCGCTCTATTTACGGCAATCTTTCCACCATTGCTTTATTTAATCTTGGCGATTGCAGCTCTGAAGTGGGTATCTCGCGCGTAAGGATATGTTCGAATGAATCTTCATCAACTGCGCTTTGTTCGCGAGGTGGTCCGTCAGAACTTTAATCTGACGGCAGCTGCGAAGGCGCTGTTTACTTCGCAGCCGGGTGTCTCCAAAGCGATTATTGAACTTGAAGATGAGTTAGGCGTTGAAATCTTTCGACGCCATGGTAAACGGATTCGTTCGTTAACCGAGCCCGGCAAGCGTATCTTGGTTTCGATTGAACGCTTATTAGAGGAAGCGGAGACCTTAAAACGGGTTGGTAATGATTACGCCAATCAAGATCAAGGTAGCTTTGTGATTGCCACGACCCATACCCAAGCCCGCTATGCCTTACCCAAAGTCTTAAGTGAATTTACCAAGCGCTTTCCAAAGGTACGCGTCAGTCTATTGCAGGGCAACCCCAGTCAAATTGCCCAAATGCTGCTCGAGGATCGGGCTGATCTGGCCATTGCCACCGAGGGACTTGCCAATACTCCCGGGGTCTTAGCCCTACCGAGTCACCAATGGCAGCATGCAGTCGTTGTGCCATCCGGCCACCCCTTACTTAATCATGAGTCCATCACTCTAGAGCTCTTAACTAAATATCCACTCATCACCTACGCGAAAGCATTCTCTGGGCGCAGCAAAATCGATGCGGCATTTGCGCAGCGCAACCTCACTCCGGACATTATTTTGGAAGCAATTGATGCGGATGTGATCAAAACCTATGTCGAGAATGGCATGGGGGTTGGGATCGTGGCGGGTGTTGCCTTAGATCCCGAGCGCGATCGACAACTGAAATCGATCTCCGTGGGACATATCTTTGGTACCAATGTCACACATATCGGTATCAAACAAGGCGCTTACCTGCGCTCGTTTATCTTCACCTTTATTGAGCTGTTCTCGCCCACCCTGACACGCAAAATCGTAGAACAGGCAATGTCGAGTGAATCAAGCGATTATCAAATTTGATGGTGCCTCGGGTCGGACTCGAACCGACACGCCTTGCGGCACCGGATTTTGAGTCCGGCACGTCTACCAATTCCATCACCGAGGCTAGTTCGTTCACTTAAGCATGAACGGTAGTGATTAGAGCGATGATTTTAACCAATCTCATCGCCTCGCACCCAAAACACACAAATCGACTACTTAGGGAATCAAGATCGTCGTGCCAGTGGTCTTGCGTCCCTCCAGATCACGGTGCGCCTGCACAGCGTCTGCCAAAGGATATTGTTGCTTGATCTCAATCTTAATTTGCCCCTGAGTCACGCGCTCAAATAAATCCTTGGCCATTGGCTCTAACAAGGAGCGATTGTGTACATAGGTCATTAGTGTGGGTCGGGTTAACTTTAACGATCCCTTGCTCGACAAAACGGCTAGATCGATCGGCGGAACCGATCCAGAGGCATTACCAAAGCTCACTGCCATACCACGTGGGGCGATACAGTCGAGGGTTTTCATGAACGTATCTTTACCGACCGCATCATAGGCAACTGCCACACCTTTACCATTGGTAATCTCTTTCACGCGCGTTACAAAATCTTCGCTACGGTATTCAATCACATGATCGCAGCCATATGACTTCGCGAGGGCCGCCTTCTCAGGGCTGCCTACCGTACCAATCACGGTGGCACCAATCGCCTTTAACCATTGCAGAGCGATTAAGCCAACACCCCCAGCAATCGCATGAAACAGGACGGTATCACCGCGCTGCACTTTATAGGTATCGTTTAGAAGGTATTGCACTGTGAGGCCTTGCAGCATCATCCCTGCACCGGTCTCAAACGAAATCGCATCGGGTAGCTGCACAATGGTCTCTGCAGGCATGATGCGAGCCTGTGCATAAGCCCCCGTTGGTCTACCTGCATAGGCTACGCGATCGCCAGCCTTGAGATGCGTCACGCCGGGGCCAACCTTCTCAATAATGCCCGATGCTTCCATGCCAATGCCACCTGGCAATGGCTGAGGGTAGTAGCCCGATCGGAAGTAAATATCAATATAGTTCAGGCCACATGCTTTTTGTGCAATCAAAACCTCGCCTGGTCCTGGCTCGCCCAGTGAAACATCGACGTATTTCATGACCTCAGGTGGTCCAACTTCATCGATCCGAATTGCTTTTGTGTGCGTAACTGACATATGGTTTCTCCTGAATATTCTTGTTCCAAATTCATCGAAATCGATGCTTGGGGTGTCATTTTTTAAGCCAAGCTCGTATTTTGCCTAAAATTACGGTTCTAAGCCGAAATTCATTTATTCATCTAAGAAGGATTGCCACCATGGCGGGTCATTCAAAATGGGCCAATATTCAACACCGTAAGGGCCGCCAGGACGAAAAGCGTGGCAAGATTTGGACCAAACTCATTAAAGAGATTACTGTTGCTGCCCGCCTAGGCGGAGGTGATCTCAGCGCAAATCCGCGTCTGCGCCTCGCAATCGACAAAGCCAAAGATGCCAATATGCCCAATGACAATGTGCAACGTGCGATTGCGCGCGGGACGGGCGCTGCCGATGGCGTTGACTATGAAGAGATTCGGTATGAGGGTTACGGTATTAATGGTGCTGCATTGATTGTCGATGCGATGACGGACAATCGCACCCGCACTGTTGCCGAGGTTCGCCATGCCTTCTCAAAGCACGGGGGCAATATGGGCACAGAAGGCTCCGTTGCTTTTTTATTTAAACACTGTGGACAACTGCTCTTTGCTCCTGGAACCAATGAAGAGCAATTACTCGAATTAGCGCTTGAAGCCGGCGCAGAGGACGTAATTACGCATGAGGATGGATCGCTTGAGGTGATTACGGCTCCCTTTGAGTTCACGAATATTCGTCATGCTTTAGAGACGGCGGGTTTAAAACCTGAGTTGGCCGAGGTTACGATGCGACCTTCGACCGAGGTCGATCTTAATCAAGAGCAAACCGAATCGATGCAAAAACTATTGGATGTGCTCGAGAATTTGGATGATGTCCAAGCGGTCTATACCAATGCCAATCTATGAGATGAGGAGAAAAGGTTCATCATGAAAGTTTTATTAATTGGCTCAGGCGGTCGCGAACATGCTTTGGCCTGGAAACTCGCTCGCTCGCCGAAAGTGCAAAAAGTATTCGTAGCTCCTGGCAATGGAGGCACAGCGAATCAAAAAAATGCGGGTATTGAAAATTTACCGATCTCGAATCTCGAAGAGCTTGCTGCATTTGCTAAACGTGAGCAAATTGGCTTAACCGTCGTAGGGCCTGAAGCACCATTAGCTGCAGGAATTGTGGATGTCTTTCGTAATCAGGGCTTGCGGATTTTTGGTCCAACCCAATTAGCAGCGCAACTTGAGTCGTCCAAAGACTTCTCTAAGGCATTTATGAAACGTCATGGCATTCCAACGGCGGATTATCAAACCTTTACCAATGCTTTAGCAGCCCATGACTACATTGATCAAAAGGGTGCGCCAATTGTGATCAAGGCCGACGGTCTTGCTGCGGGCAAAGGAGTGGTGGTTGCCATGAGCTTGCCCGAAGCACATAAGGCGGTTGACATGATGCTCTCAGATAACAAGCTCGGTAATGCAGGCGCACGAGTTGTGATTGAAGAATTTATAACAGGTGAGGAAGCTAGCTTTATTGTTCTAGTTGATGGCAAGAATGTCTTGCCGCTAGCCAGTAGCCAAGACCATAAGCGTTTGCTCGATGGCGACCAAGGCCCGAATACTGGCGGCATGGGCGCTTACTCGCCAGCCCCGGTGGTAACCCCCGAAGTGCATGCTCGCGCCATGCGTGAAGTGATCATGCCGACGGTGGAAGGGATGCGCGCCGACGGAATTCCCTACACTGGTTTTCTCTATGCTGGCCTCATGATCCAACCCGATGGTCAAATTAAAACTCTGGAGTTCAATTGCCGCATGGGCGATCCTGAAACCCAACCGATTATGGCGCGTCTTGAAAGCGATTTAGTGCCGGCCTTGGATAAAGCCATCGATGGCAAACTGAATGAAGTTGAGCTGACCTGGGATCGGCGCATTGCGCTCGGGGTGGTATTGGCGGCCGCCAACTACCCAGAAAATCCCAAAACAGGCGATGCAATTACTGGAATCCCCGCAGAAACGAATGAGCAAATGACCTTTCATGCGGGCACCAAAATCCAGGATGGTGAGCTTCGTACCTCGGGCGGCCGCGTCTTGTGCGTTGTTGGTCTAGCAGATACTGTCAAAGGGGCGCAACAAAAGGCGTATTCTGCGATTGATCAGATTCATTTTGATGGCATGCAGTACCGCAGCGATATCGGCTTTCGAGCCATTAAGTAAGAAAAGGTAAGGACATTGAATGGCAGTAACAATTGATACTCAGGCTGTAAAACATTATTTATTAGACTTGCAAGATCGCATTACTAGCGCAACTAGCGCGGTGGATGGCAAACCGTTTGTCATGGATGCCTGGGAAAAACCCAAAGATAGTAAGTTGCAGGGCTCAGGACGAACCTGTATTCTAGAGAATGGCAATGTCCTCGAAAAAGGCGGCGTCGGGTTCTCGCATGTGAGTGGCCAACAATTGCCACCGGCAGCCACCCAAAATCGTCCGGAGATTGCTGGGCGCACCTTTGAGGCAATGGGTGTTTCCTTGGTGTTCCATCCGCGTAATCCCAAAGCGCCTACAACGCATATGAATGTGCGCTGCTTTATTGCGCAAGCCCCCAATCAAGACCCGGTCTGGTGGTTTGGTGGTGGCTTTGATCTAACGCCCTACTACGGAGTGGATGAAGACTGTAAGCATTTTCATCAAACTGCCAAAGACGCTCTTGATCCATTTGGTGCTGATTTATATCCACGCTTTAAGAAATGGTGCGATGAGTATTTTTATCTCAAGCATCGGGACGAGCCTCGTGGCATTGGCGGTATTTTTTTTGATGATTTCAATGAGTTGGGATTTGATAGAAGTTTTGCCATGATGCGCTCCGTGGGAGACGCATTCATCGCAGCATATTTGCCCATTCTCAAGCGGCGCTATCAAGAGCCCTATACCCAGGCAGAGCGTGATTTTCAGGAATACCGTCGGGGTCGCTATGTGGAATACAACCTGATCTTTGATCGAGGAACCATCTTTGGTCTTCAATCGGGAGGGCGCTCGGAATCCATCCTCATGTCCATGCCACCGGTTGTCACCTGGAAATACAACTGGCAACCCCAAGCAGGAACTCCAGAAGCTCGCCTTTATGAGCGCTATCTCAAGCCACGCGATTGGCTATCTGAGGTTTAAGGCGAATCATTGTTGAATAAAACCATCGGCATCCTGGGGGGCACATTTGACCCGCCGCATTGGGGCCACATTCATCTTGCTGCGCATTTTGCTAAACGTCTGAAACTCGACGAGCTCATGTGGTTACCCAGCGGTGAGCCGTGGCAAAAAAGCCCTCACATCACCCCAGCACTTGATCGCTATGCCATGACCCTTGCAGCCGCTGAGGTTTTAAAGATCGAACTCCATCGGCTTGGTCTCAGAACTCAGGTTACCGTGAATACCATGGAAATTGATCGGGCTGGGCCCAGCTATACGATTGATAGCGCCAAAGCCCTCCGACAGCTCTATGGCGATCAAACGTCTTTAATTTGGCTGATGGGCGCTGATAGCTTTTTACAGCTCTATACCTGGAATGATTGGCGCGACTTGATGCATTACATCCATTTGGCAGTCGCGAGTCGACCGCCTTATCGGATTGCGATCCAATTACAGGACCATCCACCCCTATTAGCCCATTATCAAGATCATCAAACCAGACGTGCTGAGGAACTTTGTCAACAATCCTGTGGACTCATTTATTTGGATGAGGAGCTCTCCATTGACTTGGCATCGAGTAGTCTGCGACCTCTGCTGGCGCATCACCCCAGCGCTGATGCCATTCAACAATGGTTGCCAGAATCGGTCTGGAGCATTATTTTAGAAAAAGGCCTCTACCAATCCAAGGTAAGATGAGCTCTAACACCCATATGGATATTAAAAAACTACAGCGCACCATCATTGACGCCCTCGAGGATGTCAAAGCACAGGATATACGCGTCTACGACAGCAGTAAGCTCAGCGAACTTTTTGATCGCGTGATCATCGCAACCGGCAGCAGCAATCGCCAAACCCGTTCTTTAGCTTTCTCGGTAAAAGAAAAGGTTCTAGAAAAAGGTGGCGAGGTGATCTCGATCGAAGGTTTAGAGACGGGTGAATGGGTTCTAGTGGATTGCGGCGATATTGTGGTTCATATCCTGCAGCCTATGCTGAGAGCCTACTACCAACTCGAGGGAATTTGGGGTGACAAACCGGTTCGGGTCAAACTATCCGGCACCAAGAAGCTCGTCAAAGCCAGTGAAGACGCTGGCGACGAATAAGCCATGCGTCTTTGGGTTATTGCGGTTGGTCACAAAATGCCAGACTGGGTGTCTAAAGCATGTCAGGAATACCAAAAACGCATGCCCAGCGACTGCCTTATTGAGCTCAAAGAACTAAAGCCGGATATTAACCCCGCTAAAGAAGCAAGCAAAATCATTGCGGCGATTCCGAGGGGTGCGGTCGTCATTGCATTGGATGAGCATGGTTTGGATCTTCGCACTCAAGCAATTGCTGATCATTTAGCGAATTGGCGTGCAAACGGTCAAGATGTTGCCTTCTTGATCGGGGGCGCAAATGGGCTTGACCCAAGCCTCAAAACAAATGGCGGACTCACCTGGAAACTATCAAGCCTCACCCTGCCACACGCCTTTGCTCGCCTTGTGCTGATCGAACAACTGTATCGTGCCTGGACGATCCTGCAAGGTCACCCCTATCATCGCGAGTAAATCGGCAATCATTTTGTATGAAGTACGACTTTATCTACCTCGCCTCCCAAAGCCCGCGCCGTCAGGAGCTACTCTCGCAGATTGGGGTGCGCTTTGAGTTACTGCTTCCGGGGCCTGATGAGGACGCTGAGTCTTTAGAGCTAGTGCTGGAAAATGAAAGCGCCGCAGATTACACGCAACGCGTCACTATTGCTAAAAGTTGCGCTGCCCTCAAGCGTTGGCATCAGCGCTGCAAAGCAGGAATTGCACTTCCCTGGGCGCCGATTCTTTGTGCCGACACCACCGTGAGCCTTCCTAACTCACCCGATCACGAAATCCTCGGAAAGCCGCACGATCAAGAAGATGCGATGCGAATATTGCAAATCTTGAGCGGTCAGACGCATTGGGTCTACACAGCGGTTGCCATTACCCCAGAGCCGACAAATATCCCAATCTGCGCATTACAAAAGTCAAGGATACGGTTTGCGACATTAAGCCCTGAGCAAATTGAACGTTATATCAGTAGTGGCGAAGCGTTTGGGAAGGCGGGCGCCTATGGCATTCAAGGGATGGCTGCAACGTTTATTGAGGAGATTTCTGGAAGCTATAGCGGTATCATGGGGCTTCCCTTATTTGAAACCGCTCAACTATTACAAGCAGCGCATGTACGCTTTGGTTTAAACCACTAATGACTCAAGAAATCCTCATCAATATCACTCCGCAAGAGACGCGCGTTGCCTTAATTGAGCAAAATGCCGTTCAAGAATTGCATATTGAGCGTACGCGCCAGCGTGGAATTGTGGGCAATATTTATTTAGCGAAGGTGGCGCGGGTCTTACCTGGAATGCAATCAGCCTTTATTGATATTGGTTTAGAACGTGCTGCATTCATTCACTTTAATGATTTGGGCGAACAGCAAACTGGGGGTCAGATTGAAAAAGTACTCTTCGAAGGACAGACCCTCCTAGTTCAGGTGCTCAAGGATCCCCTTGGGACCAAAGGGGCTAGACTCACCCGCCAAATTAGTATTGCGGGACGTAATTTGGTCTATTTGCCACAAATTTATCGGCCATTAGGTCAAGAGATTCATATTGGCATCTCACAAAAGATTGAAAACCCTGAGGAGCGCGAGGCCCTCAAAAATCGTCTCAAGGGCCTGATTCCAGCAGATGAATCTGGTGACATCATTGTTCGCACCAGTGCCGAGCAGGTGAGCGATGAAACCTTGATTTCTGACCTGAAATACCTTCGCACCACTTGGCAACAAATCGCGCAACGTGCCAAAGAAAAAGCAGCCCCCGCACTCCTTCATCAAGACCTCAATTTAGCTGAGCGGGTATTGCGCGATATGGCAGGGCCGGAGACCAGTCAAATTCGGATTGATTCGGCTGAAAACTTTGAACGTCTGACTCAGTTTGCGCAGACGTTTATGCCACAACTGAACTCCAAATTAACTCTCTATCGTGGTGAACGCGCCCTCTTTGACCTCTTTGATATTGATTCTGAAATTAATAAAGCCTTGGGTCGGCGTGTCGATCTTAAGTCAGGTGGCTATCTAATGATCGATCAAACCGAGTCGATGACCACCATTGACGTCAACACCGGAAGCTTTGTGGGGGCTCGTAATTTAGACGACACCGTATTCAAAACCAATCTGGAGGCTGCTCAAGCAATTGCCCGTCAATTGCGCTTACGCAATTTAGGCGGCATCATCATCATTGATTTTATTGATATGACACAAGGCGACCATCAAGACGCGGTTCTTAACGAGCTCAAGAAGAATTTGGCACGTGATCATGTGCGCACCAATGTGAATGATTTCTCATCACTGGGACTTATTGAGATGACACGCAAACGTACGCGCGAGTCCTTATCCCATATTTTGTGCGAACCCTGCTCGTCATGTAATGGCAAAGGTGAAACCAAAACACCACAGACAATTTGCTACGAAATCTTGCGTGAGATTGTGCGTGAACACCGCCAATTTAATCCTAAAGAGTTCCGCATTGTTGCCTCCCCCGATGTCATTGATTTATTTCTCGAGGAAGAAAATCAATTCTTAGCCATGCTGGGAGACTTTATTCAAAAGCCGATTCGGCTCCAGGCTGAAGCCGGTTTTCGGCAAGAGCAATACGATATTGTCTTAAATTGATTCGATTGCTTAGCTTGCCTCGCTAAACTGCAAGCGATGCAAACCGGCATATAAACCGTTTTTGGCAATGAGCTCCCGATGGGGGCCGTATTCCACAATTTCGCCATGGTCGAGCACAGCAATATTGTCAGCATGCTCGATGGTTGATAAGCGATGCGCAATCACTAAAGTAGTTCTACCGGCCATCAGCCGATCGAGCGCCTCTTGCACTTGGCGCTCAGACTCTGAGTCGAGAGCAGAGGTCGCTTCATCCAAAATCAGGATGGGTGCATCTTTGTAAATCGCGCGCGCGATCGCTAGGCGTTGTCGTTGACCACCCGATAAACGATTACCATTATCCCCAATTAGCGTATCAATGCCATCGGGTAGCTCAGACAATAAATTCGATAAATTAGCCGCCTCCAGTGCCTCTATCACGCGACCACGATCAATATCATCACCGCTACTCGAGCCGTATGCGACGTTCGCTGCAATCGTGTCATTAAACAGAATCACATCCTGACTCACGAATGCAATTTGTTTACGTAAATCCGTTAAAACAATCTCCTCAATTGGGATTTGATCGAGCACAATCCGACCAGATTTGGGCTGATAAAAACGTGGTAACAAATTAACCAGCGTTGATTTACCTCCACCGGATGGTCCCACAAAAGCAATCACCTCGCCCGGCTTAACCGTGAGATTGATGTTACGTAGGGCATCTTTTCGACCCTCATCTTGGTTATATGAGAACGAAAGATCTTCAAACGTAATTTCACCTTTAGCCTTCTCAAGCCGCTTGAGCTTCGATGTTTGCATCATTTCTTCCTCAATCGGCTGATCAATCAACTGAAAGATCATCTCGGCAGCAGTAAGTCCACGTTGCAAGGGCTGGTTAATGTCGGCCAAGTGCTTGAGGGGAGATACGATTAACAGCATCGCGGTAATAAACGCTGCAAAACTTCCAACCGTCACGCCCTGGCTAGCCGACTGCATGATGGCAATCACGAGTACTACCGATAAAGCCATCGAGGCAATTAACTGAGTAATTGGTTGATTTAATCCACCGGCAACCGCCGCCTTGAGAGTGAACTTGCGTAATTGCTCGGCTTTTTCCATAAAGCGACGCATCTCATAGTCTTCACCGCCATGCACCTTCACAATCTTGTGACCAGCTGCAGCTTCTTCAACCACATAGGCTAACTCACTGGTCATACTCTGCTGCTGACGATTGAGGCTACGTAAACGTTTATTGATCTTACTCATCACATAGGCAATGATCGGAAAAATTACGAAGACCACCAAGGTTAAGCGCCAGTTCAAATACAACAAATACCCCATCAAACCGATGACTGTCAGCAGATCGCGCACAAGACTAATCAACATACCGCCCATAATCGATAGAACGTTATTGACCTCAAAGACCACCGCATTAATTAAGTTTGAGGCCGTGGTCTTTTGGTAATACTCGGTCTTGGCACGTAAGAGTCTGGCAAACATTTGTTCGCGCAGCTTTAACAAAATATTGCTAATCACCTTGGTCAGCAGATAGTTAGAGAGGAATTGAGCCCCACTGCGCACAATAGCCAGCCCCACCAAAAATAAGGGCACTAACCACAATTGATCATTCATCTTTCCTGAAAAGCCATCGTCCAAAAGGGGCTTCATTAGGGCGGGAATGGAAGTCTCCGAGGCTGCTACAAGAGCCATAGCCAATAAGGAGCCAACAATCAGGCGGGTATGGGGGCGCAAATAGCCTATTAATCGATTTAAGGCTTGACGGTCTGAAGCATTCATATAATGAATTATGCCCACCTTATCAGTCATACTCATCACTCGGAACGAGGAAGCCAATCTTGGGGATTGTTTGACATCCTTAGATGGGCTAGCTGATCAAATTGTAGTGGTAGACACCCAAAGTACTGACAAAACCCTGGAGATTGCCAAAGCGTATGGGGCGCTAATAAGTTCCCCTGAGGACTGGCCTGGCTTTGGCCCCCAAAAGAACCGGGCTCTTGACTTAGCAAACTCCGATTGGGTCTTATCACTTGACGCCGACGAGCGTCTCACCCCCGAACTTCGCGCAGAGATCAAATCAGTTCTTAATCAACCGCAAGCCAATTGCTATGCGATCCCACGCTTATCCTGGTACTGCGGACGCTTTATGCGTCATTCAGGATGGACTCCTGACTACGTAGATCGCCTTTTTAAGCGAGGCACTGCACGATTCTCTTCTGATTTGGTGCATGAACGTTTAATCCCACAGGGACAGGTTCTTAAACTAAAGCATCAGATGCTGCATTACAGCTTCATGAACGCCGAGCAAGTCAGGGCAAAAATGGAGCGCTATTCCACCGACTCCGCTCAGCAAGCATTCGCCAAAGGTAAAACCGGCAGTCCAATCAAAGCCGTCTTGCACGGAGCCTGGTCATTCGTTCGGACGTATTTCTTGCGAGCTGGATTTCTAGATGGTCCTCAAGGCTTTTCCCTGGCATGCTCCAATGCACAAGGTACGTATTATCGATATATGAAGCTTTGGCGACTCCAGCAAATGGCACGCGCTCAGAATCAAAAGGGTTAGGATCGCTTATGTTCAAAATCTCGATCCTCCTTGCGACCTATAACTGGCCAGAAGCCCTGCGCTTTTGCCTCGAATCACTAGAAACTCAAACTGATCGAAACTTTGAAATCATCATTGCTGATGACGGCTCTAAACCAGAAACCGCAACGCTAATTCATGCAATGAAGGAACGCTCTAAACACTCGATCCAGCATTTATGGCAAGAGGATCAGGGGTTTCGGAAAACAATCATTCTTAATCAGGCCATCCAGGCCGCCCAAGGCGAATACCTCATATTCTTAGATGGCGATTGCATTGTGCAACCTGATTTTGTGAAGCGTCACCGTCAGCTTGCCAAACCACAAATGATGGTGACCGGTAGCCGCGTACTTCTCAGTGAATCCTTAACCCAAAAGATCCTAAGCTGGCCGCAGTGGAACTTCGCAGCCTTCAAAAGCAATTTAATTAGTTATCGATTAAATGGTGGAATTAATAAGTTCTGGCCCATCGTACTAAAGTTGGGTCCGGGTGTATGGCGTGTTTATCAGAAATTTGTTTGGCGCCGCATTAAAGGTTGCAATATGGCATGCTGGAAAAAGGATGCACTTGCGATTGGTGGTTTTGATGAGTCCATGACTGGCTGGGGTCACGAAGATGCTGATTTTGTCTTTCGCTTGCAACACGCTGGTATTCAACGTCAATCTGGTGCATGGTCAACCGAAGTATTTCATCTGTTTCACCGAATCTCTGATCAGTCCAAAGCGGCTGAGAATGCAAAGCGAGTCCGTGAAAAAATGATGGCAAAGGCTGGCATCAAGGTATGAAGGATCCAAGCCGCGTTCTTTTTATCGCTACACGACAAATTGGTGATGTACTAGTCACCACACCTTTAATTGAAGCAGCTCGCCGAATTTGGCCCAAGGCGCAATTTGATTTCTTAGGTTATCGCGGTAAGCTCGATATGCTCAAGGGCAACCCAGAAGTTCATGAGCTGATTGAAACCTCCGAGCATCCCAATCTATGGGAATACCTCAAACTCTTTAATCGCTTGTTCCAACGTTACGATCTAGCCATCATCACCCAACCTAGCGATCGAGCCTACTTTTTTGGTTCCCTCGCAGCGCTTCGCCGAGTTGGGGTGGTTGTGCAAGATACCCCAAAGAGTCGACAAAAAAGCGCATGGAAGCGCTCCATCTGCATGCATTGGGTTCCTGTCGATTATTTTGAACAGCACGTCATCATCGAGAAACTCAAGCTTCTCGAGCCTTTCTACCGCGCCAAGGGTCTCGACCTTTTTGCAAATCCCATCTCGGTGACTCCTCCTAGCGGCGAGGCCCTTACCCCAGTGTTACAAAGCCAACTTCGTCAACCGTATATTGTTTTACATCCGGGTCCGCTCAATGGCTATAAACGCTGGCCTTTAGCGTATTGGGCTCAATTGATTAAAGATCTTGTGGTCCTAAAGTATCAAGTGGTCTTAAGTGCATCGCCTGCAGAGCAGGATCTTGCGCTCAATCGGGATATTCTTTCCTTGCTTGATCAAGAGGTCACCCAATCGGTCATTGATAGCAAAGGGCAACTCAACCTACCCCAAGTCAAAACCTTGCTTGACGGCGCAGCTTTGTATATTGGTGTCGATACATCAGTAACGCATCTTGCCGCTGCCTGCGAAATTCCAACGATTGCTTTATTTGGCCCAACGCCGCCCACCAATTTTGGGCCCTGGCCCAATGGCTTCGTCGGAGACCGCCCTTATCAACTTCGAGATCGAACTCAAATCGTAGGTAAGGTTTGTATTTTGCAAGGTCCGGGTGATTGCGTTCCTTGCCGAAAAGCAGGCTGCTTTGATACCGCCAATAGCAAAAGTGAATGCCTTGACCTGCTAGAGCCCAGTCAAGTATTAGAAGCTGCTAAGAAAATGCTGGGTCGAAGTGCTAGATTGTCTTAACGGCGCTTGACGTAAAACACCATCGTATCGCCCTCGTTATCTGTGGCGATCAGTTCATTACCAGTTTGTTTGCAAAAGGCGGGGATGTCATGCGTTGCGCCTGAATCAGTTGCCTTGAGCTTTAAGACCTCACCGGTTTGCATTTCTGCAAGGGTTTTTTTGGTACGCAAAATAGGTAAAGGGCAGTTCATGCCAATAGCATCCACTTCACGATGAACCACAATCGAGCTTGCTTCACTCATTTCATTCTCCTATTTCATGCCATTTTAGCGACGAATCGCTAAATCCGCTCGGCAACCCACCCATCAACAGCCGCGAGCGCTTTACTTAAACCACTGGGATCGCTACCACCAGCCATCGCCATTTCGGGCTTACCGCCACCCTTACCGCCCACTTGCTGGGCTACAAAATTGACGAGTTCACCCGCTTTGATCCGATTGGTCGCATCACTGGTCACTCCAGCAATCAGACTTACTTTGCCATCTTGAACCGCCGCCAAAACAATTGCGGCTGACTTTAATTTGGCTTTCAGGGTATCCATCGTGTCTCGTAACACCTTGGCATCGGCCGAATCTAATTGAGCAGCCAAGACTTTGATGCCTTGTAAATCCTTTGCCTGATTAATCAAATCATCGCCTTGGCTAGCAGCCAATTTAGCGTTTACACGCTCGAGCTCACGCTCGACGTGTTTGAGTTGATCTTGCAGTTGGCTGACGCGTTGAGGAAGGTCATGAGGAGCTGTCTTTAATAATTGCGCCGCTTCTTGGATCTTCGACTCAAGCCCCTGAACAAAATCCATCACATTTGTACCGGTCACGGCTTCAACCCGACGAATTCCAGCGGCTACTCCACCCTCAGAGATGATCTTAAAGCTGCCAATATCACCTGTTCTCTTGACATGGGTTCCACCGCATAACTCTTTAGATGAACCAATTTCCAGTACGCGCACACGCTCACCATACTTCTCGCCAAATAGCATCATGGCTCCGGTCTTTTGCGCATCTTCCAAAGCCATCACATTGGCAGCGGTTGCGGTATTGGTCAAAATCTCATGATTGACCATTTGCTCAATCCGAGTAATTTCAGCCTTCGTCAAGGGTGCAGTGTGGGTGAAATCGAATCGCGTCTTGTCTGCATCGACCAAGGAGCCCTTCTGTTGAACATGGTCACCAAGGACCTCACGTAAGGCTTTGTGTAGCAAATGCGTGGCACTGTGATTACGCATCGTCCTGGCACGTAAGCTTGTATCAACTCGTGCCTCAACCACATCCCCAAGCTTTAACTCGCCTTCTTGAAGCTCGCCTTGATGTCCAAAAACGTCGGCCTGAATCTTAAAAGTGTCCGCTACGATGAATTGCGATTGCTCGGTTCGTAACTCGCCACGATCGCCTACTTGACCACCAGACTCTGCATAAAACGGGGTGCGATTGAGAACTACGACTGCACTTTCTCCCGGTCGAATCGAGTCGACGGGACTGCCATCACGATACAAAGCGGTGATGCGAGCATCCTCAATCAATACTTGCTCATATCCCAAGAATTGAGTGGGCTCGCCCCGATAATCCAAGCCCTGTGCCATCTTAAATTTACCCGCAGCCCGCGCTTGATCACGTTGGCGTTGCATCGCCGCCTCAAAGCCAGCGGAATCAACACTGACTCCGCGCTCACGACAGACATCGGCCGTAAGATCCAGAGGAAATCCAAACGTATCGTGCAGACGAAACGCGGTCTCTCCATCCAAGACTTTTTGGTTGTTTTGAAGGGCAGCCTCTAGGATCTCCATACCATTGGCAATGGTCTGGAAAAAACGCTCTTCTTCTTGTTTGAGCACATCCATGACCCGCGCTTGCGCTTGGCGCAACTCGGGATATGCATCGCCCATTTCAGCGACCAGGGCAGGTACTAATTGATGAAAGAAAGCTTGCCTAGCGCCTAATTTATACCCATGACGGATGGCGCGCCGCGCAATTCGCCGCAATACATAACCGCGCCCTGCATTTCCTGGAATCACTCCATCCACCACAATAAAACTGCAAGCGCGGATGTGATCCGCAATCACCTTCAACGATGGACTGTCTAAATCACAACCATTGGCCCCGGCACGATCAACCGCGTCTTTTGCTGCTTGCAGAAGATGAGCAAATAAATCGATCTCATAGTTGGAGTGCACGTGTTGCAAAACAGCAGCAATTCGCTCCAAGCCCATACCGGTGTCAACACTAGGCTTAGGCAGGGGATGCATCTCACCGGCCTCATCGCGATTAAATTGCATGAAGACGTTATTCCAGATCTCAATGAAACGATCACCATCTTCATCAGGACTACCCGGAGGACCACCAGCAATTTCTGGGCCATGGTCATAAAAGATTTCCGTGCAAGGTCCACAGGGTCCAGTGTCACCCATCATCCAAAAGTTATCCGATGCATAACGCGCACCCTTGTTATCGCCAATGCGCACAATACGCTCTTTCGGTACACCGATTTTATTTGCCCAAATGTCATAGGCTTCATCGTCCTCGGCATAGACGGTGACCCATAACTTATCTTTAGGTAACTTAAAGACCTGAGTTAGCAGTTCCCAGGCAAATTGAATCGCATCCTCTTTGAAGTAATCTCCAAACGAGAAATTACCGAGCATCTCAAAGAAGGTATGGTGACGAGCGGTATACCCAACGTTATCTAGGTCATTATGTTTACCGCCAGCTCGAATGCACTTTTGAGCCGTCGTTGCGCGCTGATATGGTCGCTTATCGAACCCCAGAAAGACATCTTTAAATTGATTCATCCCCGCATTCGTAAATAGCAGAGTGGGATCATCCCCAGGAACCACGGGACTTGAGGCCACGATTTGGTGACCCTTGGAGGCAAAATAATCAAGGAAGGCTTGGCGGATTTCGGAGACTTTCATCCGCAGAATTATCGCATTGGCACAGAATTAGGGCAAACCCTTAAATATGCCTATGCTCATTCCCTTACAATCACAAATCGACTAAAAATAGCCCTTTACGAAAAGGCAGCGATTGCTACAAAGGAGACACATTTTGAATATTCGCAATAAAAAGGATTTTGGCGCCGGGATCATGTATATGGCCATCGGCCTATTCTTTGCCATTATTGCTACGGGCTACAAAATGGGTACCGCCGCCAAGATGGGTCCTGGTTATTTTCCATTTTGGTTAGGCGTGTTGATGACCGCTCTCGGACTATTTATTACGATTCGGTCCTTCTCCAAAAAGGCGGATCCCGAAGAGATGCCACCCTGGAACTGGAAGATTGTTCTATGGATTACCGGATCGGTTGTCTTATATGGTTTGCTATTACCCATTTTAGGATTCGTAATTACGATCATTGTTTTGGTGGTTGTTTCGGCAAGCGTCAGCCATGAGTTTGGCTGGAAGGGAGCAGTTCTAAACGCAGTTGCTCTTGCCGCCTTTAGCTATCTAGCATTCATTACCGGCTTGGGATTGCAGTTCCCAATCATGCCCGTATTTTTAGAATAATCCTCAGGAATCGATCACATGGAATTACTAAATAATCTTTCTTTAGGATTTGAGACCGCATTTACAGTCCAGAATTTGTTTTACTGCTTTCTGGGTTGTTTGTTAGGAACTTTAATCGGGGTATTACCGGGCTTAGGTCCTGTGGCAACGATTGCCATGCTCTTGCCGGCTACGTATGCGCTTCCCCCAACTCCCGCGCTTATTATGTTGGCCGGTATTTACTATGGCTCTCAATACGGGGGGTCGACCACAGCGATCTTACTCAACATTCCCGGGGAAACGTCCTCGGTGGTAACGGCGATTGACGGCTACCAAATGGCCAAACGCGGTCGCGGAGGCGTTGCATTATTTACCGCTGGAATGGGCTCATTCTTTGCCGGTTGTGTGGCAACTTTAATTTTGGCAGGCTTTGCAGCACCCTTAGCTGAAGTGGCCTTTAAGTTTGGTCCCGCTGAATATTTTTCCTTGATGGTCTTAGGCCTGATTGGTGCTGTGGTCTTAGCATCTGGATCGCTCATCAAAGCGGTTGGCATGATTCTGCTTGGCCTCCTACTCGGCCTTATCGGCACCGACGTGAACTCAGGCGTTGCCCGCTACTCCTTTGACATTCCTCAACTAACCGATGGCATCGGCTTCGTGTCGGTTGCGATGGGTGTCTTTGGTTTTGCCGAGATCATGGTGAACCTGGAGCGTAAGGGTTCCGGCGAGTCCTTCCTCAACAAGGTCACTTCGCTGATTCCAAGTTGGAATGACGTGAAGCGGATGACCCCGTCTATTTTGCGCGGAACCACCATTGGTTCGATGTTAGGAATCTTGCCAGGTGGTGGCGCAGCCCTTGCAGCGTTTGGTGCTTACTCAGTCGAGAAAAAGAGCTCTAAACATTCTGAAGAATTTGGTAAGGGCGCCATTGAGGGTGTTGCTGGTCCAGAAGCGGCCAACAATGCCGCGTCACAAACCTCATTTATTCCGCTATTAACTCTTGGTATTCCGCCCAATGCGGTGATGGCCTTGATGGTCGGCGCAATGACCATTCACAATATTCAGCCTGGGCCTCAGGTCATGAGTAGCAATCCCGCCCTCTTCTGGGGCCTGATTGCCTCGATGTGGATTGGTAACGTGATGCTGATTTTGCTGAACTTACCCTTAATTAGTGTTTGGGTCAGCCTTCTAAAGATTCCATACCGCTTCCTGTACCCGGCAATTTTGGTGTTCTGCTGTATTGGTGTGTATAGCGTGAACAACTCTATTTTTGATGTGTACGTCACTGCGGCATTCGGTGTGATTGGCTATATGTTTGTGAAGTTTGGCTGCGAGCCAGCTCCACTGCTGTTGGGCTTTGTATTGGGTCCCATGATGGAAGAAAACTTCCGTCGTGCACTCCTCCTTTCAAGGGGTGATTTCTCAACCTTTGTCACTCGCCCACTCTCTTTGAGTCTGCTCATTGCTGCTCTCTTATTGCTGATTGTGGTGACTTTACCTGCCGTCAAGAAGAGTCGCGAAAAAGTGTTTGTGGACGAACAATAAAAAATCATTGCTATCCTCTAAGGCCCGCTGTTGCGGGCCTTATTTTTTGGCTTCTGGAACCACTTGAGCAGTCTTCTCTACAATACTGGGATGTCTACGCCATCTGCAAATCCCGTTGAGCCATCCAATTTCTTACGGCAAATCATTGATCATGATTTAGCCAAAGGTATCTATGCCAACCGCGTTGATGCAAATGGCAAGGCCCTACCGGCCGTGGTCACCCGCTTTCCACCGGAGCCTAATGGCTATTTGCATATTGGCCATGCCAAAAGTATTTGCCTCAACTATGGCCTAGCGAGAGATTATGATTCCCTGCCTTCGGGTGGCCGTTGCCATATGCGACTTGACGATACCAATCCAACCAAAGAGGATGTGGAGTATGTCGATAGCATCTTAGATGCAGTGCGCTGGTTGGGATTTGATTGGCACCACCAGGGCCATGAGCACTTGTATTACGCCAGTGATTACTTTGAGCGCCTCTATGAGTTTGCGCAAATCTTGATGCGCCATGGCAAAGCCTATGTCGACAGTCAAAGTGCAGAGGAAATTCATCAAAATCGCGGCAACTTTTCGACACCGGGTGTCAATAGCCCCTATCGAGATCGATCGGCCGATGAGAACATCGCACTTTTGGAAAAAATGCGTGCTGGCGAGTTCCCCGATGGTAGCCATGTGGTGCGTCTAAAAATTGATATGACTCACCCCAATATCGTGATGCGCGATCCGGTCATTTATCGCATTCGTCATGCTCATCATCATCGCACTGGCGATCAATGGTGCATTTACCCTTTGTATGACTTCACCCATTGCATTTCAGATGCGCTTGAGAATGTTTCACACTCAATTTGCACCCTCGAGTTTGAAAATAATCGTCCGCTATATGACTGGATTCTCAACAGTCTGAAAGAGTGCGGGTTATTTAAAGGCCCTTTACCCCATCAATACGAATTTGCCAGACTCAATCTCACGTACACCATTACGAGTAAACGCAAACTCTTGCAACTCGTTGAGGAACAACGCGTTGACGGCTGGGACGATCCTCGCATGCCAACCATCGCCGGAATCCGCCGTCGCGGTTACACACCAGAGAGTATTCGTTTATTTTGTGAACGCATTGGCGTATCCAAAGCCGATAGCTGGATTGATATGAGCGTTCTCGAGCAAGCCTTACGCGATGATTTAGATGCGCGGGCTCCTCGCGCCAGCGCAGTCTTGGCTCCACTAAAACTTGTGATTGAAAACTATGACCTTGGCGCAAAAGAACCCTGTTCCGCTCCTAAGCATCCGCACCATCCGGAATGGGGTAAACGCGAGTTTCATTTTGGACGTGAGCTTTGGATTGAAGCCGATGATTTTCAGATGAATCCTGAAAAAGGATTTTTCCGTCTGTTCCCTCCCAAAGATGGGGCGGCTGGTGGGCGTGTACGCTTACGTCATGGCTTTGTTATCGAGTGCACTGGCGTCGAGCTCGATAAGCAAGGCAAGGTCACCGAGGTTCATGCGCGCTATTTTCCAGATAGCAAAAGTGGTACACCGGACTCTAACAATTACAAGGTGAAGGGGAACATCCACTGGATTAATGCTGCAGAAGCCTTGCCTGTTGAGGTTCGTTTATACGAGCATTTATTTACCGATCCACACCCCGATAGCGGTGATAACGATTTTCTGAGCTTTATCAATCCGGATTCCAAAAAAGTGATCCAGGCCTATGTGGAACCTAGTTTGCAGAGTGCTCAGCCTGAAGAACGCTTTCAATTTGAGCGGCACGGCTACTTTGTGGTTGATCGCAAAGATAGCGCTCCAGGAAAATTGGTCTTCAATCGCAGCGTGGGCCTAAAAGACAGCTGGAAATAATTACAAAGTTTTTAGATAGTCTTTGACCCGAGGGTATTTCAGGGGGCGCTTGAGTTCACCCAATCGTTGATTACGCACTCGCCGTGACTCCGCCATGAATGACCACATCATGGGGCCCACCTGAGCGCGCACTTCATCGGGTAGTAATCGTGGCGGCTTCGGCAAATGCAATGCGCTGGCGACCTCATCAAAGTAATCACCCATTTTTTGCTCACTACCATCGCATGCATTAATCACGCGCTGTGGTTTACCGATAAACAATGCTGCACAGATGAGACGGGCAAGATCATCCGCATGAATATGGTTCGAATACGCATCAAACGGCTCTTGCAAAGCAGGGGTGTTGTTTTTTAAGCGCTCAATTGGTAAGCGATTAGGTCCGTAAATTCCGGGCACACGCAAAATGGTTAACGCAACGCCTTGTGAGGCCGCCCAAAAGCGAAGCGTTTGTTCTGCATCCACGCGTCGCTTCGCCCGCGGACTGGTGGGGTTTAATTGACTGGTCTCATCGACAAAATCACCATTGCGATTACCGTATACCCCGGTCGTGCTGATGTAGACCAGGCGTCTGACAGATCGCCCTTGCTGGGATAAAATTTGTATCAGATTGCGGGTGCGTTGATCGAACTCACCATCTTGCGCTGGTGGGGCCAAATGAATGACCGTTGTCGCTAAATGGGCAATTCGCCATAAAGTCTCAGGGTGGTCAAGATTTCCTTCAATGGGAGTGATGCCATGCTTTCGAAGCTCGGCAAAGCGCTCGGGGCTACTGCTTAATGCGAAAATCTTGGGTCGACCTTGCGATTGCGCAAGCGTATGTCCTTGCAGCTGCTGCGCAACCCGAGTACCGATATCACCACATCCAATGATGAGGATACGGGGGCGACGAAATTGGCTGGGTTTGGACATCATAGAATGAATATCGTAACGATTTATTGGGAGAAGTGGAATTGCAGTACCAGGTGGAACTCAAAAAGAGTGGCAGAACATTCACGGTGGAAGAGGATGAGACTGTTTTAGAGGCAGCCATCCGTCAGGGCGTTCAACTACCCTATGGCTGCAAAAATGGCGCCTGTGGCTCATGCAAGGGCAAAGTGCTCGAAGGCCGAATGGAGCATGGAGACCACAGCCAAAGCGCCCTGAGTACCCTCGACGAAACCGCCGGAGCGACCCTATTGTGCTGCGCCCACCCCAAATCTAATGTGTTGATCGACGTTCGCGAAATCCAGGGTGGTGGTGATATTCCGGTGCGCAAAGTACCATGTCGGATTCAGGCGATTACGTATCCAAGTAATGATGTTGCAATTCTTCAACTTCAACTGCCTGCGAGTGAACGTTTTCAGTTTTTAGCCGGTCAGTATTTAGAGTTTTTACTCAAAGACAATAAGCGTCGTGCGTATTCGATTGCTAGCGCCCCACATCAAGAGGGCCCCATTGAGTTGCATATTCGCCATCTGCCAGGCGGTCAATTTACTGACCCCCTCTTTGGTCAAGGAGCTGATGGTAAAGCAATCAAAGAAAAAGATATCTTGCGCTTTGAAGGCCCCCAAGGAAGTTTTTTCTTGCGCGAGGATACTCAAAAACCGATTATTTTCTTAGCATCCGGCACAGGCTTTGCTCCGATCAAATCCATTCTGTTACATATGCGTGAGAAGAAAATTGATCGTGAGGTCTATTTCTACTGGGGTGGCCGACGCCCAAAAGATCTCTATATGGATGCTCTTTGTCAGGAGTTTGCCAGTACGATTCCCCGCTTTCGTTACATCCCTGTTGTTTCTGAAGCGCTACCAGAAGATCACTGGACCGGCCGGACAGGCTTTGTTCATCACGCTGTAATGGCAGACTTTCCGGATCTCAGTGGATTCCAAGTCTATGCCTGTGGTGCCCCCGTTGTGATTCAATCGGCCCAAACGGATTTTATTAAGCAATGCGGTCTCCCAGAGGATGAGTTTTATGCCGACTCGTTCACGAGCGAGGCTGATCTGGCCCATGCCTAATTCCCTGCCATTGAGGGCAGATTCCCTTTTTACACCGATCTTTTGTATGATTGCGCTATGAATCAACTTTCTGATCCTCGTCCTGTTGATGCCCATTCGGTGATGTATATCACCAAGCGGCCTGACATCATCATGATGGAGGGCAAAGGCTCGTGGTTGATCGATCAAAATGGCAAGCGCTACTTGGACTTCCTCCAAGGATGGGCCGTGAATTGCTTGGGGCACTGCAATCCTGGCATTGTTGCTGCATTAAACGCGCAAGCCCAGAAATTGATTAATCCTAGCCCTGCGTTCTATAACGAACCGATGATTCGGTTATCCGATTTACTGACGAGCCATAGCTGCTTTAACAAAGTGTTTTTTGCCAATAGTGGCGCCGAAGCCAATGAGGGTGCGATCAAGCTCGCCAGAAAATGGGGACAAATCCACAAAGGCGGTGCTTATGAAATCATTACCTTTGATCATAGTTTTCATGGGCGGACCTTAGCAACGATGAGCGCATCGGGCAAGCCGGGCTGGGATACCCTCTTCGCCCCCCAGGTGCCAGGCTTTCCTAAAGCTGATCTCAACGATATTGAATCGGTCAAACGCTGCATTACCGATAAAACGGTTGCCGTCATGCTAGAACCAGTCCAGGGTGAAGGTGGCGTTATTCCTGCTGATGATGCCTTCATGAAAGAACTACGCCAACTGACCAAAGAGCACAACCTATTGCTCATCGTTGATGAAGTGCAGGCTGGTTTTGGAAGAACTGGAAAGTTATTTGCCTACCAACATTTTGGGATTGAACCCGACATCATGACCCTTGGCAAAGGAATTGGTGGGGGCGTTCCTCTCGCGGCCCTTTTATGCACCGATGCAGTCGCCTGCTTTGTGCCCGGCGATCAAGGGGGCACCTACAATGGCAATGCCCTAATGACCGCGGTTGGGATTAGCGTGATTGAACAACTCCTGGCCCCGGGCTTTTTGGACTCAGTGATTCAAAAAGGAGCGTTCCTGCAAAGTGAATTACTTAAACTTTGCTCTGAATTCGGGTTGCAAGGCGAACGTGGCAAAGGTCTTCTTCGGGCCCTCATGCTCGGTAAAGATATCGGGCCCTCCTTGGTCGAGCTTGCACGAGAGTATGAGCCCGAGGGCTTACTGATTAATTCGCCTAGGCCCGATCTGTTGCGTTTTATGCCCGCACTCAATGTCACCGAAGAAGAAATTCTTACGATGTGTGCTACTTTGCGGGCTCTGCTAAAGAAACTGGCTTAAGTTTCTTTGGTCTCTTTGGTTTTTAGATCCGCACCCAAATACGCTTCGCGAACCCGGTCGTCATTTAATAACTGATCGGCTGATCCCGATAGGGTAATCGCACCACTCTCCATCACATACGCTCGATCTGCCATGGATAAGGCCAAGCGGGCATTTTGCTCGACGAGCAAGATCGTCATGCCCTGTTGATTCAGATTTTGAATCACCTCAAAAATAGTTTCCACCATGAGTGGTGCCAAGCCCATTGAGGGCTCATCCAATAAGAGAAGCTTTGGCTTCGCCATCATCGCACGAGCAATCGCTACCATTTGCTGCTCCCCGCCAGAGAGAGTACCAGCCAATTGCGACAAACGTTCGCGCAGGCGTGGAAAGGTTGCAAGTACCACCTCAAGGTCCCGATCAATGCTTTCCGCCGACTGAGAACCCTGGCGAATATACGCACCCATTTGCAGGTTCTCCAAAATGGTCATCCTTGCAAATACTCCCCGGCCTTCTGGCACCAATCCAATCCCAAGCTCGGCTAACTCATAGGCCGGCCGGCCCCCTATGGCGCGCCCTAAGAATTGAATCGATCCGGCGCTTGGCTTAAGAAGACCAGCAATTACTTTTAGCGTCGTGGTTTTACCCGCGCCATTGGCGCCGATCAAGGTAACTAACTCTCCAGCGTTGATATACAGGTCAATCCCTTTAACGGCGGCAATTCCGCCATACGACAACTTCAGATGCTTGATCCCTAAAAGAGGTGTCGTACTCATGCCGCCGCCCCGCCTAAATAAGCCCGAATCACCTCTGGATGACTGCGTACTGCATCGGGCAATCCATCGGCAATCACCTTGCCATAATCAAGCACGGTCAAATGATCACAAAGACTCATTACGAGATGCACATCGTGCTCAATGAGCAAAATAGTTTTGCCATCAGCGCGGATCTTTAGGATTAATTCTTTTAATTCCAGCTTCTCACTGGCATTCATCCCCGCAGCTGGCTCATCAAGAGCCAATAGAATTGGTTCAGTAGCTAAAGCACGGGCAATTTCAAGGCGTCGTTGGTACCCATAGGATAAATTTTTAGCCTTATGTCGTGCATAGTCTTGCAAGCCAACATATGCAAGTAAGGCAAGCGATTTTTCACGGATGGCACGCTCTTCACGTCGATTAGATTGTGTGCCCAAGATAGCGCCCCACATGCCAATTGAGGAGCGGCAATGGCACCCCACCATGACATTCTCTAATGCGGTCATTTCTTTAAATAAGCGAATGTTCTGAAAGGTTCTAGCGATACCCGCTTGGGTGACCTGAGATACTGAATGGGGAGAATACGGCTGGCCCTGAAGCTCAAACCTACCCTGATCGGCTGGATATAAGCCGGTGATGACATTAAAGAAAGTGGTTTTGCCAGCCCCATTGGGACCAATGAGTCCAGCAATTGCCCCTGCGCGCACACGAATACCCACCTCATCAAGCGCCTGAATGCCTCCAAAGCGCTTCGATACTCCAGAAATCATTAAGAGATCGCTCATCCGTTTGAGGCTTTCAAAGCATCCGGTTTTTGCCAAATTCCATTGGGTCGGTAGAGCATGATGAGGATCAGCGCCAAACCATACAGTAACTGACGAATAATTTCGGTATCAACCAGAACTGATCCAAAGACAAACTGCTGAATCGGGGCTGCAATGCTGCGTAAGAGTTCAGGAAAAATGGCGAGCAAGATCGCCCCAAGAATCACCCCAGGAATATGCCCCATCCCGCCCATCACCACCATGGCTAAAACCACGATCGATTCCCATAAGGTGAACGACTCAGGCGACACAAAGCCCTGAAAGGCGGCAAATAATACCCCTGCGGCACCTGCAAAACTGGCACCAATGGCAAACGCCAGTAATTTCATATTACGAGTCTCAATCCCCATCGCCTCCGCGGCGATCTCATCCTCACGAATGGCCACCCACGCCCGACCAATGCGGGAATGCTCTAGACGTGAGCAAACAATCGCAACCAGAATGGCAAGGATTAAGAAAAAATAGAAGAGTAAATACAGCGAAGGAATCTCAAAGCCCCAGATGCTCATTGGCTTTGAGAGCTTGATACCAAAGAGCTCGATTGGATGAATGCTGCCAATCCCCTTAGGCCCATTTGTTAAATTCAGGGGGCGATCGAGATTATTTAAGAAGATCCGAATAATTTCCCCAAACCCCAAGGTCACAATCGCCAAATAATCACCGCGTAACTTTAGTGTTGGAAATCCAAGAAGCACCCCAAAAATGGCAGCTAGGCCAAAAGAGATGATGAGTGCACCCCACAGAGGAAAATGAAGGCCCGCAGGAAAAACAGCGGCAATGGCAGGAAATTGTGTAGTGAGATGGGGTGAGGCAAGTAAAGCATAACTGTAGGCGCCCACTGCATAAAAAGCGATGTAGCCCAAATCAAGTAAGCCCGCAAAACCAATCACCACATTGAGGCCTAATGCGAGAACAACGTACAGCAAGGCAAAATCCAAAACACGAACCCAGTAGTTGCCACCAGCCGATCCCACGATCCATGGTAGCGCTAATAATGCGATCGCACTGACGATCCAAAATCGTTGTTGATCACGACGCGATGCGCGCTGAAAAAATGGTTTAAGCACGATCCGATACTCGCTCACCCAATAAACCGCGAGGCCTAAATACCAACACTAAGATTAAAACCATGAAGGCAAAAATATCTTGATAGTTGGATCCTAAGAGACCGCCAGTCCAATCGCTAATGTATCCAGCCCCAATTGCCTCAATCAGACCAAGCAAGAGTCCACCTAACATCGCCCCCTGAATATTGCCGATGCCCCCCAGTACTGCAGCCGTAAAGGCTTTTAACCCAGGAATAAATCCCATTGAGAAATGTACATTGCCGTAGTTGGTGGCCATCATGATCCCAGCAAGGGCCGCAAGTGCGCCCCCTAACATAAACGTGATCGAAATGACCCGATTAGGATTAACGCCCATCAGCGCAGCCACGTTCGGCTGCTCAGCCGTTGCTCGCATCGCCCGTCCAAGCTTGGTCTTTTGCACAATTAGGAGCAATAAAGCCATGACTGAAAAAGACGTAACAATAATTACAATTTCTTTACCCGTGATGGTTGCCCCTGAACCAAAGACATCGATGGGTGTCGAGGGTAGCAACTGAGGATAGGTCATGGGATTACGAGACCAGATGATCATGGCCAAAGTTTGCAATAAAACCGAGACGCCAATCGCAGAAATTAAGGGTGCTAAACGTGGTGCTTGACGCAACGGCCGATAGGCAAAACGCTCAATCAAATAGCTAACCAAGGCGCACACAGCCATGGTCATCAATAGAAC
The DNA here is from genome assembly GCF_003065385.1 of Polynucleobacter acidiphobus. Classification (NCBI taxonomy): domain Bacteria; kingdom Pseudomonadati; phylum Pseudomonadota; class Betaproteobacteria; order Burkholderiales; family Burkholderiaceae; genus Polynucleobacter; species Polynucleobacter acidiphobus. The sequence goes on from NZ_CP023277.1 coordinate 1,513,013, forward strand.
TAAAACCAATAGCACCCATGGTGGCAAACCCAGCGGTAATTGCGTGATCAGTGTGATGAGGGTGAGGGATACCATGGCTCCGATCATGAGAACTTCGCCATGAGCAAAGTTAATGATTCCTAAGATCCCATAAACCATGGTGTAGCCCAATGCAATCAGAGCATAGATACTACCCAGCACCAGGCCATTCAAAATCTGCTGTAGCAGAATATCCATCGACAATCAGTCTATAAAAAATAAGCACCGCGCTGGGTGCTTATCGAATTACTGGATCTTAATAATTTCGAGGACTGACTTCTTCTTATCCTTGTAGTCGTATAAGGTGATCACGCTTTCCCTGAGATCCCCTTTATCATCAAACGCAATATTGCCGATCAAACCCTTCATTTGCGTTTGAGGCATCACGGCTAAGATCTTGGCCGGCTCAACTGAGTTGGCACGTTTCATCGCATCCACAATCACATAAACCGCATCGTATGAGAATGGAGCATAGATATCGACATCGATATTGAAGCGCTCTTTATATTTTTTCTGAAACTCGGGACCCGCTTCCATTTTTGAGAGGGTCATCGCAGCTTCTGAACAAGCCACGTTATTAATCGCATCACCAGCCAGCTCAGCCAATTTGTCGGTACAAATTCCGTCGCCACCCACAATTTTGGCTTTGATGCCCAACTCCTTTGCCTGCTTAGCTAAGGGGCCACCCGTAGCATCCATTCCGCCATACATGATGACATCAGGCTTACCGGCCTTCACCTTGGTGAGAATGGCCTTAAAGTCGGTTGCCTTGTCATTGGTTGCCTCACGGGGCAATACCTTGATACCAGCAGCTTTCACTGTTTTCTCAAACTCGTCTGCGAGGCCCTTGCCATATTGAGTCGAGTCATCAATGATTGCCACCACTTTTGCTTTTAAATTCTTGGCCACATAATCAGCTAGAGCTGGACCCTGTTGTGCATCAGTGGCCACTAAGCGAAAAGCGGTTTTGAAGCCCTGCTTGGTGTATTCAGGATTGGTTGCCGATGGGGAAATTTGGGTGATGCCGGCGTCATGGTAAATCTTTGATGCAGGAATCGTAGTCCCAGAATTCAAGTGACCCACCACTGCGACAACTTTTGCATCAACTAATTTTTGAGCAACTTGAGTAGCGGTCTTGGGATCGGCTGCGTCATCTTCTGGAACTAACTTCAGCACCACCTTCTTACCATTGATTGTTAATCCTACCTTATTAATTTCCTCAACCGCCAAAACAGCACCATTTTCATTTTGCTTACCCATATGAGCAATCGATCCAGTCAGTGGGGCCACATGACCGATCTTCACTTCGCCATCATTGGCCTTGCCGCCACATGCAACTAGCAAGCCCACCGTCGCAAGCGAAAGTACGCTGTATGAAAACATCCTTTGATATGGTTTCATGGGCAAATCCTCCAAGTGAATGAATAGAAATTAAACAGGATGCGTGAGATTTTTTGGTAAGGAGAAAGTGACATCCTCCACAACCCCATCCAAGGATCGAATTTGACGTGGGCCAAACTCTTGAATACGAGCCACGATCGCTTGCGCAAGACTCTCTGGCGCCGATGCGCCCGCGGTTAAACCAACTCGCTTTTTGCCTTCAAACCATTCGGGCCGAAGCTGATCCGGAGCATCAACCATGTAAGCCGGTACGCCTAATTTTTCAGCCAATTCCCGCAGACGATTAGAGTTCGAGCTCGCCTGACTTCCCACGACAATTACCAATTGGACTTGGGGGGCCATAAATTTCACGGCATCTTGTCGATTTTGAGTGGCGTAACAAATGTCCTGCTTCTTCGGTTGGATAATTTTGGGGAATTTTTTGGTAAGCGCATTCACAATTTCTTTCGTTTCATCGACCGAAAGAGTGGTTTGGGTCACAAATGCCAAGCGCTCATCGCTAGAAAAATTGAGTTTTTCCACATCATCTAAATTCTCAATCAGGAAGATGCCGCTCTCGACCTGCCCCATGGTTCCCTCAACCTCTGGGTGGCCAGCATGACCAATCATGAATACCGTAAACCCATCTTTGCACAACTTCACCACTTCAACGTGTACTTTAGTGACCAAGGGACAGGTTGCGTCATATACCTGCAAGCCGCGCTCAGCAGCGTCTTGGCGAACCTGCTGAGAAACTCCGTGGGCGCTGTAGATCACAATCGCTCCACGCGGAATTTCATCAATCTCGTCAACAAAAATCGCACCCTTTGCGCGCAATTCATCAACCACGTATTTGTTGTGAACGATTTCATGGCGCACATAAATCGGGGCACCAAAGCGACTAAGCGCCTCATTCACGATATTAATCGCTCGATCGACGCCGGCACAAAATCCCCTGGGCTGCGCCAAGAGTATTTCAGCACTTTCAGAGGGCAATGGGTTACTTTGCATGGATCTTGATTACAAAATGGCAATAATTTCTGCTTCAAAACTTAACTGCTTACCTGCGAGAGGATGGTTGAAATCAAACCACGCGCCCTCTTCATTAATGGATTGCAATACACCTGCATATTGTGCACCGCTAGGCGCATTAAATTCAATCATATCGCCCGGGGCAAATTCCGGAACTTCATCGGTATTGGCTAACAATACATCCATACTCACCCACTGGATGAGCTCGGGCTTATGCTCCCCAAACGCATCTTGCGGGCTTAGAACAGCCGAGCGCTTTTCACCAACTTTAGCGCCTAGCAAAACCTTTTCAAAACAGGGGGCGAATTGACCCGTACCCAATTGCATCGTCGCCGGTCGATCGTCGAAGGTGTTGATGTAATCCTCCCCGCCCGGGAGGGTCAATCGATAGTTGATGGTCAAGAAAGAATCAGGGGAAACGGTAGGCTCACTCATGCTGCCATTGTAGCCAGAGAGGCGCAGAATCACCCAATCTCCCAATGGCCAAAAGCACAACAGCCCCGCGAGAAATTAATCCGCCAAGGCGCCGCCTCCCTATCCGATGCTGAGCTCTTGGCTATTTTTCTGCGTTCTGGGGTTAAAGGTAAAAGCGCTGTTTCATTGGCCCAAGATCTGCTAAGTCAATTTGGAGGGATGCAAGGCCTGGTGAATGCACCAGTCTCTGATATTTACCGCTGCCATGGGATAGGGCCTTCAAAATGGGCTCAAATCAAGGCAGCCTATGAACTGGTGAAACGCTGCCTTCATGAAAGCCTCTCTCAACAAGCGATATTCTCATCCTCAACCCAAGTCAGGGAGTTTTTACAAACCAAAATTGCCAGACTGGAGCACGAGGTATTTCTTTGTCTGTATCTAGATAACAGCAATCGCCTAATCGAGTGCCAAGAGCTCTTTCGGGGATCGATTGATCAAACGGCGATTTACCCTAGAGAAATCATTAAAGAGTGCCTGAATCGCAATGCCAGTGCCCTGGTGATTGCCCATAACCACCCCGGGGGCAACCCACTTCCCAGCCCCAATGATGAAGCCATTACCCACGAACTGAGGCAAGCACTCCACTGGGTCAATATTGCGCTTCTGGACCATTGCATCGTGGCAAAGCATGGTTTTTTCTCTTTTTCGGATGCTGGCTTAATAGAAAAGCCTATAAATGAGAGTATTTACTAACTTTTTGCCGTGATCCATTCCGAATATTGATGAAACCCTAGCGCCAAAGGGCAGATGCCTGCTACAATCGATGTTTTTCGTACTGAAGGAGTGTGTCATGGCAAAAGTTTGCCAAGTCACTGGGAAAAAGCCGATGGTCGGCAACAATGTTTCCCATGCAAATAACAAAACAAAGCGTCGCTTTTTGCCTAATTTGCAAAATCGCCGTTTCTGGGTTGAGTCTGAAAATCGTTGGGTTAGCCTTCGCTTAACCAACGCCGGACTTCGTTTAATCGACAAGAATGGTATTGATTCTGTTTTGGCAGATCTTCGTGCCCGCGGTCAAGTTTAAGGATTGAGTAATGGCTAAAGGCGCACGCGAGAAAATCAAGTTAGAGTCGACTGCTGGTACCGGTCACTTCTATACCACCACTAAAAACAAACGAACCAAACCCGAGAAAATGGAGATCATGAAGTTTGATCCAAAAGCTCGTAAGCACGTTGCTTATAAAGAAACCAAGATTAAGTAATTCGTCTTTACGTCGAAACTAAAAACCCGTTCACATGAACGGGTTTTTTATTAGGCCGGATTCGAATAACGTCTAAGACGCAGTGAGAACTCTTTCAGGGAGTGCGGGCCAGTCTCTTCGGCCCGATTGCACCATGAACGCAGCTGTCCCAGCAATTGCTCACGAGTGGCGTTGGAGCGGCCCCAAATTGCATGCAACTCACGACGCATCTCAATCATCTTGCGTAACTGAGAATTCGTTTTCATGAGCTCCTCGAGTTTTTCTTTCTCAAGCGCCGTCAATTTGGTCTCATCTTTATACAGCCAATCACGCGCATCCTTGAGGTGCGCTGCAAATTCTTGCATGTGCTGGAACTCGTTTGCAATGCACCGCTTTAGGGTTTTGCTATAACGCGCCATGATCTCGTAGCGATTGGCAATAATAGCCTCTAGAGTCTTATCATCGGCAGGACGCACTTCGGAGAGAACGGGCTTGGGTGGAACTTTCTTCACCTTTGCCAAACCGAGAGAGCGCAAGGCGCAAATGTAAACCCAACCAATATCAAACTCATACCATTTGTTCGATAACTTGGCGCTCGTTGCGTAGGTATGGTGATTGTTATGAAGCTCTTCTCCACCAATCAAAATGCCCCACGGCACGATATTGGTTGATGCATCTTCACAGTCGTAGTTCCGATATCCCCAATAGTGGCCGATTCCATTAATGACACCTGCGGCAGTGATGGGGATCCAGAGCATTTGTACAGCCCAAACGGTTGCACCAATTGCGCCAAACAAAAATAAATCGATGATGAGCATCAGGCCAACGCCTTGCCATGTAAAACGCGAATAGAGATTGTGCTCAATCCAGTCATCGGGAGTACCGTGACCAAACTTTTCAAGTGTTTCTTTCTTTGCAGCTTCTACCTTGTAGAGTTCTGCGCCGCGCAAAAGAACGGTGTCGATCCCTAAAACTTGCGGACTATGTGGATCTTCAACGGACTCGCATTTCGCATGATGTTTGCGGTGAACCGAGGCCCACTCCTTGGTTACCATACCCGTAGTCAACCATAACCAGAACCGGAAGAAATGAGAGGGGATGGCATGCAGGTCGAGTGCTCGATGGGCCTGACAACGATGTAAAAAAATCGTAACACTAGCAATCGTAATGTGGGTCATGACCAGGGTAAAGATCACGATCTGCCACCAAGCCCAGTCCAAGTAACCGTGGGCCAACCACTGAATCAATCCATCATGCAAACTAGAAATGGTACTCATCTCCAAACAAATCTCCCTCATTAACTGCGATCATGCTTCTAACCCCTTATTTTAAGGCTTTCGCTGCATAATTGCCCCAAAAAATCCATCGGTTCCATGCTGTGAGGGTAAAAGTTGCCACCAGGGCTTGTCATTACTGGTGCCAATCGGAATTCCATCATGTAAAAAATGACTTCCCAGAGCCTCTTTAGCGGATAAAAGCTCAAAATCAGGGTGTTTTTCAAGGAAAAGGTTCACAAGCTCTTGATTTTCTTGATCTAAAAGACTACAGGTGGCGTAAACCAGACGACCCCCTGGCTTTAGCAAACGGGCCGCCGACTCCAAAATGGCCAGTTGGGTGGGGGCTAATTTGGCGATCTCGGCTGGTGTTTGGCGCCACTTGAGGTCGGGATTACGACGCAAGGTCCCCAATCCGCTGCAAGGAGCATCCACCAAGACGCGGTCAATTTTTCCTGCAAGGCGCTTAATTCTGGGGTCTCTCTCACTATCAATCCACATGGGATGCACATTGGATAGGCCGCTTCGCGCTAAGCGTGGTTTTAAGTTCGCCAGGCGTCGCTCAGAGGTATCAAATGCATAGAGGCGGCCGGTATTGCGCATCATCGCACCCAAGGCCAAAGTCTTGCCGCCGGCTCCAGCACAAAAATCAACCACCATTTCTCCTCGCTTGGGATCGAGCAAGTGACATAGGATTTGACTACCCTCATCCTGGACCTCAAACAAGCCATCTTTCATCCAGGTCGAGCTTTGCAAGGCAGGTTTTCCAAAAATACGAATTCCGTCTTGGGAGTAAGGCGTTGGGTGCGCCTCAAACCGATTCGCACTTTGATTCATTTGCAACAGCAATTGATCACGTGAGGTCTTTAATGTGTTCACACGCAAATCCAGTGGTGCCGGCTTCATGAGAGACTCAGCCAAACGACCGCCCTCTTCCTCACCAAAAGACTGAACCATCGTGTTCCAAAGCCATTCTGGCAAATTATGTTTTACTAGTCGTGCCAGTGCATCACGATCGACTTGGCCAAAGCGACTGAGCCATTCGTACTCCTCCTTTTGTACGACAAAGGCCAAATCAGCGAGCGCGCTCTCTAGCCGATTTGCGGTCCCAAGCCCCCCTTCAGATAAGGCTGAAACTAGGCCCAGCAAGGCCAAGCGGCGGGCTAGGGAGCCAGAGCCACTGGCTGCAAATTGAGAAAACTCCTGCTTGCGGCGCAATACAGAAAATGCAGCTTCAGCAATTAAGGCGCGATCGCGATTACCTAATTTGGGATGCGCACGAAAGTAACGACTAACAACCCGATCGGCTGGTTGATCAAATTGCAATAACTCGGGAAGCAACTGCTCGAGATGCAAAACATGCTGCGGTAGCGCCTTTGCATGCGAGTAATTTTTTTGTCCCTGAGGATTAATCAGCACGGGCGCTTTGGCATCCTTACTCTTTGCATACTTCTTTTCTTTAGATATCCGCTTTGAAGCGGTAGAGGAGGATCGCGTCATGAACTCGCCGTTCTTATGGAAAAGGAATGTACTGTAACTCAGGTGGGTCAACACTCACTCGATTACCCGCAATCTGTAAACGCCCCTGAATAAACCACTCAACTGCTAATGGATAGATTTGATGCTCCGTCTTTAAAACCCGAGCAGCCAACTCGCTTGGGGTATCGGTGGGCAAGACAGGGACCTCACTTTGACAAATAATGGGACCCTCATCTACGCCAGCGCTAACAAAATGCACTGTGGCACCATGCACCCGATCCCCCGCCTCCAAGGCCCGCTCATGGGTATGCAAACCAGGAAAACGTGGCAATAAGGAAGGGTGGATGTTCATCATGCGCCCCTCATAATGCTCAATGAACTCTGGGGTTAGGATTCTCATAAAACCAGCCAAAACTACAAGATCTGCACCAAAGGCATCAATTTGTTGCATCAATGCCTCATCAAAGGCTTCCCGGCTTGGATAGTCCCGGTGATGAATCACCGCGGTGGGAATCCCAACCGACTTGGCAAACTCAAGCCCCTTAGCCTCGGGCTGATTGGCAATTAAGCCCGTAAATCGCACATCCCATGATTTTGCTTTTGCGGCCTTGTAAATTGCCTCGAAATTAGAGCCGCGCCCTGAAATTAAAGAAACGATTGAATGCATGACCAACAATATAATTCAAGGCTAGCCTGAAAGCGAACTGTGAAGGTATTTCGAAGACTTAAGCCTGCCTCGACCCAAGCGCCATCCGCCCTAACCATTGGCAACTTTGATGGTGTGCATCGCGGCCATCAAGCATTGCTCCAGCAATTAGTGGAAGGTGCGCGCACGCGTCATTTAAGCCCCTGTGTACTCACCTTTGAGCCCCACCCCCGAGAATTTTTTTCACCGCACGATGCACCGCCCCGAATTCAGAATCTTCGAGACAAGTTGATGGCCCTAAGGCAATGTGCTGTCGATACCATTGCAATTGAAGAATTTAATCAAGCCTTCTCCCAACTCAGTCCCTCTGAGTTTGTACAAAACATCTTGCTTGAAAAACTCAATACCAAATGGATACTCATTGGTGATGATTTCTGTTACGGTGCCAAACGCGCTGGTAATTTTGATAGCTTGGTGGCCGCCGGTAAGCAGTATGGTTTTGAAGTTAGTCGCATCCCAAGCGTTCTCGAGACCGATGAGCGAATCTCGTCTTCACTGCTAAGACAAGCTCTTGAGCAGGGCGACATGAAGCGAGCCACACAACTGCTCGGACGCCCTTTTTCAATTTCGGGTCACGTGCTGTATGGAAAGCAACTAGGGCGCACGCTCGGATTTCCCACCATCAATTTAGCGGTTTGCACGCGTCATCCCAATGCCAAACCGGTGACAAGCGGTATTTTTGTGAGTCAAGTGTATGGCTTGGGTGAGAAGCCTTTGCCTGCCGTCTCGAGCTTAGGAGTGCGACCATCGGTTGAGAGTACGGGTCAGGTTCTTTTAGAAACCCACATCTTTGATTTCAACCGATCCATCTATGGGCAAGTGGTTTGCGTAGAATTACTAGCTCGACTGCATGAAGAACGAAAATACCCCGACCTAACCACCCTACAAGCTGCCATTCAAGATGATGCCCAAAAGGCTCGTCAATACTTTCTAAAGAAAAATTCGTATGTCTGATAAATCCCCAAACTACCCGGTCAATTTGCTTGAGACCAGCTTTCCCATGCGCGGTGATTTACCCAAGCGGGAACCCAAATGGGTAGAGGAGTGGCAACGCAATAAGGTCTATGAGGCGATTCGCAAGGCTCATGCTGGGCAACCAAGCTTTATCTTGCACGACGGCCCTCCCTACGCCAACGGTGATATTCATATTGGTCATGCGGTCAATAAGATTCTGAAAGATATGATCGTTAAGTCCCGCTGGTTAATGGGCTTTGACGCCGTCTATGTGCCAGGCTGGGATTGCCATGGCATGCCTATTGAGATTCAGATTGAAAAACAATTTGGCAAAAACTTACCGACCGCCGAGGTACAAGCTAAAGCCCGCGAATATGCGCAGGCTCAGGTTGCCAAGCAGAAAAAAGATTTTCAGCGCTTAGGGGTTCTTGGTGAGTGGGATCAGCCCTACCTCACCATGGATTTTCAGAATGAAGCGGACGAGATTCGTGCGCTTGGCAAGATCTGGAAAAAGGGGTATGTCTTTCGTGGATTAAAACCGGTGAACTGGTGCTTTGATTGCGGCTCAGCCCTTGCCGAAGCAGAAGTGGAGTATCAGGATAAAACGGATCCAGCGGTTGATGTTGGTTTTGCCTTTGATTCCAATCAAAATGCAAAACTTGCGAATGCATTTGGTCTCAAAGAACTACCCAATAAACCAGGCATGGCCGTGATTTGGACCACAACCCCATGGACCTTACCAGCGAATCAAGCCTTAAACGTCCATCCCGATCTTGAGTACGCACTGGTTGAAACCGATCAGCGCTTGCTATTGCTGGCTAAAGATCGGGTTAAGGACTGTTTGGAGCAGTATGGTCTCGAGGGAAAGGTTATAGCAAGTTGTAAAGGTAAGGTGCTCGAGGGCATTTCCTTCTGGCATCCCTTGGCCAATTTAGACGCTGGGTACAAACGCTTAGCTCCGATTTACTGCGCTGATTACGTCACACTCGATACTGGAACGGGCCTAGTGCATTGCGCTCCCGCCTATGGTGAGGATGACTTCAAGTCCTGTAAGGCTCATGGCTTAGCTGATCACGACATCATCAATCCGGTCATGGGCGATGGTGTGTATGCCTCCTCCTTGCCACTCTTTGCTGGTCAACATATTTGGAAAGCCAATCCAAACATTGTGAAAGCGCTTGATGAGGCTGGCAGCCTTTTGAAGAATAAATCCTATACGCACTCCTACATGCATTGCTGGCGACACAAGACCCCGATCGTCTACCGTGCTACCTCACAATGGTTTGCCAGCATGGATAAAAAACCAGCTGGTGAGAAGGCCTCATTGCGTGAAACCGCCTTGGCGGGAGTTGAGAGTACGCACTTCTATCCAGCCTGGGGTAAGCAACGCTTACACAGCATGATTGCCAATCGTCCCGATTGGACCCTTTCCCGGCAACGGCAATGGGGCGTGCCCATGGCATTTTTGATTCACAAAGAAACGGGCGAGCCGCATCCTCGCACACCTGAGTTGCTTGAGCAAGTTGCTCAGTTGGTTGAAAAAAATGGGATTGAAGCTTGGCAGAATCTAACGGTTGAAAGCTTGCTGGGTGACGAGGCAAGCGCTTATGAGAAAAATCGTGACACGCTCGATGTCTGGTTTGACTCGGGCACGACACATTGGCATGTGATGCGCGGCTCACATCGCAACGTACTATATCGCCAGGAATCTGAGGGCGCAGAAGGTCGTTGGGCTGATCTTTATTTAGAGGGCTCTGATCAACATCGCGGTTGGTTTCATTCGTCACTCTTAACTGGTGCCATGCTCGATGGCAAACCCCCGTATCGCGCCCTCTTAACCCATGGCTTTACAGTGGATGGCCAAGGTCGCAAGATGAGTAAGTCAGTGGGTAATGTGATAGCGCCTCAAGAAGTGGCTGACAAACTGGGTGCTGAAATTATTCGTCTCTGGGTTGCTTCGACCGACTACTCGGGAGAGATGTCAATCTCCGATGAGATTTTGAAACGAGTCGTTGAAAGCTATCGACGTATTCGTAATACCCTACGCTTTCTCTTGGCAAACCTTGCAGATTTTGATCCACAAAAAAATCAGCTACCTCCTTCCGAATGGCTAGAGATTGATCGCTATGGCGTTGCGCTGGCAGCTGACTTACAAAACACCATCGAAGCACACTACCGTGATTATGAATTTCATCCAGCGGTCTCAAAAATATTAGCGTTTTGTTCTGAAGATTTAGGTGGCTTCTATTTGGACATTCTGAAAGATCGTCTTTACACCATGCCTGCGAATTCGGTGGGTCGGCGCTCTGCTCAAAATGCCTTATTTCATATTAGCCAACACTTACTCAAGTGGCTATCGCCCTTCCTCAGCTTCACCGCTGAAGAGGCTTGGAAATGCTACCCGCACTTTGCCAAGTCCAAAGAGAGTGTATCGATCTTCACCGAAGAATTTGGATCCTTTCCTGAAATAAAGGACGCTCAATCCTTACTTGCTAAATGGCAACGCATTCGCGAGATCCGCTCTGACATTACGAAAGCCATCGAGCTCGAACGCGAAGCCGGCAAGATTGGATCTTCCTTGCAAGCTGAGTTACTGATCCAAGTAAACGCGACTGATTTTGAGTTACTGCAATCGATTGCTTCGGATCTTCGCTTTGTAACGATTACCTCAAATGCGGAGATTGCAAAATCCACTGATGGCAATACTCAGATCACAGTCAAGCCAAGCGCCTATCAAAAATGCGCGCGTTGCTGGCATCACACAGCCGATACTGGATCCCATCCAAACCATCCCGATCTCTGTGGGCGCTGCATCAGTAATCTCGATGGCGCTGGTGAACTTCGTCAGTTTGCATAAACATGGTTCAAGCATCCCCCCAAGAAAGCTCAAGCAAATGGTATTTACTGCTAGCCCTTGGGGTATTGATTGCTGATCAAATCACTAAGTGGTGGGCTCAAATGAGTCTGCCGATGGCCCAGGCGATCAAGGTCACTGATTTTCTGAATTGGTTCTTAATTTATAACCCAGGTGCCGCCTTCTCCTTTTTGTCTCAGGCAGGTGGTTGGCAACGCTGGTTTTTTACCGTCATTGGGATTGTTGCGGCCGTTGTGATTATTTGGCTCTTACAGAAAAATACCCAAGATCGTCCATTTTGTCTTGCCCTTTCCTTAATCCTTGGTGGGGCCATGGGCAACGTCATCGATCGCTTGCTATATGGCGCTGTAGTTGACTTTATTGACGTGCACTATGACGGTTGGCACTGGCCAGCCTTCAATATTGCTGATAGTGCGATCTCAATTGGTGCTACATTAATTGTTATCAACGAAATACGACGGGCCATTAAAGACCGCCCCTAGAGTCAAATCGATTTGGAACCCGCGCATGACCTCGTTAGCAAACAAAAAAATTGTTTTAGGAATCTCCGGCGGAATTGCAGCGTATAAATCTGCTGAATTAGTCCGCGCCCTGATTCAGGAGGGGGCCGAGGTTCAAGTGGTGATGTCAGAATCCGCCATGCAATTCATTACGCCGGTCACCATGCAAGCACTCAGCGGCAAACCGGTCTTTAGTAGTCAATGGGATCCGCGGATTAGCAATAACATGGCGCACATTGAGCTATCCCGTAAGGCCGATGCGATTTTGATTGCCCCTGCAAGCGCCGATCTCATGGCAAAACTATCGCTTGGTTTGGCGGATGATTTACTAACGACGATGTGCCTTGCGCGCGATTGCCCTCTTTTGATTGCGCCCGCCATGAATCTGCAAATGTGGGCTCACCCTGCTACCCAACGTAGCCTCCAGCGACTTCAAAACGATGGCGTTGCAGTTCTTGGCCCCGGAAGCGGTGACCAGGCATGTGGTGAAGTTGGCATGGGTCGGATGCTGGAGCCCTCTGAGCTATGCGAGCAACTGATCGCGTTTTTCCAGCCACAGGTTTTAAGTGGAAAACGGGTACTCATTACAGCCGGTCCAACATTTGAGGCTATCGACCCAGTCCGTGGCATTACTAATCTGAGTTCCGGGAAAATGGGATTTGCAATCGCCCAAGCGGCCGTTGAAGCGGGCGCTGAAGTTCACCTCATCGCTGGCCCTTGTGATTTACCCACGCCCTTGCAGAGCACCGGTCGAATTAAGCGGACGAATGTAATCACGGGTGAAGAGATGCATCGGGCCACGCTCGCCTCTGCCGATTGCGATGTATTTTTCGCAGTCGCTGCTGTTGCCGATTGGACGATTGCCAATCGTGCCTCACAAAAGATTAAGCGTCAAGAGCAGTCTGGACTTCATTTAGAGTTTCGTTCGAACCCCGATATCTTGCTCGATATGGCTAAATTAGCCAAGCGCAAATCAAAGCCATACTGTGTTGGCTTTGCTGCTGAAACCGATCGTTTGGGTAAACACTCTAAAGAGAAACGGATTCGCAAGGGCATCCCAATGATTGTGGGAAATATCGGTCCCACCACCTTTGGTCTTGATACTAATGAAATTCTCGTGGTGGACGACAAAGGCAGTAAAAACCTAGGGCACGCCAGCAAGTTAGAGCTCGCCAGAAAACTCATTGCCATCGTTGGCTCCCGCTTACCTTAAATAGGACTATCAATCGTGCAAGTTCTTCAAGTCAAAATCCTCGATGAGCGGATGCGCTCGCAAATGCCTAGCTATGGCACCCCAGGAAGCGCTGGATTAGATTTGCGCGCCTGCATTGACAACGCAATTGAGCTTGCCCCTGGTCAAACGGAGCTCATTCCAACAGGTCTGGCAATTTATATTGAAGATCCTCGTTACGCTGCGATGATTCTGCCGCGCTCAGGACTCGGTCATAAACACGGAATTGTGTTGGGTAACCTCGTCGGATTAATTGACTCAGATTACCAGGGTCAGCTGATGGTGAGCGCGTGGAACCGAGGCTCTACCGCATTTCGATTGGAGCCGATGGAGCGTTTAGCGCAACTTGTGATCGTTCCAGTACTTCAAGTGGAACTCAAAGTGGTTACTGAGTTTGAGAGTAGCACCCGGGGTACAGGTGGCTTTGGTAGTACTGGACGCGGATAGCTCCGCGCCCAGGGATTTCTTTAGATTTCTTCGACTGGCTCGATACTCGCCTTGCTCGATTTACTCGGCGGCTGATTCGAGGATTGAATCTGCAACTGCACCTTACCATCCTCATCAATATCCACCACCACCGAACCGCCATGGGCTAAGCGCCCAAAGAGCAATTCATCGGCCAAGGCTTTACGCACCGTATCCTGAATAATTCGCTGCATGGGTCGCGCACCCATAAGCGGATCAAAGCCATGCTTGGCCAAATAGGAACGCAAGGCAGTACTAAAGACCGCATCGACTTTTTTCTCGTGCAATTGTTCTTCAAGCTGCATGAGGAACTTATCCACTACGCGCATAATGATGGACTCATCTAAGGCTTTAAAGGAGACAATCGCATCTAAGCGGTTTCTAAACTCCGGGGTGAAGAACTTCTTGATGTCTGCCATTTCATCACCCTGCTCACGCGCATTGGTAAAGCCCATGGTCGACTTTTGCATCGCTTCCGCACCCGCATTGGTGGTCATAATGATGATGACATTACGAAAATCCGTCTTCCGTCCGTTGTTATCGGTTAAGGTGCCGTGATCCATGACCTGCAAAAGGATATTGAAAATATCCGGATGCGCCTTCTCAATTTCATCGAGCAACAAAACGCAATGCGGTTTCTTTGAGACGGCTTCGGTTAGTAATCCGCCTTGATCAAAGCCAACGTAGCCAGGAGGTGCACCAATCAAACGGCTTACCGCATGACGCTCCATGTATTCCGACATATCAAAACGGAGCAGCTCAATACCCATGATGAAGGCCAACTGCTTCGCAACCTCAGTCTTGCCGACCCCGGTGGGACCTGAAAAGAGGAAGGAGCCGATTGGCCGATCAACTTTACCTAAGCCAGCACGGGTCATCTTGATAGCGCTTGCAAGCGCCTCAATCGCTGGGTCTTGGCCAAAGACAACACTCTTAATATCGCGATCCAAGGTTTGTAACTTGCTGCGATCATCGACCGACACTGATTGCGGTGGGATACGTGCAATCTTCGCCACAATTTCCTCAATCTCTTGGCGGTTAATGGTTTTCTTCTGCTTTGATTTGGGGAGGATGCGCTGAGCAGCACCTGCCTCATCAATCACATCAATCGCCTTATCTGGCAAATGCCGATCATTAATATACCGAGATGACAATTCAGCAGCGGCTACGAGCGCGGCAGCTGCGTACTTGACACCATGGTGCTCCTCAAAGCGAGACTTCAAGCCACGCAGAATTTGCACGGTTTGATCTACGGTGGGCTCTACCACGTCGACTTTTTGGAAACGCCGCGAGAGAGCCGCATCCTTTTCAAAGATGCCACGGTACTCAGTAAAGGTGGTTGCACCAATACATTTAAGCGTTCCACTCGACAGTGCTGGCTTTAACAGATTGCTCGCATCCAAGGTTCCGCCAGAAGCCGCACCCGCACCAATCAGGGTATGAATCTCATCAATAAATAGGATGCCATGGGGATTGTCTTTTAAGGACTTCAGGACACTTTTGAGTCGCTGCTCAAAATCACCGCGGTATTTGGTCCCTGCCAGCAATGCGCCCATATCCAAGGAGTAAACCGTCGCATTTGCCAAAATCTCTGGAACCTCACCCTTTGTGATTCTCCAGGCCAGGCCCTCGGCAATCGCGGTCTTACCAACACCAGCCTCACCAACTAAAAGGGGATTGTTTTTACGTCGCCGGCATAAGACTTGAATGACTCGCTCGACCTCGCCTTCGCGCCCAATTAATGGATCGATCTTGCCCTGACGCGCCATCGCATTTAGGTTTTGGGTAAATTGATCGAGCGGACTTTCTTTGCCGCTGCTTGCAGCCTCCTCAGTATCAGGGCTAGCCTCAGCTGCTTTTGCGGGTTCCGTGTTGTCTTTGCGAACGCCGTGACTGATAAAGTTCACTACGTCCAAGCGGGTTACCCCTTGCTGTTGCAAGAAATAGACCGCATGCGAATCTTTCTCACCAAAGATAGCCACCAACACATTAGCGCCAGTCACCTCTTTTTTGCCATTCGAGGTCGACTGCACATGCATGATGGCACGCTGAATCACCCTCTGGAATCCAAGCGTTGGTTGAGTATCGACCTCTTCGGTTCCAGGAACCACCGGGGTGTTGTCATTAATAAAATTTTTCAGCTGGGAGCGCAACTCTGCAATATTGACCGCACAGGCCTTCAGAACCTCGACCGAGGTGGCGTTATCCAATAACGCGGATAGCAAGTGCTCAACCGTAATGAACTCGTGGCGCGCTGCGCGAGCGTCCACAAAAGCCATATGCAAACTTACTTCCAGTTCTTGAGCAATCATGCTTCCTCCATAGTGCACTGCAATGGGTGACCCGCTTCACGGGAACGTTCTATGACTTGATGGACCTTGGTCGAGGCCACATCGCGGGTATAGATACCGCAGACGCCTTTTCCTGCCAGATGCACTTGCAACATGATGCGAGTTGCTGTCTCTTGATCTTTATTAAAGTATTCCTGAATCACCATCACCACAAATTCCATCGGTGTGTAGTCGTCGTTTAACAACATCACTTTGTACATGGCCGGCACCTTGACCTTTTCAGCCTGCCGTTCCAATAAAACCGTGTCTTCCTTAAATGGGGTGACTGGGTTTCCTCCGGGGGGTGTTTTGGAATTACGACTCATGAGAAACATTCTAACCACACCGCAAAACTCTGCAATAAATCCACACAAATCAGGTTTTCATCTGACGAAAACCCTTCAAAATCAAGGCATATTTGTCATATTGGGGCGTTTTTATGAAAAAAAAGGGTTTTTCCTAGTGATATTCAGTCATATTTCCTTGACACCCCCTCAAAAAGGGCAAACAATCAACCTTGTGGTGTTTTTCTCGTTTGAGATTTACCTGCATTAGGCGTGTTGCGGAGTAAGACTGATCAAAAGGTATTTCCCCTCTTCACGGTTGTCTTTAGATTTTTGTAATGGAGTTCGCATGGCGACCGGAGTTGTTAAGTGGTTTAATGATGCAAAAGGTTTCGGTTTTATCAAACCGGATGATGGAGAAGAAGAGTTGTTTGCACACTTCAGTGCAATCACGATGAGCGGCTTTAAAACCCTCAAAGAAGGTCAAAAAGTAACGTTTGACATTACTCAAGGCCCAAAAGGTAAACAGGCAACCAATATTCAAGCTGCCTGATCACTAGCTGATCCCAAGTAAAAACCCCAGGCTTCAACCTGGGGTTTTTCTTTTGGAGTTCCTGCGAATTACATATTGTCAATCATGACCTGACCAAAGCCCGAGCATGAAACCTGGGTTGAATCTGGCAATAAGCGCGCAAAGTCATAAGTTACCTTCTTTGAAAGAATGGCTTTTTCCATCGAAGAAATAATCAAATCAGCGGCTTCGGTCCAACCCAAATGCCGCAGCATCATCTCGGCCGACAAGATCTCGGAGCCAGGATTGACGTAATCTTTACCAGCATATTTGGGGGCTGTGCCGTGGGTTGCCTCAAACATTGCGATGCTATCGGACATATTTGCCCCTGGCGCAATTCCAATTCCGCCGACCTGGGCAGCGAGTGCATCCGAAATATAGTCTCCATTGAGATTTAAGGTCGCAATCACACTGTACTCATTGGGGCGTAATAAGATCTGCTGCAAAAAGGCGTCAGCAATCACATCCTTAACAATGATGTCTTTACCGGTTTTGGGGTTCTTAAATTTGCACCATGGACCACCATCGATGAGTTGTGCTCCAAATTCTTTCATGGCTAACTCATAGCCCCAATCACGGAAACCCCCTTCGGTAAATTTCATGATGTTGCCCTTGTGAACCAAGGTGACAGAAGGCTTGTCATTATCGATGGCGTATTGGAAAGCTTTGCGAACTAAACGCTGGGTACCCTCACGTGATACGGGCTTGATACCAATACTGGAGGACTCTGGGAAACGAATCTTCTTCACACCCATTTCTTTAATCAAGAAATCCACCATCTTTTTGGCACCTTCAGTGCCGGCTTCCCATTCAATACCCGCATAGATATCTTCGGAGTTCTCGCGGAAGATCACCATATCGGTCTTCTCGGGCTCGCGCACGGGAGAGGGCACTCCCTTGAAATACCGCACTGGACGCAAGCAAACATACAAATCAAGGGATTGACGTAATGCAACGTTCAAAGAACGAATGCCACCACCAACCGGGGTAGTCAACGGACCTTTAATGGATACAACGTATTCTTTAACCGCGTCGAGGGTCTCATCAGGCATCCAAACATCTGGACCATAGACCTTAGTTGATTTTTCTCCAGCATAGACCTCCATCCAAGAAATCTTGCGCTTGCCGCCATAAGCCTTCTCAACTGCAGCGTCGACTACCTTGATCATCACTGGGGTGATGTCCATCCCAGTCCCATCTCCCTCGATAAACGGAATAATGGGGTTATTCGGAACATTGATGGAAAAATCAGGGTTGACCGTAATTTTTTCACCTGCTGGGACTTTGATGTGCTTGTACATGATGCTTTTCTCCGTTTAACGAATATGGTATTTTCGCATGAGGCAACACTGCCTATTCCTGAAAATGCACTATTTTAATTCCCCTGGCCCAATGATCCGCAAATACTTGACCATTCTGGCGACCTCTTTTTTGTTCATCCTGACAGAAAATACCGCCGCTCAGGGCTCCTCCCTACCAATCATTGAACTCAAGGCCGGAATGTACCGGATTGAGGCTGAACTCGCCGACACCCCGGCAGCCCGACAAACTGGCTTAATGTACCGAACGTTTATGCCCACCAATGCTGGAATGCTCTTTGTTTTTCCAGAAAAGGCGATTCATTGCTTTTGGATGCGCAATACGAAGTTGCCGCTAACCATCGCGTTTATTGATGATGATGGCAAGATTGTGAATCTTTCCGATATGGATCCTGAAACCCAGAATAACCACTGCCCCCGAGCACCGGTTCGGTTCGCCCTAGAAATGAATCAAAAGTGGTTTGCACAACGGGCCCTTGGACCCGGCACGGTGATTACAGGTCTGCCAAAACGCTAGTAACTAGCCAAAGTGGCAAACGTAATGCACCGGTTGTTCAGCTCGAATCACAAAATATCCACCGGCCTCAACGGTCCATGATTGCCCAGCAGTAAAGGCTTTTTCAGCCTGACCATTAATACTGACATGTGCTGTGCCCTCAACGACTTCCATCACCTCTTTGGTGCTGAGATCAAAGCGCAAGGTACTGGGCAAAATCACCCCGACTGATTTACGGACCCCATCCGGCAATGTAACGGTATGGGATACGCACTTCCCATCAAAATAAACATTTGCCTTTTTGCCAACTGAAACACCATCGAACTGCATATCAACTCTTTCGTAATTTAGTGATTATTTTGTACGTTTGCGTTTTGCAATTTCAGCAATTCGCATCCGCAATGCATTAAGTTTAATAAAGCCACCGGCGTCGGCTTGGTTATATGCGCCACCATCATCATCAAACGTTGCAATATTTTGATCAAACAAGGTATTCGCTGAATCGCGTGCCAACACAGAAACCGAACCTTTGTACAGCTTGAGACGCACAACCCCGTTCACAGTTTTCTGAGTATGGTCAATTAAGGTCTGCAATGCCAAGCGCTCAGGCGACCACCAATAGCCGTTATAAATTAGCGCTGCATAGCGCGGCATCAGATCATCCTTAAGATGGGCAACTTCACGGTCTAAGGTAATGCTTTCAATCGCACGATGCGCTTTGAGCAAAATAGTTCCACCAGGCGTCTCATAGCAACCCCGGCTCTTCATTCCAACAAAACGATTCTCGACCAGATCCAGTCGGCCAATGCCGTGCGCACCGCCCAGTCGATTTAACTCGGCCAGTAATTCATGAGGCTTTAGAGACTTTCCATTGATCGCGACTGGGTCGCCCTGCTTAAATTCGATTTCAATTACCTGCGCTTGATCGGGAGCCCTCTCTGGGGAAACAGTCCAGCGCCACATCGCCTCTTCCGCTTCTGCGTTTGGATCTTCGAGATGCCGACCCTCAAAACTAATGTGCAATAGATTGGCATCCATGGAATAAGGGGCGCCCCCTTGCTTGTGCTTCATCTCTACAGGGATGCCGTGTTTTTCTGCATAGGCCAAAAGTTTTTCTCGGGAAAGCAAATCCCACTCACGCCAGGGAGCAATCACCTTAATTCCAGGCTCAAGGGCGTAATACCCAAGCTCAAATCGCACTTGGTCATTGCCCTTACCTGTCGCGCCGTGAGACACCGCATCCGCCCCCACCTGACGCGCAATCTCAATTTGACGTTTTGCAATTAAAGGGCGAGCAATCGAGGTTCCTAGTAAATATTCGCCTTCGTAAATCGTGTTTGCCCGAAACATCGGAAACACAAAGTCACGCACAAACTCTTCACGTAAATCATCAATAAAGATATGCTCGGGCTTAATGCCGAATTTGAGAGCCTTGGCACGGGCAGGTTCGAGCTCCTCACCTTGACCCAAGTCAGCGGTGAAGGTAACGATCTCACAGCCGTAAGTATCTTGAAGCCATTTCAGAATTACGCTGGTATCAAGGCCGCCAGAATAGGCCAGCACGGCTTTTTTAATTTCGGACATAGTGTTTACGATCTCAATAAGTTAAGCAATCACTGCAATGATGAAGTTTGATTTTATAAGCGCCCACAGAGTAAAAATTCCATTAAAGCCTTTTGGACATGCAGCCGGTTCTCAGCCTCTTCCCACACGACACTCTGCGGGCCATCAATCACTTCGGCACTCACTTCCTCACCGCGATGTGCGGGTAAACAGTGCATAAAGAGTGCATCGGGATGGGCTAATGCCATTAACTGCTCGGTCACCATCCAATGCTTGAATGCTGCCATCCGCGTTGCGTTCTCAGCCTCAAATCCCATACTGGTCCACACATCAGTGCTTACTAAATCGGCACCTTTGCACGCATCCTTTGGATCCGCACAGACCACGAGATGATTAAAGGCCGATGGTTGTAGGCGAGAACGCTCTAACTGATATCCCTCGGGGGCAGAGAAGCGGAGCTCAAAATCCAGTTTTTCAGCTGCCTGAATCCAGGTATACGCCATATTGTTCGCATCACCAACCCATGCCACGGTTTTGCCCTGAATCGGTCCGCGTGCCTCGACATACGTAAATACATCAGCCAATACTTGGCAAGGATGATACTGATTGGTTAAACCATTCATGACGGGTACACGCGAGTTGGCAGCAAAGCGCTCAATCGTCTCTTGCTCAAAGGTCCGAATCATGATGATGTCGGTCATCCGCGAGATCACTTGTGCGGCATCCTCGATCGGCTCACCCCGACCCAACTGGGTATCGCGAGTGTTCATGTAAACCGCATGCCCACCCAACTGATGAACACCTGCTTCAAAGGAAAGGCGAGTACGTGTCGAGTGTTTTTCGAAGATCATAGCCAGAGTTCGATCGTGCAATGGATGCCAGGTCTCGTAGCGCTTAAAACGCTCCTTTAGCCAAGCGGCGCGACCAAACAGGTACTCATACTCATCACGACTAAAGTCGGAAAATTGCAGGTAATGCCTGAGCTGGTCAGGAGATTGTGGCTTAGCCAGCGATTGGCCATTACCCAACTCTGCAAACTGAGCACTTGATGATGCGATCGAAGTGTTATGCGGCTTATTGTGCAAAAGAACGCTCCACTAAACAAAAACCCGCTCAACAGGAGAGCGGGTCAGAAAATCGGTACTTCCTTAGGCCCGCAACAGGCCTAAAAATTAGGCCATTGCTTTAATCGCAGCAGATAGTCGCGACTTCTGGCGCGCAGCAGTATTTTTGTGGGCAATCTTTTTATCGGTAATCTTATCGATGGTCGATTGCGCAGCAACAAATACTTTCTTTGCAGCATCTTTATCGCCAGCTTCGATCGCTTTGCGAACTGCCTTAATGGAAGTGCGAAGTTTGGAACGCAAACTAGCGTTGTGAGCGTTAAGCTTCACAGATTGACGAGCGCGCTTGCGAGCTTGTGCGGTATTAGCCATTCAATTAACCTATCTAAACAAATAATTAGAATGAAATCAGTCCCTTAAAGAAAGTGGGGCTAAATTCATTAGCGTTACGTGAGATCAAATATTCAATCTCGAAAACCTGACATTCTACCTTAAAGACCCCAAAATGCCCACCCCTCCCCCCAAATAAGGGAAAATCAGGCCATGAACCTCCTCTCTGCCGCAGCGAAGGTAAGCTCCCTAACCATGATTTCCCGCATTACGGGATTGGTTCGGGAAACCTTGATCGCCAGAAGCTTTGGTGCTTCGGAGTGGACTGATGCCTTTAATGTAGCCTTCAGGCTTCCCAATCTCTTGCGGAGACTCTTTGCGGAAGGGGCCTTCTCGCAGGCATTTGTGCCAATCCTAGGCGAAATCTCAAATCGGGGAGAAAAAGATCAGACCCGAGCATTAATCGACGCAATTGCCACCATCTTGTTTTGGGCACTGAGTCTCACGGTCATAATTGGGGTCTTAGCAGCACCGATCCTGGTTTTTATCATTGCAGCGGGTCTCAAGGATGGGACCTCCTTTGAGACCACCGTCTTCATGACGCGCATCATGTTTCCCTATATTGGTCTAATTTCCATGGTTTCCTTATCGGCCGGCATCCTCAATACCTTTGGTCGTTTTGCGGTGCCTGCCTTTACCCCCGTACTCCTCAATCTCTCTTTAATCGGTGGCGCCCTTTTTATTGCACCCACCCTAGAGCAACCGATTTACGCCTTAAGCATTGGGGTGATGATCGGGGGCATCTTGCAGCTAGCGATTCAGATTCCAGCCTTAATGCGACTTGGATTATTACCTCGAATCGGCCTGCTCCCCAGAAAAATCAAATCGGCCTGGCAAAATCCAGATGCCCGCCGTGTCCTAAAACTCATGGTTCCGGCTGTGTTTGCAGTCTCCGTTGCGCAGATTTCTCTCATTATCAACACCAACATTGCCTCGCATTTACAAACCGGTAGTGTCTCTTGGCTCTCGTATGCGGATCGCCTGATGGAGTTTCCAACAGCTCTTCTAGGGGTTGCACTTGGAACTGTTTTGCTACCAAGCCTTAGCAAAGCAAACGCCGCCCAAGATACTGCCCAGGCCGGAGAGTTATTAATTTGGGGCTTACGCTTAACTTTTTTGCTGGCAGCGCCCTGCGCAATCGCTTTATTTATATTTGGCGCACCAATCTCAGCTGTTCTGTACCACTACGGGCAATTTAATGCCATGGATGTGGAAATGACCCGGCAAGCACTGGCTGCCTATGGTGTGGGTCTAATTGGTCTCATTTTGGTCAAGATCTTAGCCCCAGGGTTTTACTCACGTCAGGATATCCGTACTCCCGTCAAAATTGCATTGGTGGTCTTAGTCTTTACACAGCTCGCCAATATTGGGCTCGTGCCACTGTTTGCCCATGCCGGCCTTGCTCTATCCGTTGGTCTTGGGGCTTGTTTAAACGCCGCCTTGTTGTGGCTTGGGCTACGTCGACGTGACGCCATTCCGAGCGCGGTCGGCTGGTTCAAATATTTCGGTCAACTGCTTGTTGGACTATTGCCACTGAGCATGGTGCTTTTTTATGGTGCACAGGCACACGATTGGCTCGCTTTACAAGTCAACCCCTTGATTCGGATAGGTCTTCTCGGTCTTTGGTTGGGTGCAGCAGCAATCATTTACTTTGCGAGCCTGTGGATCGTCGGTTTGCGCTGGCAAAATTTTCTGCGTCATGCAAAATAGGAAATATGCCAACTCAACAACTTGACTACTTTGCCACCCTGGTTGCTGAGGACGAGCATTTTCCTCTAACGGAGGCATGCATTGCAGTTGCACAACATGCGTTTCCTGATTTGGATGTCCAGCATACCCTCGATGAGATTGATCAGTTAGGTGATCGACTCAAAAAACGAATTTCTGCCGATGCTTCTGCGGTGCAACGGCTCCAACAGCTCAAACACTTCTTTTATACCGAGCTCGGATTTGGCCCCAACCCCAATGATTTTTATGCCCCCGAGAACTCCTATCTACATCATGTTTTACAAAGTCGTCGAGGTATTCCAATTTCACTGGCGATCTTAATGATGGAGCTGGGTAATCAGATTGGATTAAAAATTCGTGGGGTATCGTTTCCTAATCACTTCATGCTGCGCGTTTCCTTGCCACAAGGCGAGATCATTATGGATCCCTTGACTGGCGCATCCCTATCGAAGCACGAACTTCAAGAGATGCTCGATCCGTATTTAGAGGCCCGGGGATACGTTGGCGAGTTACAACTCCCGCTCAATGTATTTTTACGAGTTTCTAGTTGCCGCGAGATCGTCTCGCGCTTTTTGCGTAACCTGAAACTCATTTATACCGAACATGAGCGGTGGGAGCGCTTATTGGGGGTTCAACAGCGGCTTGTGATCCTCTTGCCTGATGCCATGGAGGAGATTCGGGATCGCGGCTTAATCTATGCGCAATTGGAGTATTTGCGCCCTGCCATCGATGATATGCAGCAATACCTCACTGAAGTTCCCAACGCCACAGATGCCGATGAGATACGGGAGCATATCGCCACGCTTGAGCATCAAGTCCGTCAACATTAATTTCAGCAGAGCGGATGCCGGCTAAGGTTTTATCCATTGTGGGCCCCACCGGGGTCGGTAAGAGTAATTTAGCGCTTGAGTTGGCTAGGCAATGCCGCCAACGGCATCAGCACATCGAGATCGTCAGCATGGACTCCGCCCTGGTGTATCGCGGAATGAATATCGGGACAGCGAAGCCCACTCCTGCTGAGCAAGCTGAGGTTGTGCATCATCTGATTGATATTCGCGATCCGAGTGAGAGTTATTCGGCGGCATGTTTTGCTAGCGATGCAAAGCAACTCATTAAAGAGATCCAGACGCGGGGACATATTCCGCTAATTGTGGGCGGAACCATGCTGTACTGGCGAGCCTGGGTCTATGGGTTCTCAAAACTGCCGCCTGCAGATCCGCAAACCCGTAAGCAACTCGATGAGGAAGCTGCCTTACTGGGTTGGCCTGGTATGCATGCCAAGCTTGCTCAATTTGACCCAGTCACTGCCAGTCGATTACAGCCTAACGATAGTCAACGCATTCAGCGAGCGCTCGAGGTCTATGCATTAACAGGCCAGCCCTTATCCCAGTTGTTTGAAGAGTCGCCAAGTGCGACAGGGCGTAACTCGGAGCATCTCGAACATGATGTTGAGGTAATTTCTCTAGAGCCTAACAACCGCCAAGCACTGCACGCCCGTCTTGAAGAGCGCTTTGATCAAATGCTTGAAAATAATTTCATCGACGAGGTGCGCACTTTATTTGAGCGCGGCGACTTGCATACCAATTTGCCAGCGATTCGCTCGGTGGGCTATCGCCAGGTCTGGGAATACTTAGAGGGTAAAGTGGATTACCCGACGATGAAGCAAAAAGCATACGCTGCCACACGACAGCTTAGTAAACGTCAGGTGACTTGGCTAAGAGCGATGCAGCGGCATGCCTTTGACCCATTTAACCCACAAGAACTTCAAGCTGCAAAATCAATGGCGATGGCCACTCTCCAAAGATCCTTTAAATAAGAATGGTTTGTGGCGCCCCCTCTGGACGCTGAGAAATATCACCTAACAACCACGCGTTTAGGCCTTGCTGTTCAATGCTAGCAATCACAGCCTTCGCCTCGTGCTGGTCAACGACAACCACCATCCCAATACCGCAATTGAAAACACGTGCCATTTCCGCATCGGCAACACCACCTTTCATTTGCAACCAGCGAAACAGCGGTGGCAAAGTCCATGAATCACGTCGCAACACCGCCTGGGTATTCTCTGGCAGCACACGTGGAATGTTGTCTACTAAGCCACCGCCCGTAATATGCGCCAATCCCTTTAAGGAATGTTGCGACATCACATTTAAAAGTTGCTTAACGTAGATTTGAGTGGGCGCCATGACTAATTCCTGCAGGGTCTTGCCCTCAATGGTCTCGCTCGGTTTTGCGCCAGAGCGCTCAATGATCTTCCGAATGAGCGAATAGCCATTCGAATGTGCGCCACTAGACGCAATCCCAATAATTGCGTCACCCGGCCGAATACTAGAGCCATCAATAATTTTCGATTTCTCAACCACGCCAACCGCAAAGCCTGCCAAATCGTATTCACCCGGCGGGTACATGCCCGGCATCTCAGCAGTTTCACCCCCAATTAAAGCGCAGCCGGCCAACTCACAACCCTTGGCAATTCCGGCGATTACGGTGCTTGCTGTATCGACCGATAACTTACCGCAGGCGAAGTAATCCAGAAAAAAAAGGGATTCAGCGCCTTGAACCAAAATGTCATTGACGCTCATTGCTACCAAATCTTGGCCAATGGTTTCATGAGCATTCCACTCAAAAGCAAGCTTTAATTTGGTGCCCACACCGTCAGTGCCGGATACCAAAATGGGCTCTTTGTAGCGTTTGGGTACCTCAAATAAGGCCCCAAATCCTCCGATTCCAGCTAAAACACCCTCGCGCATGGTCTTTTTTGCCAATGGCTTAATGCGGTCAACCAGGGCATCCCCAGCGTCAATATCAACACCCGCGTCGCGGTAAGACAAGCCTGGGGTTTTGGGTGGATTATTCATAGATGGGTCTTCAAAAAAGGGTAAATCCTGCAGATCAGTCATTTACATCGTTAGAATCTCTGAATTCTAGAGTATGAAGGCCCATGGCTGAAATTTTTACCCCTTTTCTATTTGCATTTATTTTGGCTTACATTCTGAGGCCCTTGGTTCTGCGTCTTCAGAATTTAGGCCTTGGTAAAACCCTTGCCAGTAGTATCGGCATGCTTTTCGGGCTTGGCGTTCTCCTCATCATTCTGCTTTTACTGATTAATCTCCTACGCTATGAAATCCCCCTCATAAAGGCGCAGCTGCCCATTTGGCTTCAAAGTCTACAAACGTGGCTGGGGCCCAAATTACTCAGCCTCAATATTGAGATCGATTGGCTTGCCTTACGGGATTCGATTACTCAAAAATTAACCGCCCATTTTTCTGCAAACGCCAACCAAATATTGAGCACTAGTTTTGAGACCATCTTGGCTTCTGGTAGCTCCGTGCTTGGCGGCCTCGTCAATATTGTCTTGATTCTCTTCGTCCTTTTTTATCTGCTGATTGATTGGAAGCACTTCTTTGAATTACTCAAGCAACTGCTTCCCATTCGCTATCAAGACACTGCGCTCAGGCTGGCACTAGAAACGGACTTGTTGTTATCCCAATACCTGCGTGGGCAAATGCTCGTGATTTTGATCATGGCAGTTTTCTATAGCGCTGGATTGAGTTTGACGGGTATGCATGGGGCTCTCGGTCTTGGCGTGTTTACCGCCTTGGTGATTGTGATTCCTTATATTGGAATTGCACTCGGCCTGATCTTGGCGGTCCTGTCGGTCATTTTGCAATTCGGGCTTGGGCCTGAGCTCGTGATTGTGTTGGTCGTATTTGGGATCGGCCAAGTTCTCGAGGGATTTTTCCTAACCCCCCGTTTAGTGGGCGAACGAATTGGGCTGCACCCGGTGGCGGTTTTATTTGCCTTGCTAATCTTCGCTAAGTTATTTGGATTTTTTGGTGTATTACTTGCCCTGCCAGCTAGCGCAGTTGTATTGGTACTGATCCGCTTTGCATGGTCGCAATACGCCCAAAGTAGCTGGTATCAAAAGTAATGGCCTCATCCGCACTGCCCCGTCAATTTGCGCTCGATATCAATCAAGCCCCCAAGCCCTCACTCCATAATTTTTTACCAAACGGTAATGAAGCTCTAGTCGATGCGCTTAGCCAATCCATTGCTCGCTGGAACTCCCCATCAAAAACCACCTCGCACTCGATTGAAGGGCGCTGGTTTTATTGGTGGGGGACCGATGGAGCTGGATGCTCTCATCTATTAAGCGCTATGGCAAACCAAGCTGAGCAACATCAAGTGGGCTCGATTCGACTATCCCCCAATGAACCGAGTAGCTGGGTTGATGCTGAGCACAAACTCTCAGCTGCTGTGAGCTCCGCACCCATCATCATGACCTTAGATGATGTAGATCGGCTGGATCCGCATCAACAAGCGAGTCTTTTTCGCTTACTCAATGTAGTACACGCTTCACCATACTCATTCGTGTATTTGTCTGGGCATGCACCTCCTGCACAATTGGCATTACGAGAGGATTTACGAACACGTATCGGCTGGGGGTTGATCTTTGAAGTTCATCCACTTTCTGATTCAGAGAAGATTGAAGCTCTGTCGCGTGCTGCAAAAGAACGGGGTCTTGTCTTATCCAATGACGTTTTACCTTGGTTGATTCATCATTTCTATCGGGATATGCCAAGTTTGATGGCATTACTCGACGCACTCGATGCCTACTCTTTGGAGACCAAGCGCGCCATTACCCTACCCTTGGTTCGTGAGCTCTTACAAATTTCGGGACACACACCATGACTCGCCTTGCCCTATTTGACTTGGATCACACCCTCTTACCGTTTGATAGCGATTACGAGTGGGGGCAGTTTCTGGTGCGCCTAGGTGTTGTCGATGGGGAGCAATACGCCAAAGCCAACGATCAGTTTTACGCCGATTACAAAATGGGTAAGCTCGATATTGACGCATTCTTACGTTTTGCCTTAAGACCCTTGGCCGACAATCCACGTACGCAATTGGAAGGCTGGCATCGCGCATTTATGCGAGAGAAGATCGATGGGCGTCTGCATCCGCAAGCCATGAAGCTTGTACAACAGCATTTGGATGCGGGTGATTTGTGTTGCGTAGTAACCGCCACGAATAGTTTTGTCACGCGCCCGATTGTGAA
Source organism: Polynucleobacter acidiphobus (assembly GCF_003065385.1). Taxonomy (NCBI): domain Bacteria; kingdom Pseudomonadati; phylum Pseudomonadota; class Betaproteobacteria; order Burkholderiales; family Burkholderiaceae; genus Polynucleobacter; species Polynucleobacter acidiphobus. Next base: position 1,541,383 of record NZ_CP023277.1, read on the forward strand.
CGCCTTTGGAATTGAGCATTTGGTTGCTACTGAACCAGCGACAGAGAATAATCAACCGGGAGCAAATTTTACTGGCGGTATTGCAGGGATACCGAGCTTTAAGGAAGGGAAAATTACTCGAGTCAATGATTGGTTGACCGGTTTGGGATTGCGCTTGGAATCCATTGAGCAAAGCTTCTTTTACTCCGACTCCATGAATGATTTGCCACTATTGGAAAGAGTAACCAATCCGGTGGCCACTAATCCAGATGCGCGCCTACGGGCTGAAGCAGAAAAGCGTCACTGGCCGATCTTAGAGCTATTTCATTAAATGGATTCTGGCGCATCCTCATGATCACTAAATTCATCGATCGCTTGTTGCGTCGCGGCCCTCGCCCAAAGTCGGATCAATCCGGGGCTACCTTGGTAGCCCATAAGGTTTCTAAGAAAACCCATCGGATCGATCCTGCCTTACTTTCAAAAAATGCAGTCAAGGTCACCCATACCTTACAGCAAGGAGGCTATAAAGCCTATATCGTAGGTGGGGCAGTTCGCGATCTCGTTTTAGGGATCGCCCCTAAAGACTTTGATGTAGCAACCAATGCCACCCCCGAACAAGTACAAAAATTATTTAGGCGTTCACGCTTGATTGGGCGTCGCTTTCAGATTGTGCATGTCACTTATTTTGGCAAAGAGCGCCCTGAAATTATTGAAGTCTCTACTTTTCGTGCGGTGTTAGAAAGTGTAGGTGAGCATATTGCCGAGAGCGGTCGCATTCTGCGTGACAACGTTTGGGGCACGCATGCCGAAGACGCTGCCCGCCGTGACTTTACGATCAATGCAATGTATTACGACCCCAGTACAGAAACGGTGCTCGATTATCACGGTGGCATGGAGGATATCCGCTCTAAAACGATTCGCATGATCGGTAACCCAACAAAGCGTTACCGTGAAGATCCGGTCCGTATGTTGCGAGCGATTCGCTTTGCCGCTAAGACGGGTTTTCAGATTGAGCCCAAGACCCTTGCACCGATTCATGAGCTTAGCCAATTAATCCATGACGTTCCAAGCGCTCGCCTATTCGATGAGATTTTGAAATTACTCATGTCAGGGCATGCTTGGGCTGGAATCCAGGCATTGCGTCATGCAAACTTGCACCATGGGCTTTTGCCATTTATGGATCGTGCACTCGAAGATGCGCAAGCCGCTCAATTTATTGAGCAAGCACTGCGCAACACCGATGAACGGATTCAAATGGGTAAATCGGTTTCCCCGGGTTTTCTGTTTGCGGCCTTGCTTTGGCCCGATCTGGAGAAGGAGTGGCAAGCACTTAGAAATACTGGGATGCCTGCTGTAGCAGCACTCCATGCTGCAATTGATACGGTTGTCTCCCCCTCGCATACCGGCATCACCATTCAGCGCCGCCATGAGGGTGATATGCGGGATATCTGGACCATGCAACCGCGTTTTGAAAAACGAGTGGGGCGCTACCCCGAGCGACTGCTAGAGGTTCCGCGCTTTCGGGCTGGTTACGACTTCATGCTCCTGCGCAGCCAAACAGGGTATTGCAAACCCAGCCTTGGGCAATGGTGGACAGACTTTTATCATGCGGATTTACCCGAACGCGAAGCCTTACTGGCGAGCGCGAAGCTAGAAGATATGGCCTCCGGCAAAACCCCAACGAACCCAAATAGGAACAGGCGCCGCAGGCCAAAAAAGCCAAAGCCAAACCCTGACAACCCCCCGGATTCTGGACCAAATGACGCCAAGCAAAGTTAACTGATTTTCAGTAAAGTAAGCGCATATTCTTAGTAGGGAACTCATGGCGCACGCCTTTATTGGATTCGGTGGCAACATTGGCGATGCTCGGCAGAGCATCACCGATGCAATCGTCTGCCTTGCTCAGCATATTCAAATCCATATCGTTAACAAAAGCTGCTTTTATCAAAGCGCGCCTGTAAACGCTGTGGGGGGTGACTACATCAATGCGGTTGTCGAAATTGATACTGAACTCAATCCCTATGGACTTTTATATGTCTGCCAATCGATCGAGCATCAGTTTGGTCGCGAACGTCCTTATGCCAATGCGCCCCGAACCCTTGATCTCGATATTTTGTTTTATGAAGGCATTGAACAAAACCATTCTGAGCTCACCATTCCGCATCCACGCATTGCCGAACGCTCCTTTGTGATTCTTCCTTTACTTGAAATTTGCCCCGATTTTTTCTTACCCAACCACGGCCCCTTAAAAAATCTTTTGCCTAATATTGCACACCAACGCATTACCCGAATCACTTGCAAACACTGCGATTGCGACCAACAGCTGCATTAGGCTTAAAATCGGCTTATGAGTTATTTACAAGGCGATAAGCCAATTACGATCACGAAGTTATTGGCCATGCATGCCGATGGCGAGAAAATTGCGGTTCTAACTGCATACGACTCGACCATGAGCGCCCTTCTCAATCGCTGTGGAGTCGAAGTGATTTTGATTGGAGACTCGCTTGGCAATGTGATCCAAGGTCACAGCAGCACTACTCCGGTTACCGTTGAGGAAATGGCCTATCACACGGAATGCGTTGCCCGTGCCAATCACCATGCATTCTTGATTGCCGATCTACCATTTGCAAGCTATGGAGACCCCGTTCAAGCATTGGAATCAGCCGCTGAGCTGATGCGCGCAGGTGCTGACATGGTAAAGCTTGAAGGTGGTAGTTGGCAGGTCGATATCATTCAATTTTTAGTCGAGCGCAGTGTTCCGGTTTGCGCTCACCTGGGGCTCTTACCTCAGTCCGTGCACTTGCTGGGTGGTTATAAAGTCCAAGGCAAGTCAAAAGATGCCGGCGCTCTGATGTTTGAACAAGCCCATGCTTGCCAGTCCGCAGGGGCTCAAATGCTCGTTCTAGAGGCAATCCCATCAGCACTCGGAGAAAAAATTACCCAGTCACTCCACATTCCCACCATTGGGATTGGAGCGGGGCCAAATTGCTCCGGACAAGTTTTGGTCCTGCCAGATTTACTCGGAATTAGTCCTGGAAAAGCGCCAAAGTTTGTGAAAGACTTCATGGCTGGTAGCAGCTCGATTGAGGCAGCGATTAAAGCCTATGTTCGTGAAGTCAAGTCCGGAAAATTTCCCGGACCTGAGCATTGCTTTGCTTCTTAATTAAAAAAACTCTTCATTCGATCAAACCAACCCTCTTGTTGAGGACTGTGTTTTTTGCCACCGCTTCGAAGTGATTCATCAAATTGAGAGAGCAATGCTTTTTGTTCCTCGGATAACTTCACAGGGGTTTCAAGCAAGACATGTACATACAAATCGCCCAATAGGGAGGAACGCAACTGCTTAATTCCTTTGCCGCGTAAACGGAAGGTTTTGCCGGTTTGGGTTCCCTCAGGAATCGTTAGCTCAACCCTGCCGCCAAGCGTTGGAACTTCAATATCACCACCCAAAGTAGCGGTCGCAAATGAGACGGGCATTTGAATATGCAAATCGCTACCATCGCGCTCAAATACGGGGTGCTCTTTGACATGCACTTCGACGTAGAGATCGCCTGAGGGACCGCCGTTAATCCCGGGCTCGCCATTACCAACGGAGCGCACCCGCATACCATCATCAATGCCGGCCGGGATCTTAATTTCGAGAGTCTTTTGCTCTTTGATCTTGCCGCTCCCATGGCAGGTCTTGCAGGGCTTCGGTATGTATTGGCCGGTGCCACGACACTTTGGGCACGTTTGTTGCATTGAGAAAAAGCCTTGGGCAATCCGGACTTGGCCGCGACCGTCACAGGTTGGGCATTCCTCAATCTTCGAACCTGGCTCTGCACCAGAACCGCTACAGGTTTTGCAATTACTCCAGCTTGGAACTCGAATTTGGGTGGTGTAACCCTCAGCAGCTTGCTCGAGGGTAATCTCCATGTTGTAGCGCAGGTCGGCGCCCTTATAAACCTGAGGGCCAGAACTTCTTCCTTGACCAAAGATATCGCCAAAGATATCGCCAAAGGCGTCAGCAAAACCCCCTGCAGCCCCTCCAAACCCACCCATGCTTGGGTCAACTCCAGCATGGCCGTACTGATCGTACGCATTACGCTTTTGGGGATCTGCAAGCGTCTCGTAGGCCTCCTTCGCCTCTTTGAACTTTGCCTCGGCAGTTGGGTTGTCAGGGTTGCGATCAGGGTGGTATTTCATGGCCAATTTGCGATAAGCCTTTTTAAGATCCTCATCGCTGGCATTTTTACCAACCCCTAGCACCTCATAAAAATCACGTTTACCAGTAGCCACAACCCATTCCTTTTTTAATTTCCCAAAAGGCGAAGTCGGCACGGGGCCGACTCACCAATTTGCATCATTCTTTTTTAAGAATTACTTCTTATCATTGACTTCCTTAAAGTCAGCGTCGACTACTTCTGCATCATTGTTGGCTTTTGCCTCACCCGCTGGATTGGCAGAGCCTGGATTAGTCTTCGCCTGCTCGGCAGCATAGGCTTTCTCGCCAAGCTTCTGACTTGCTTTTGCCAATGCCTCGGTTTTTGACTCAATCGCTGCCTTATCACTTCCCTTGATGGCTTCCTCTAGTTCCTTCAACGCCGATTCAATTGCACTCTTCTCGGAAGCATCCAGACTCGCGCCATGCTCATCAAGTGCTTTCTTGGTCGAGTGCGCTAAGGCATCGGCCGCATTTCGGACGGTGACCAGCTCAAGCAATTTACGATCTTCCTCAGCATTGGCTTCGGCGTCTTTCACCATCCGCTGAATCTCATCCTCAGAAAGACCTGAGTTTGCCTTGATGGTGATCTTGTTCTCTTTGCCAGACGCTTTGTCTTTAGCGGTGACATGCAAGATTCCGTTAGCATCGATATCAAAGGTCACCTCAATTTGTGGCAAGCCACGGGGTGATGGCGGAATGCCTTCTAAATTGAACTCACCAAGCAATTTATTCGCACTGGCCATCTCACGCTCACCTTGGAAGCACTTGATGGTGACCGCTGGCTGATTGTCTTCGGCAGTTGAAAATACTTGGGCATGCTTAGTCGGAATCGTCGTGTTTTTGGGGATCATCTTGGTCATCACACCGCCCAAGGTCTCAATGCCCAACGATAAGGGTGTGACATCAAGCAACAAGACATCCTTACGATCGCCTGATAAAACCGATCCCTGGATCGCAGCACCAACCGCAACCGCCTCATCGGGATTCACGTCTTTGCGTGGTTCCTTACCAAAGATGGCCTTAACTTGCTCTTGTACCTTCGGCATACGAGTTTGGCCGCCGACTAAGATGACATCATCAATATCGGCTGCTGAAACCCCAGCATCCTTCATCGCCACCTGGCATGGGCCCATGGTGCGAGTAATCAATTCTTCAACTAGAGACTCCAATTTAGAGCGAGTCAACTTTAAGTTCAGATGCTTGGGGCCACTTGCATCAGCCGTTACATAAGGCAAGTTGATTTCGGTTTGTTGGGAGGAAGACAGCTCAATCTTGGCTTTTTCAGCAGCATCCTTTAGGCGCTGCAATGCCAAGACATCTTTGCTCAAATCAACACCTTGTTCTTTCTTGAACTCAGCAATGATCCAATCGATGATGCGTTGGTCAAAGTCTTCACCACCTAAGAAGGTGTCGCCATTGGTAGATAGCACTTCAAACTGTTTTTCTCCATCCACATTCGCGATTTCAATAATTGAAACGTCGAAGGTGCCACCGCCTAAGTCATAAACAGCAATTTTGCGATCGGTCTTATCTTGCTTATCCAATCCGAATGCCAGAGCAGCAGCGGTAGGCTCATTAATGATGCGCTTAACTTCCAAACCAGCAATCCGGCCAGCATCTTTCGTGGCTTGACGCTGACTATCATTAAAGTAAGCGGGCACTGTGATTACGGCCTCAGTGACTTCTTCGCCCAAATAATCTTCGGCAGTCTTTTTCATTTTGCGCAAAACTTCAGCCGATACCTGCTGAGGAGCAATCTTCTTGTCACGCACTGATACCCAGGCATCGCCATTGTCTGCGGCGATGATGCTGTAAGGCATTAAGCCAATATCTTTTTGCACTTCTGCGTCGGTAAATTTGCGTCCGATTAAGCGCTTGACGGCATAGATGGTATTTTTAGGATTGGTGACTGACTGCCGCTTAGCGGGCGCACCAACCAATACCTCTCCGTCTTCCATATACGCAATGATAGAAGGGGTGGTTCTGGCGCCCTCGGCGTTTTCAATGACTTTCGGGGCGTTGTTCTCAATAACTGCGACGCAGGAGTTAGTTGTTCCTAGGTCAATTCCAATAATTTTTCCCATAATGGCTCCAAATGATGGTGAGGCGTTGTTTCGAATAATGAGTAGATGGGGGCAAGTTCGGCAATTTCAAGGGCTCTAAGTCCTTGAAATAATTAGCCCTAACTTATTTTGCTTGGCTAACAGTCACCAAAGCGGGTCTTAAAACCCGGTCGGCGATCAAGAAGCCTCTTTGCAAGACCGAGACCACTGTGTTGGGCTCTTGATCCGATGGGACCATAGAGATTGCCTGATGCTGATGAGGGTCAAACTTAGCCCCAGACTCGGGATTAATCTCAACCAAGCGGCCTTTTTCGAAGGCAGCAATGAGTTGCTTTAGAGTGATCTCGAGACCCTCCTTAAACGCTTTTGCATCGCCAGCCTCGGTGGCTAGAGCGGCATATAAGCTATCGCTGACTGGAATCAAGTGCTCAGCAAAATTTTCAATGGCAAATTTGTGGGCTTTTGCAATGTCTTCAGCAGCGCGACGCCGAATATTCTCACCCTCCGCCTTAGCGCGCAAGAAGTTATCTTGCATTTCTGCGAGCTTCGTCTTGAGCTCTGCAAGCTCCTCTTCCATGCTCTGGGGAGGCTGTTCATTCACTTCGGTTGTTGCGTTGTCCGCTGCTTGTTGCTCAGATTTTTGATCACTCATAGTCGTTCCACCTTGTTTTCTGCATTTTATATGGGGTTCATGACCACCCATTTCAAGGGGACTACCTTATCCAGCAGTCATCGCAGCTTCTGCTACCTGAGCACGCTGATTGCGAAACTCCAAAACTGCAGGAGACTCAAGCTCTTTTGACCAGCCATGCATATGCTCTAAAGCAATTGCATGTAAAGCCGAAATGAAATTAGGATCGTCATTTAAGCATGGGATGTAACGATACTCTTTGCCACCATGCTCATGAAAAATCTCTTGACCTTCCATGGCAATTTCTTCTAAGGTCTCTAGGCAGTCTGCTGGGAAACCAGGACAAACAATATCCATGTGAGGGCAGCCTGCCTTCCCAAGCTCCTCAATGGTCAAGGCAGTGTAAGGCTTTAACCATTCCGCGCGACCAAAGCGAGATTGAAAGGTGACGTGGTAATTGGCTGGCTCTAATCCCAGCGCCTCTCCTAGCAAGCGACCTGATTTCAGACATTCGCAATGATAGGGATCCCCTTGCATCAAATTTCGTTTGGGCAGACCATGAAAGGACATGATGAGCTTGGCGCCCTTTGAAAAATCGGGTCGGCCATGTTGCGCCCAGTAGGCTTCAATCTGTTGACGGAGAGACTCAATGTAAGCGCCATGATCATGATAGTGCTTCACAATTCGGAGTTCGGGTTGATTGCGCCACGTCTTAAGAACTGAAAACACCTCATCAAAGCTGGAGGCGCTGGTGGTCGCTGAATATTGAGGGTACAAAGGCAATACCAATAGACGCTCAACATTGGCCTCCTGAAAACGGTTGAGCACTTCAGGAATGGATGGCTTACCGTAACGCATCGCTAGATCCACGATCACATTCGAATCCTTGCCCGCAAAGCGATCCCTCAAACCTTGGGCCTGCGCTTGCGAATAGACCAGCAAGGGGGAACCCTCTTTTAGCCAAATCGATGCGTATTTTTTCGCCGAAGCGCCGCTGCGAATCGGCAAAATAATACCGTGCAAAATGAACCACCAAATCAAGCGCGGAATTTCAACGACCCGAGGGTCCGACAAAAATTGCTTTAAGTAGGTTTTCACCGCCGTGCGCGTAGGCGCCTCTGGGGTGCCCAAATTAATCAACAAAACGCCGGTCCGGGAGGTTCTTAAATGAGGGTTCGTTTTCAACAGTGATCCAATCATTAAGGGGAGCTCAAGGCGCCGCTTAATAGCTTAGAGGTGATATCCACAATCGGGATCACACGATCATACGCCATTCGAGTGGGGCCGATCACGCCGAGTGTTCCTACCACTTGCCCATCCACACTATAGGGAGCGCTGATCACCGCCAAATCCTCATAGGGCAACAGCTCACTTTCGCCGCCAATAAAGATCTGAATACCATCGGCATGACTTGATACGTCCAACAATTGCATGAGCAGGGATTTTTGCTCCAACATATCGAACATTTTGCGTAATTTGCTCAGATTGGAGCTCAGCTCACCCACATCGAGTAAGTGGCGTTCTCCAGAAATCACCATATCCGGGTGATTTAAACCCGTGTCACTCACACCATTCTCGAGGGCGAGTGCCATTAATCCAGCAATGTCACTGCGCAAGTGATCCAACTCTGCCCGTAAGCGACTGCGAACCTCTGAAAAACTCTTTCCTGAGAAATGCGCATTAATGAAATTACTTGCCTCTGTCAGCTGTGCGGGACTGTAATCTTGGTTGGTCGGCAAGATCCGATTTTGCACATCCCCCTCGGGAGTTACCAAAATTAACAAAATCTTGCCTTCGCCAAGGCGCAGAAACTCAATGTGTTTAAAGATCTGAGAGCGCTTCGGGGTCATGACCACGCCAGCAAAATGCGTCAGATTGGATAAGAGCTGGGCTGCAGAACTAATCACCTTTTGGGGAGCATCGGGATATAAGGATTGCTCAACCTGTTTGGAAGCCACCTCCTCCAGGGGCCGAATGGTCAACATCGTGTCGACAAACAAACGGTAACCTCGCGGGGTTGGAATGCGTCCTGCCGAGGTATGCGGACTGGTCACCAAACCAAGGTCCTCAAGATCGGCCATTACATTCCGAATCGTCGCTGCCGAGAGATCCAATCCCGAAAAACGTGACAGGGTCCGCGAGCCCACTGGCTGGCCTTCTTCGATATATCTCTCGATTAAGGTTTTGAGCAGAACTTTTGAGCGATCATCCATGATTGGAGTAATTTTATGCCTATGGTTTAATCGTCATATGTTAAGCCCATCAAGCAAACCCCTGCAGAAGAAGTTTAGGCGCGTAACCCTTGTGGGTAAGCACCAAGCAGACGGTATTGGGCAGCATTTACACGAATTAGCCCAAATCCTCACAAATCATGGCTGCGAGCTCAGCATTGAGGCGTCTACGGCCACCCATTTGCCAGACGCCAATTTACAGATCATCCAACTCCAGGATTTCCAGAAATCCACGGATTTGGCGGTTATTTTGGGGGGTGATGGCACCATGCTTGGCATTGGTCGTCAAATTGCCGGGACTGGAGTACCGCTCTTGGGGATCAATATGGGGCGTTTGGGTTATATGACCGACATCCCTTTTGAAGACGCCAAAACGGTTCTGCCGCCCATGATTGATGGTCATTATGAAATCGATGAGCGATCGCTACTAGAGGCTAGCGTATGGCGCAATGATCAAGAGATTCATCGGGGCTTAGCCTTAAACGATGTGGTCGTGAATCGTTCAGGACTCTCTGGAATGGTGGAGCTAAAGGTGCATGTTAACGGCTCCTTTATGTACAACCAGCGCTCCGATGGCCTAATTGTGTCCACCCCAACCGGATCAACCGCATACGCCCTCTCAGCAGGCGGTCCCATTTTGCATCCCTGCGTGCCAGGGATTGTGCTGGTACCAATCGCTCCCCATGCACTCTCCAATCGACCCATCGTATTGGCCCAAGAGTCTCAAATTACGATCGAAGTTGCTGGTGGCCGAGAAGTGATTGTGAACTTTGATATGCAATCATTAACTAAATTACAAATCGGTGATCGGGTTGAGGTAAAGCGCTCGAACAAATCCATCTCCCTCCTACATCCACTGGGGCACAGTGACTACCAGACCCTAAGAGAAAAGTTGCACTGGAACGAGTATCCTTCCACGTTTTAATCCAGGCGAATCAACATGCTTCAATCATTAGCATTGCGTGATTTTGTGATTGTGGATCACCTAGAACTTGATTTTGGCTCGGGTTTTAGTGTTTTAACTGGCGAAACTGGTGCAGGTAAATCAATTTTGCTCGATGCCCTAGCCCTCGCTCTGGGTGAGCGTGCTGATACCAGTCAAATCCGTGAGGGCTGCCAACGCGCAGAGATCGCTGCTATTTTTCAGGTCGAAGAGGACTTGCAAGAGGAAATTTCCGGATGGTTGCGCGAGGCTGATTTTCCGCTCGAAGATGACCATCGGATTGTGATTAAACGCAGCATCGATCATTCCGGTCGGAGCAAGGCCTACATTAATGGTGGCGCTGCGTCTTTAAATCAACTACGCGAACTGGGTGATCGTCTCGTCGATATTCATGGGCAACACGCCCACCAATTACTTCTTAAGACCGGTGCACAACGCGAGCTGCTCGATCGACATGCCAATCTTCATGACCAAGCAGCGATCGTGGCGCAAGCATATCAATCTATGAATGTGACGGCCAAGCAATTGCAGCAAGCCGAAGCGGCAGGTGCTGATTTACAGCGCGAGCAAGAGCGTCTTCAGTGGCAGCTTGATGAGCTCAATGAAATTGCACCACAAGCAAATGAATGGGGTGAAATCCAAATAGCGCATGCTCGACTGGCCAATGCCGCCAAAATTATTCAAGGGGTTGAGCTCGCGATTGATGGCTTAAGCGATGCTGAGCATTCGATTGAGTCGCAACTTCATCGGGTGCAGCATGCGATTGATGATTTAGTAAAGCATGATCCGAATTTGAATGAGATCAATGAAAGCCTTAATCATGCTCAAATTCAGATTGACGAGGCGATTCACGGATTAAATCGATACCGACAAAAGATGGATTTAGATCCAGATCGCCTTGCAGAACTCGAAGCCCGAATGCAAGCTCTCCATACTGCGGCTCGCAAATACAAAGTCAATCCTGAGCAATTGCCAGAACTTTGGATCAGCTCTCAAGAAAAATTAGCGGCCTTCACGGCAGCACAAGATATCGAGTCTTTGCGTCAACAATTTAAGGCTCAAGAGGCTGAATTTCTAAAACGTGCGCAAGAATTATCAAAGCGTCGTCATCAGGCAGCCGCAGAGCTTAGCCAAGCCGTTAGCGATGCGATGCAGCGCCTCGCAATGACAGGCGGCCAGCTGCAAGTCCTTGTCAGTCCAAGCGAGGCCAGTCGTCATGGAATCGATCAAATTGAGTTTCTGATCGCTGCGCACAGTGGTAGCACACCAAAGCCTTTGGCTAAGGTTGCTTCTGGAGGAGAGTTAGCGCGCATTAGCTTAGCCATTAGTGTCATCACCAGCAAGGCGAGCTTTACCCCAACCCTGATCTTTGATGAAGTCGATTCTGGCATTGGTGGAGCAGTGGCTCAAACGGTTGGCGAACTTTTAAGGCAACTGGGTCAGTCCCACCAAATCCTTTGTGTCACCCATCTAGCCCAAGTGGCCGCTCAAGGTGATCATCATTTCAAGGTAAGTAAACAAGCATTGGATGGCAAAACCCATTCCGATGTGAAGAGTTTAGGCCGTCAAGAACGCATTGAAGAAATTGCTCGGATGCTAGGCGGCACAACCATTACTGACACCACGCGGCGACACGCGAGAGAACTACTAAACCAGACCTAAAGCCAATTAAACTGGTTGCGAGGGGGCGCCAAAGACCGCCTCCCAAAGTTTAGTCACACACGCCTTTGCTTTCGCAAAATCAGGATACTCATGGATGGATACCCGAATTTTTTCCGCTCCGTCTAAACGCAATCGATGCTGCTGCGCCCGAAACATGCGATAGGCGTCCCCAATCTCAAGCGCATCCATCTCCGAGATCAACTGGTGCTTTGCGGCAATTCCTAAAAGCGCAATATTGCCTAAGTTGCCCAATAAATCAGGGTACTGGCGAGCGTAGGCCAAAACTAAATACTGAACGATGAATTCAATATCGACCATGCCACCAGGATCATGCTTGAGATCAAAATCATTGGATGAATTTGGATGGCCAGCATGAACCTTATGGCGCATCTCAATAATTTCATATTTGAGATCAGAATGATTTCGTTCGTGGGCGAGAACTTCTTTGCGTATCTCTTCAAACTGGGCTCCTACCTTGGGATCACCCGCAGCAAAGCGCGCCCGAGAAATGGCTTGATGCTCCCAAACCCAAGCGGCGTTATCCCCCTCACGCAATTGATAGCGTCGAAAGGAATCAAGGCTGGTCACCAAAAATCCTGCAGCGCCGTTTGGGCGCAGGCGCGTATCGATTTCAAATAAAGTGCCGGCAGCAGTTAAAGTCGTCAACCAATTAATCATGCGCTTACCTAACACCGAATAAATCTCCTGAGCCGCATAGTCTGTTGGTGATGCGTCATACAAAAAGACCAGGTCGAGATCAGAGGCGTAACCCAACTCTTTTCCGCCCAACTTGCCATAGGCAATCACTGCAAATGGTGGTGGATGCTGAGGACTGAGACCAAACTTCTCCGCAACCGATGGCCAAACGCGTTCATAGGTTGCCTGCAGTATCAAATCGGCCAGCGCGGACAAGCGATCACTCACCCGCTCAGTACTAAGACCCTCGGGAGCACCAATTCCTAAATCAGCTAAGAGAATTAAAAAGGTTTCGGTGTGATGTGTGACCCGTAGGATATCCATGGCATGATCTGGGCTCGCCCCATCTGCGAGGGCATCATCTAAACGCAGATCCAGATTTGCCTTTACTTTGCACCAATAGCTCTCAGGATCATGAATCAGCTCAGATTGCGCATTGGCCGATAACAGATCGTCCAATAAATGAGGATGTCTGGCTAAATATTGGGCGGCCCACTGTGAGGCATTGAGGAGCATCAATACCTTTTGCAAGGCATTGGAGTTCTCAGCCAAAATCGATAGATAGGCGCTGCGACGACAAATCGCCTCAAGGAGATCAAAAAATCGCAAGAGAGTTTGATCCGCATCGTCTGGATGATCAGCCTCAATATCATTCGCTGCCTTTTTTAATAAGCTTCGTATCGTGAGTCGACTTTTCTCTGGCAGTGATTTGGCACGGGAGCTTTCCTGCCAGGCGCTCCACCGCTCATTAGCCTTGGGGAATAAAGCAGTATTGGGTTGCCAGCTTGTGTCGTTTGCATCAATTTGCAAACGGGTGCTTTCGTCCAAGGCAAACGCCTTTTCAAAATAACGTGCTACCTGATTTTGATGCTCAGTGAGCATTTGCATAAACTCTTCGAGACGCCCTTCTTGATTCGGTCCAGCCATGGCTTGCGCCAACTGCGCTCTCGCATCATCCTGCTCAGGTAAATAATGTGTCTGCTGGTCTTCCCAAATCTGGATGCGATGCTCCAAGCGCCTTAAGAACACATAAGCAGATTTGAGCGCTTCAATTTCTTCTGCGCTCATCAGTCCACCCTCTTGCAGTCGATCTAAGACCTCAAGCGTTGGACGAGTTCGTAAGCGCGGATCGGTACCACCCCGCATTAATTGAAACATCTGGGCTAAAAACTCAATTTCACGGATTCCACCGCGACCTAACTTAATATCACGTGATCGCCCGCTGCGTTGATTACTCCGCTTATCTGCCTCTCGCTGAATTTGTGTATGCAACTCCCGAATGGCTGCAATCACACCGTAATCTAAATGGCGACGATAGACAAATGGCCGAATAATTTGCTCAAGCCCCTTCTCGCACCGAACATAATCGGGATGCGATATCGGGGGATAAATCATGCGACCTTTAATCCATGCGTAACGCTCCCATTCACGGCCTTGCACAAACAAATACTCTTCGAGCATTTCTAGACTACAAACCAACGGTCCAGAATCGCCATTAGGACGCAAGCGCATATCCACCCGGAATACAAATCCATGGGCATCATGCTCAGAAATCATTTTGATGAGACGCCGGCCCAGCTTCGTAAACCACTCGTGGTTTGAAATCGAACTTGCCCCATGTTTAGTCTCGCCCTCTTCCTCATATAACAAGATCAGATCGATATCCGAGGAAAGATTGAGTTCACGACCGCCTAATTTCCCCATCCCGACAATCAGGAGTGGCAGTTCGTAGTCTTCGGTCCGAGCCCAAGGTAGGCCAAATCGCTCTTGCAGATCCGTGCGAAGATAGCGCACGACTAGCCCAAGGGCTTGCTCTGCAAAATAACTGAGCGACTGGGTCACTTCTAATAAAGGTGCCAGTCCATTGAGGTCTCGGCAACCAATCCATAGCATCAACTGTTGACGAACTAGCCGAAGCTGACTCATCAGTGCTGCCTCATCCAACTCCTGACGATCGAGAGCCTTGCTGATTGGCAGGAGCAGCTGATCGATCTGGGTGGTGTCGACCGGAGTATGTATGCGCTCCTCTAGCCAAGCGCGCCAATCTGCGTGGGCACTTAGCCAGCGATTTGCATAGACGGAGTTTTTCTCCAGAAAAGAAAGGGCGTCTTGATCCGAAACCATGCCTTATCTTAATCGCTACTAGCCCAATCAATGAAGGGTATCGGATAATGGATAGTAATGACCGAAAAAAAGTATCCGTTACGCCTCAAAGACCTTCTGACGATGCGGCCCGACGCCACCTCGTGGTCACGTTGGTCGCGCCGTCTGGCAATTTTGGCTCTCGTTACGGTCGGACTCATGATTCTTGGGCATCTGGTGATCCGATTCATTATTTGGCCGCAACTCGAAACGTCAAAACCGGCTGTCGAAAAGTTACTGTCACAACGCATTGGCGTTGAGGTCAAAATCAATCAACTCAATGTCTACTGGCAAGGGATCCGTCCAGTCTTTGATATTCGCGATCTGGAATTTGTGGTCGATGCCAAACGCAATCCGACTACGATTACAGATGCACCTCCCCTAAGGATCGCTGACATCCGAGGCGAGTTGAGTTGGTCATCGTTTTATCACCTAAAGCCCTATTTCACGAAATTACACGCTAGTAATGCGGTAATTCAAGTTACGCGTGACTCGCAAAAGCGCTTGTATGTGGCGGGTATTCTTGCGGGCGATGGCGGGGATGATTTCCATCTCGAAAATTGGCTGTTTAAACAAGGTGATTTAAAGATTTCCGATATCAATATTCTTTGGAAGGATTTCTCAAAGTCCAAAGCCGACGCCGCGGATCTGCGAATCGAATCCATGCAACTACAAAATGGAATACGTCAGCATGAACTTGATGCCGCTATTTACAGTCCATGGCATCAAGGCACCCTAACTCTCTCAGGAAAATTTTCTCACCGTCTAGGTGGGCAAGCGGGCCATTGGCGGGATTGGATTGGCGATTTTCAGTGGGAAGTCCAGCGACTGGATCTTGGGCAATTTAGCCGGGATTTTGAGATTCCCTTTAAACAGCTAAGCGGCGTTTTGAACTCCTCAGGATCGATTGCCATAAGCAAAGGCATCCCTAATGGCGGACAATTCAAACTTGCGATCGAGCAACCCATCTTTCAACAATTAAAAAGCAATCAGGCGCTTGAGTTTGGGCGCCTAGAAATGGAGGCGAAGCAATTCACATCCGGGAAGTTTATTTCGCTTGCGGTGCAGCAATTTGCCTGGTTAAACAAGAATCAAAAGCCGGGAACCCCGATGGAATCACTGGCGCCCATGACCTTTGGCTGGCAGGCTCCTAAACGCGATGGCGAGCTTGAAAAATTTGCATTCTCCTCGGCAAAAATTAGCCTCGAGAACCTCAGTCTGTTTGCATTGAATCTGCCCATTCCCAATCGAATCCGTCAGGTTTTAGAGCAAACCGAACCACGTGGAGATCTGATTGATGTCGACATCACATGGGCTGAACCAAAATCCAATATTCCCCTGATCGGTGGCCTCTTAAGTGGTCAAGGGCCTAAATTTAATATTACCGGCTCCCTCAATCAGGTAGGCATCAAAGCTTACCGAGATACCATCCCAAGCATTACCAATTTAAGCGGCACGATTACCACCAATCAAAACCAAGGCAGCATCAAACTGAACTCAAAAAATTTGGGATTAGTGATTGCTGATTTTTTAGCAGAGCCACGTTTGCAGTTTGACAGCGCAAGCGGAACACTAAATTGGTCATTAAAAAATAAGCAATGGCAAATCGGATTTGATCAGCTCTCTGTAAACAACCCCGATATCGCATTAATTGCTGATGGCAATTACCTAATTGGCAAAGAGAAGGCACCAGACACTTTAGATCTAACCATTCAATTTCCTAGAGCAAAGGCACAAACAATCTACCGCTACCTCCCTGCAGAAATGTCAAAGGATGCGCGCACTTATATTGAAAAAGCATTTGTCGGAGGAGAGATCAACAATGGCAGCCTAAAGATCAAAGGTGATCCTAATTTAGCCCCTTACGATGCTTCGGGAACTGGCGAATTTGCATTAAATCTACCAATCTCTGGAACGGTTTTTCGACCAGCCCCTCTATTCCCATCTGCAAAAGGCACTTGGCCTGAATTCACGGAAGTCAACGGTCTCGTTTCGATGCAGCAAGCCAAGCTGATGGTAGCAATCAAGGATGCTCGCTACCAAGGTCTGCAAATTCAAAATGTCAATGCAGAAATACCGAATGTTTCTAGCGCAAAGCCGGTCCTCAATCTCAAAGGAAATATTACGGGCCCGATCAATGACATGATGGACTATCTGAGAACAACACCGATTCTTCTCACTCGTCCAGAGTTAGCAAAGAATCTGAAGTTATCAGGTCCCGCAAAACTTGATCTAGAGATGCTGTTGCCTCTTCAAAATACAGATGACCTCAAATTAAATGCTTTGCTAAGCTTAAATAACAATATCGTCGTTTGGTCTGATCTTGCCCCATTCAATCAGGTACGAGGCAGTATTCGGATTACCGAAGACTTGCCCCGCTTTGAACAGGTAAGCGCTGAATTCTTTGGTGGCACCATCAATATTCGACAAAACACGGGGCAATCTCAAACCAAACAAGATCTCTATGATCTCAATGGGACAATTGATCTTGAACGCCTTGAGCGTCACTATTCCAATCAAGTGGGTCGCCAATCTCAAGAGCTCCTAAAGGCACTGGATGGCAAGGCCGCATTTAAAGGCAGGCTGGGTATTACTAGCAACACCACGGACCTCAATCTCGACCTCGATTTCAATGGTCTAAGCACCGCCCTTCCTGAACCCCTAAGTATCAAGAAGGGCAACAAACTAAACGGGGTTTTTCGATACCAGTCCAACGCCAGCGAGGGGGCCTCCAAACGAATCGCTCAATGGTCAGCACAAATTGGGAAAACAATCACGCTACAAGGAAAACAAGGTGCAGACGGCATTGTGGCGCAAGGAATTGGGATAGGGGCTGCAGCCATCATCCCTGAGCGTGGCTTGGGTCTCAATGTGCAAGCAAACGATCTCAATATTGATGCCTGGCATCGCCTGTTATTTTCGAACGATGGAGTAAATAGCAAACCCGATGCTGCCAACACGGCTGGCTCTGCGGATAACGCCGATGGCCTTCGAGTGTTTACAGCGCGCATCAATCAAGCGATTGCCATGAACCGCCCCTGGCCCAATCTTGCTATCAGTGCCAAATTGGGTGGAGATACTTGGCAGCTTAATTTGAAATCCCCGAATTTAGAGGGCGATGTTCAGTATCAAGAGAGAAAAAATGCTGATCTTCTAAAAGGAAAATTGCTTCGTTTGCATATTCCTCCAAAATTAGCAAATCCGGTGAACTCAAGTGCATCCGCTGACAAAGAGGTATCACTTAATGCGATTCCTGAACTTGATCTCAGTATTGATGACTTTAATTTCAATCAATATAAACCTGGCGCAATCGCGATTAAGACACGTAACACTCCAAACCGAATCGCAATTGAAAGTCTTGTCATTAACAATCCAAGCGCGTCTTCACGGATTACTGGGGAGTGGACCAGTGATCAGCAGGGCAATAATGAGCATGTTCTATTGGATATCAACTCCCAAATTAAAGATCTGGGTACGGTCGTTGCCTATTGGGGTAGCCCTAAAGCGGTAGAGGGTGGCAAGGGAACAATCAATGCCAAATTGGATTGGAGCGGCCCTCCCTATGATCCCTCCTTTGATACCCTGGCTGGCAATGTAAAAATCAATCTAGAAAATGGTCGCTTACTTCAGGTGGACTCTGGTTTTGCCAAGATTATTGGGGTATTTAGTTTGCAAAGCTTATTAAAATTTGCAACCTTTGACCTTCAAGGCAGCCTTGGGAATGTAGTCACCTCGGGAACCGCCTTCAACACTCTTTCTGGTGACTTTGTTTTGCGCAACGGTGTTGCCCGCACACAGAATTTCACGATGCAACTCAATCAAGCTCGAGTTGCCACCAGCGGTCTCGTGA
The DNA here is from genome assembly GCF_003065385.1 of Polynucleobacter acidiphobus. NCBI lineage: Bacteria > Pseudomonadati > Pseudomonadota > Betaproteobacteria > Burkholderiales > Burkholderiaceae > Polynucleobacter > Polynucleobacter acidiphobus. The sequence continues at coordinate 1,559,784 of NZ_CP023277.1, forward strand.
ATATTCCCAAGCAAACCCAAGACTTACGAATCACCATCTTCCCAACGATTGATGCAACCGCTGGCGCTCTAGCGCTCTTCGCTGTCAATCCGATCATTGGAGCAAGCGCCCTGATTGGTCAATATTTAATTAGCAATCAACTAAATCGCACACTTCAGACCGATTACCTAGTGCAGGGAAGCTGGGATAAGCCTGATGTAATCCCACTAGACCAAAATGGTCAGCCTTTAGATCCAAAGGTGCTGGAGACCATTCGCTCTCGAAATCTGCTGCGTGAGCAAAAGATGCCACCAGCACAAACCCCAACAAAGTCGGCACCCACCACCCCAGCGCCTGTCAACTAGCAACTAAAGCTTTAGTATTCAGTGGTATGGCAAATAAATTAACGGTGGCAGCGATTCAGATGATTTCATCTGCGAATTTGGCAGACAATCTGCGCACGGCTGAACGACTAATCAAAAATGCATCTGACCAGGGTGCAGTAGTGCTTGCGCTACCTGAATACTTTTGCCTAATGGGGCTTGCCGATACCGACAAGGTCAAAGTGCGGGAGACCTTTGGTCGTGGACCCATTCAAGACGCGCTTCAAGGCTTTGCTCAAAAATATCGTATCTTCTTGATTGCCGGCACCATCCCGCTCGAGGCAAGTGATCCACTAAAGGTTTTAAATGCAAGCTTAGTATTTAATCCAGAGGGTCAGTGCATTGCCCGTTACGACAAGATTCATCTATTTGGTTTTCAGACGTCTAATGAGCGCTACCAAGAATCTGAAACGATTGAGGCGGGTAGTCAGCCTACAACCGTTCGCATTTTGCATGAGGGCAATGAGTGGGTGTTTGGTTTAAGCATTTGCTATGACCTTCGCTTTCCAGAGTTGTATCGACAGCAAGCCGAGGTTGACTGCCAGGTAATTCCAGCTGCATTTACCCATACAACTGGCAAGGATCATTGGGAGATTTTGCTGCGCGCACGGGCCATTGAAAACCAGTGCTATTTTCTGGCGTCCGCCCAAGGTGGCCTTCATCAAAATCAACGTCGCACTTGGGGTCAATCCATGCTGGTCGACCCCTGGGGCAATATTGTCTCTGAACTTGCCGCTGGCGAAGGCTGTGTGCTCGGCGAGCTAGACTCCACTGCACTCGAAGAAGTACGTTCTAAGCTGCCCGCCCTAAAACATCGTAAGCTTGTCTGAAAAATACCATGAACTCACTTGCTATCCCACACATTGCAACATCAGCAAGCCCGCAAGAGGCCCTCGATATTGCCCATTCTTTTTTACTCAAGCCCAATGGCCTAGGTCCTTCTGACCTTGATCAACTATTTGGGGTGATGCATGCGCATCGCTTAGATGATGCGGATTTATATTTTCAATACACACGTAGTGAGCAATGGAGCTTAGAAGAGGGGATTGTCAAATCCGGCAGTTTCAATATTGATCAAGGTGTTGGTATTCGTGCGATCTCGGGCGATAAAACAGCATTTGCTTACTCGGATGTGATTAGCTCTGAAGCTTTATTAAAAGCTGCGCATGCTACTCGCGTAATTGGCCCCAAAGGTGGCAAAGTCAAAGTCCGCGCCCCACTTTCGGCATCAACACACTCTAATCCAGCTTTATATAGCACCTTCAATCCATTGGACTCATTAACGCCTCCAGAAAAGATTGCGCTCTTAGAAGGAATTGAACGACGTGCCAAGGCCCGTGATCCACGCATCATCCAAGTCATGGCCAGTCTTGCGGGTGAGTTTGATGTTGTGATGGTGGCTCGCTCTAATGGCTTATTGGCTGCTGATATTCGCCCACTCGTGCGCGTATCGATTCATGTTATTGCTGAGCAAAATGGTCGGCGAGAATCCGGCTCTGCCGGTGGTGGAGCGCGTGCCGACTACAGTTTTTTTGATACCCAGCGTATTGATCAGTGGGTCGATGAAGCAGTTGATCATGCCCTCCTGAATCTCGATTCCCGTCCAGCGCCTGCAGGCCCAATGACCGTTGTCATGGGCCCGGGCTGGCCTGGCGTACTGCTGCATGAAGCCATTGGCCACGGTCTTGAGGGGGACTTTAATCGCAAAGGATCTTCTGCGTTTTCTGGACGCATTGGTCAGCGGGTGGCTGCCAAAGGTGTCACGGTGGTTGATGATGGAACACTCAGCGGACGTCGCGGCTCGCTCAATATGGATGATGAGGGCACGCCCACGCAGTGCACCACCCTGATTGAAGACGGTGTTTTAAAGGGCTACATTCAAGACAGTCTTAATGCGCGCTTGATGGGAATGCCTCTGACGGGCAATGGACGGCGTGAGAGTTTTGCCTCGCTGCCCCTACCCCGCATGACCAACACCTACATGCTATCGGGTCACTATGATCCAGAAGAAATTGTGGCTAGTATTGATCGAGGTCTCTATGCCGTGAACTTTGGCGGTGGGCAAGTCGACATCACGAGTGGCAAATTTGTATTTTCTGCCTCGGTGGCGTATTGGGTGGAAAAAGGCAAGATCCAATACCCTGTCAAAGGAGCAACCATTATTGGTAATGGCCCAGAATCCTTAAAGCAAGTGAGCATGATCGGCAATGACCTTCGTCTAGATAGCGGAGTGGGCGTATGTGGCAAAGAAGGGCAAAGTGTCCCGGTAGGTGTGGGTCAGCCAACCTTACGCATTGATGAAATGACCGTTGGGGGTACGGCTTGATTTGCATGCGCTTCTATTAGATCGCACCGACCTCTATCAGGCTTTAGAATAGAGGGTATGAGCACAAAACCCCATACCCCCCAAGAAAACTGGTACGCAAGCTTAGATAAAACCTCTGCGACCGATGATCAACGTGTCGGTAACATTACTGTTTTACCGCCCCCCGAGCATTTGATTCGGTTTTTTCCAATCGTAGGCACGCCAACTGAAAAGCTAATCGGGCGTACTCGGGACAAAATCCGGAATCTAATTCATGGCAAAGATGATCGCCTCTTAGTAATCATTGGCCCTTGCTCAATCCATGATCCTTCTGCAGCCTTGGAGTACTGCCAACGCCTCATGAGAGAGCGTACGCGCTTAGCCGATGATCTGGAAATTGTCATGCGTGTGTATTTTGAGAAACCCCGCACGACGGTTGGCTGGAAAGGACTCATCAACGACCCCTATCTCGATGAGAGTTTTAAGATTGAAGAAGGTCTGCGTATTGCGCGCCAAGTGCTCATGGAAATTAATCGCCTGGGCATGCCAGCTGGTAGTGAGTTCCTCGATGTGATCTCACCCCAATACATTGCCGATTTAATTTCCTGGGGTGCAATCGGCGCCAGAACGACAGAAAGTCAAGTTCATCGCGAACTCAGTTCTGGACTATCTGCGCCAATCGGATTTAAGAATGGGACTGATGGAAATATCAAAATCGCAACCGATGCGATTCAAGCGGCGCATCGGCCACATCATTTCTTATCGGTGCACAAAAATGGTCAGGTTGCAATCGTTGAAACCAAGGGCAATAAAGACTGTCACGTGATTCTGCGTGGCGGTAAAGAGCCCAATTACGAAGCAAAGTATGTTGAAGCAGCCTGTGCTGAACTAGAAGCTGCAAAGTTACCAGCCTCTTTGATGGTTGATCTATCGCATGCCAATTCAAGTAAACAGCATCAACGGCAAATCGATGTTGCTAATAATGTTGCTGAACAAATCGAGAGTGGATCCCGTAAGATTTTTGGGGTCATGATTGAGAGTCATTTAAACGCCGGCGCTCAGAAGTTCACACCTGGCAAGGATGATCCAAAACAGCTGGAATATGGCAAGAGCATTACCGATGCCTGCATTAACTGGGATGATTCTGTGAAAGTACTCGAGCGTCTTGCGCAGGCAGTTCGCAAACGGCGACGCGCCTAGTTATCTGCTTAATTCATCAAAAACGCGGCTTAAAGCCGCGTTTTTTCTTTCTAGCTATCTTGTGCTTTATTTTGATTCTTCCACAGCACGTCTTGACCACCAGCAGCCTGGTTTAAAACCCGGGCAATCACAAAGAGAAGATCGGATAAACGATTGACGTATTGACGCGGTGAGTCAGCAATTGGGTCAACCCAACCTAACTTGACAATAGAGCGCTCAGCGCGTCGACAAACGGTTCGACAGACATGCGCCTGAGCTGCCGCGCGGGTTCCCCCTGGCAAGATAAATTCTTTGAGCGGAGGAAGATTGGCGTTGTAGTGAGCTAACCAAGTATCGAGCTGCTCAACTTGCTCAAGTTTTAATAGGGTGTAATTGGGAATACAAAGCTCCCCGCCCAGGTCAAACAAATCATGCTGGACTCGTAACAGCAATGCCTGAAGATCGGAAGCAATCGATGCGGGGAGCTCTTCGGTCATCAAAACCCCAATTTGCGAGTTCAGCTCATCCACATCGCCCATGGCGCAGATACGTAAATGATCTTTTTCAACTCGGCTACCGTCACCAAGGCCAGTCATACCGGCATCACCAGTTCGGGTTGCAATTTTTGATAGTCGATTTCCCATGAACAGATTATAGGTAAATGGCTAAAATAGACGAATGAATGCCCCCGCTTCTTCTGCTGAAATCCAATCCCTACAAGCCAAACAGGCTATTTTGGTCGATGCCTTACGGCCATTTCTAGCAGATGATGCCCTCCTTTGGCAGCCCGAGGACACCATTCCCTATGAATGCGATGGCTTGGCGGCCTATCGCAAAATGCCCCTGGCAGTGGCACTTCCTGAGAATGAAGAGCAAGTGGTCAATATCCTTAAAGCCTGCAAAGCCCTTGGAGTTCCTGTGGTACCGCGCGGCTCGGGCACCGGTCTCTCGGGCGGTGCAATGCCGATTGAGCAAGGCTTGGTTTTATCGTTAGCCAAGTTCAAAAAGATTTTGCAGGTCGATCCCTTTACACGCACTGCGGTCGTGCAGCCAGGCGTCCGAAATCTGGCAATCTCAGAAGCGGTCGCAAAGCATGGTTTGTACTACGCACCCGATCCATCCTCGCAGATTGCTTGTTCAATTGGTGGAAATGTTAATGAGAACTCGGGTGGCGTGCACTGCTTAAAGTATGGCTTGACGCTTCACAATGTATTGCGCGTTCGCGCCGTCCTGATGAATGGTGATGTGGTGGAATTTGGCAGCATGGCACCTGATTCACCAGGATTGGATTTGCTGGCTGTGTTGATTGGTAGCGAAGGAATGCTCGGGATTGTTACTGAGATTACGGTAAAGCTTGTGCCTAAGCCAAAATTAGCACGCGTCATTATGGCCAGTTTTGATGATATTGAAAAGGGTGGCAATGCGGTCGCCGCCATCATCGCTGCGGGGATTATTCCAGCTGGTTTAGAAATGATGGATAAACCAACCACGCGTGCTGTTGAGGAGTTTGTGCATGCTGGCTATGACCTCAACGCAGAGGCTATCTTATTGTGCGAATCGGATGGAACCCCCGAAGAGGTCGAAGAAGAAATCGCCCGCATGAATGCGGTATTAGAAAAGCAAGGGGCTAGTCGCATTCAAGTCTCTGAAAGTGAGGCGGAGCGCTTGCGCTTTTGGAGTGGACGTAAGAATGCCTTCCCAGCCGCTGGACGGATTGCAGCAGATTATTACTGCATGGATGGAACCATTCCAAGGCGTCATATTGCAACCCTACTAAAGCGCATTAAAGGCATGGAGGCCAAATATGGTCTGGGCTGTCTCAATGTCTTTCATGCGGGAGATGGCAATATGCATCCCCTCATTTTGTTTAATGGTGCTGATCCGGATGAATGGCACCGGGCAGAAGAATTTGGCACTGAAATCCTTGAGGCCTGCGTTGAACTCGGAGGCACCATCACTGGTGAGCATGGTGTAGGGATCGAGAAAATTAATTCCATGTGCGTTCAATTTGGCGAACAGGAGCGTGAGCGTTTTTGGGGTGTTAAAGCGGCATTTGATCCAGATCGTCTTTTAAACCCTGATAAAGCCATTCCAACGCTCAATCGCTGTGCTGAATATGGACGGATGCGCGTCAGCGGTGGCGTATTACCCCACCCTGAACTGGAGCGCTTCTAGGCATGAACGAAACAGTACTCTCGCGGTTTCGTGAGCAAATTATTGAGGCTGGTAAACAGAATCAGGTGCTATCGATCCAAGGTGGCAATACAAAATCATGGTACGGTAACCCAAGCCGGTCTCCCATTTTGAGTACGAAACCGTATCAGGGAATATTGGATTACCAACCTGAGGAGTTAGTGATCACGGCGTGTGCCGGCACGTCGATTGCAGAAATCGAGTCAATCTTGGCCAAAAATAATCAGATCCTGCCATTTGAGCCGCCTCACTTTGGTGACGATGCGACCTTTGGAGGCGTGATTGCTGCAGGCCTTGCTGGTCCTGCTCGCATTAGTGCTGGAAATTTACGAGACTTTGTTTTGGGAACCCGGCTGATGGATGGTCGCGGTGAAGACCTATCCTTTGGCGGTAAGGTCATGAAAAACGTCGCCGGTTACGATGTCTCGCGCCTTCTGCCTGGCTCACTAGGAACACTTGCTCTACTTTTAGAGGCTTCCGTAAAAGTATTGCCAAAGCCTGCAGCAACTGCGAGTCTTCGCTGCAGGATGGGTGCCAGTGATGCATTAAAAATACTCAATGAATGGGCTGGGCAACCTTTACCGCTCAATGCCAGCGCTTGGATTGGTGATGCAGGTGGTGAGGGTGAGCTAACGATTCGTTTGGCGGGAGCGAAGGCAGCGGTTACCTCTGCTAGTCAAATGATGCAAGATCGATTGGGCGCTACCGTACTCGATGATTCAGAGGCTGATTTATTTTGGCGCAATCTTCGTGAACAGCAGCTTTCTTGGTTTAGTCAAATGCCAAATCACCACGCACTTTGGCGACTCTCCTTGCCAGCCAACTGCCCAGTGCTAGCGATGCCTAAGGATTGCTTGCCGGAAATCATCATGGAGTGGCATGGACAAGAGCGTTGGATACAAGGTCCTGCCAATCAATCAACGGCAAACGTGTTACAGAAACTTGCAATCCAGCATGGCGGGCATTTAACCTGCTTTCGATCATTAAGCACCGAGGCATTCGAACGCTTTACTCGGTTGGATTCCAATCCTCTAACCGCAGGCTTTGAGGCCGTGCAAAAACGGTTGAGGCACTCCTTTGATCCCTTTGGTGTATTTACAACTGGGCGCTTACCTTAAGTATGGAAACAAAATTAGCTCCTGAGTTCATCAATACCGCTGACGGTATTGAAGCAAAACGCATATTAGGTAAATGCGTGCACTGCGGGTTTTGTACAGCAACTTGCCCAACCTATCAACTATTAGGTGATGAGTTAGATGGACCTCGTGGTCGTATTTATTTGATCAAACAAATTGCTGAGGGTCAGGCTCCCACGGAAAAGACCAGAACCCATTTGGATCGGTGCTTAACGTGTCGAAATTGCGAGAGTACCTGCCCAAGCGGTGTGGAGTATGGCAAGTTAGTTGATATTGGCCGCAAGTGGGCTGAAGAAAAGACGGCATCACGCCCCGTTGGGCAGAAGTTGACGCGTTGGTTATTAAAAGAAGGATTAACCAATAAACCTTTATTTGATTCAGCGATGCGTATCGGTCGCATGATGCGGCCTCTGATGCCAACCTCCCTTGCTCGTAAGGTGCCCAATGGCTTGCCAGCAGGCCCAAGACCTAATCGACAGCACGCTCGCAAAATGCTGATGCTCGATGGCTGTGTTCAACCTGGCATGTTGCCCAACATCAACCTTGCTACGCTGCGGGTATTTGATGCTTTGGGCGTTCAGTTAATTAGCGCTCCCAAAGCGGGTTGCTGCGGTGCACTACGGTATCACCTCAATGATCAAGTCGGCGGCTTAGCCGATGCGAAGCGTAATATCGATGCATGGTGGCCATTGATTGAGAACGGCAAGGACTCCGTAGAAGCGATTGTGATGAATGCGTCAGGCTGCGGGGTGATGGTCAAAGACTATGGACATTTATTAGCGAATGATCCTGTCTATGCAAAGAAAGCAGAGCGCGTCTCGCAACTATGTAAAGATGTTTCAGAGCTCTTACCTGAGTTTAAAGACGCATTAATTCATCAAATTGGCTCGCAGCCAAAGTCTGGTGTGGTTTACCACCCCCCATGCACATTGCAGCATGGTCAACAAATTCGCGGGAAGGTGGAAGGTCTTCTTGAAAGCCTAGGGATTTCAGTTCATTTGTGTGCCGATAGTCATCTATGCTGCGGCTCAGCGGGTACATACTCAATTTTGCAAGCTAACCTTTCTGATCAATTACGGGCTCAGAAACTACAAAATCTTGAGGCTGCCTGCACACAATCGGGAGCTAAGACAATCGTCTCTGGCAATATTGGCTGCATTAGTCATCTGCATCAAGATGATCTGCCCGTGCGCCATTGGATTGAAATCATCGATCAATTGTTGCCAAAGAACCCATGAGTCGGATTACTGATTGCCTGATGGCTGTTCGGCATCGCATCGATGCAGCTGCTGAACACTACGGTCGCGATCCAGAGTCCATTGAATTAATTGCCGTTAGCAAAACCTTTCCGGCGAGTGCAATTGAGGAAGCGATGCACGCAGGTCAAAAAGCCTTTGGTGAAAATTATGTGCAGGAGGCGGTGGAGAAGATTCAGCGACTCGATCAACTGCGTCCATGGCTGGAGTGGCATTTTATTGGCCCACTGCAAAGTAATAAAACATCTGACATCGCTGAACACTTTGATTGGATTCACACCATTGATCGCGAGAAAATTGCGCAACGCCTCTCGGATCAACGGCAAGCCCACAGTCGTCTGGGACCCCTTCAGGCATGCGTTCAAGTCAATATCAGCCAAGAAGAAAGTAAGTCGGGTGTAATGCCAAGCGATACCTTGCAACTGTGTAAGGTGGTAGCTTCGCTTCCAGGTTTAGTATTGCGTGGACTAATGGCTATCCCAGCTCCCAGTGCCAACGAGGCCGAGCAGCGTGAGGCTTTCGCAGCGATGCGTCACTTGTTTGAGGATATTCGGATGCAAACTCAAAGAGTGGCTGGTTTTGAAGACTTTGATACTCTCTCCATGGGGATGTCCGATGATCTTGAGGCGGCGATTGCTGAGGGCGCCACGATGGTGCGCGTTGGTAGTGCAATTTTTGGAGAGCGCAAACTAAGCGCTAAGATAGAGTCATGACAAATATCCAACCGATGAATACCGTATTTATTGGTGGTGGCAATATGGCTAGAGCCATTATTGGCGGCCTCTTGCAGCAAGGGGCCGACCCAAAGTCCATCTGCGCAATTGAACCTCAAGCACAAACTGCCAAGCTTCTCGAGAATGATTTTTTGATTTCAACCTATGGGGCTGTGGGTGATGCGCGTCCGAAGATTGAGACAGCACAGATCATTGTTTTAGCCATCAAGCCCCAAGACTTTAAGGCGGCAGCTACTGAACTCAGTAAGCATTTACAAGCTGTTGCTGATGGTCCTGTGATCCTGAGCATTGCAGCCGGAATCCAAATTGCTGATATGTCACGCTGGCTTGAATACTCCTCATGCATTCGTGCCATGCCCAATACCCCTGCCCTGATTAATCAAGGGATCACCGGTTTATTTGCGCCCGCTTGGGTCAGCGAGCAACAACGGCATTACGCCCAAACGATTGGCTCTGCTGTTGGCAAAGTCATTTGGGTACCCAATGAGTCTTTAATGGATGCGGTGACCGCCCTATCGGGTAGTGGTCCAGCATATGTATTTGCTTTTTTAGAAGCCCTTCAAGCGGGCGGAGAGAAGATGGGGCTTGCGCCAGACATCGCTCGTGAGTTGGCGAATCAAACTCTGATGGGCGCGACCGCCCTTGCTCTCCAATCATCAGAATCCCCCATGAGTCTTCGTCAAAAAGTGACCTCTAGAGGTGGAACCACTGCTGCCGCACTTGAAGTCCTCGATCAACAGCAGTGGGCAGCGATTTTGCAAAACGCCCTACTTGCTGCTCAAAAGCGTGGGGCGGCCATGGCAAAAGAATTTGGGCAATCCTAGACTATGAGCGCAGTGCTAGTCCAAGCACAATTCCTAAAAAGAGCGCGGCCCCCAACCAATTGTTGTGCAAGAAGGCTCTAAAGCAGGCTTCGCGCTGCCGAGTGGCAACGAGTCGCAGTTCATAGATAGCGCAACCGAGCGCTAAGAACCAGCCCACATAGAACCAAGAACTCAGCTCAATCATCTCGGCTACCCAAATTTGGGAGGCCAACAAGAGCCCATAACAAATCGAGATGGCCGTTACATCAAACCGCCCAAAAGTAATCGCTGAAGTTTTTAATCCCAAGCGCAGATCATCATCGCGATCGACCATGGCATAGGCAGTATCGTAAGCAATCGCCCAAAAAACATTACCAGTAAATAAAATCAAGGCCTCTAGCGGTATGTGATTTTGTACTGCCGCAAACGCCATGGGAATACCAAAACCAAATGCCAGACCAAGGATTGCTTGAGGGATTGAAAAGAAGCGTTTCGTAAAGGGATAAATGGCTGCTAAGAGAACTGCCACAATCGATAACTGCTTAGTCAAGTCATTTAAAGGCTGAATTAATCCAAATGAGATCAATGCCAAGATCACGGCAATTGCAATTGCCTCGTACTTGGATATTTTTCCACTGGTGAGTGGGCGATGCTGTGTACGTTCTACGTGCTTATCAAAATGACGGTCAGCGTAGTCATTGATCGCGCAACCGGCGCTTCGCATGAGGACCGTTCCCAAACAAAAGATCGACAAGACGATTGGATTTGGAAAGCCATCGCTTGCAATCCAAAGGCCCCAAAGTGTTGGCCACAGTAGTAAAAGAATGCCGATGGGCTTATCCAAGCGCACCAGATGGATATACGACTGCAAGCGCCCAGAAATCAGAGCAACCTCGCTCCAGGTAAATCGCACGCTCGAATGGTCCGAGCAATTGCCTTCATGGCCTCAACCCGGGGATAACCTTTGCGCCAGACTAGACTAACGCGCCGCGTTGGCTCAGGTGATTCAAATGGAATATAGAGGATCAATCCGTCGCGATCATTTGGATTGCTGACTGAGGTGCGCGGCAAGACCGTAATTCCAATTCCTCCTGCGACCATTTGTCGAATGGTCTCTAGCGAGGATCCCTCAAAACTACGATGCTCTCCAAGTGTTAGGCCGGTGCCAAATCGATTGAGTTCTGGGCAAACACCCAGTACATGATCCCGAAAGCAATGCCCAGCGCCAAGCAGTAAGGTATTTTGTTCCTTCAATTCTTTTTGGCCAATCGATTTTCGATCTGACCATTCATGCCCCTTGGGGATCGCCACTAAGAAAGGTTCCTCATAGAGGTCAACAAAATCCAAGCCGGCGCTCGGAAATGGGTCCGCCAAAATGGCGCAGTCAAGCTCCCCTTGACGCAACATCTCAATTAAACGGACCGTAAAGTTTTCTTCCAAAAATAATGGAGCCTTCGGTAAGGTGTCGCGCGCCACACGAACGAGACTGGGGAGTAAATAAGGGGCGACGGTATAAATTGCACCAAGTCGCAATGGCCCGGATAGGGGATCCTGACCATGTTTTGCAAGATGCTTAAGTGCGTTGGCTTCCTCGAGTACCCGTTGTGCCTGCTGAATAATCACGGCGCCAAGGGTTGTGAGAGCCACGTCTGAACTGGTGCGCTCAAATATTTGGGTTTGCAGTTCTTCTTCTAACTTCTTAATGGCAACCGACAAAGTGGGCTGTGATACATGACAGGCTTCGGCTGCACGTCCAAAATGGCGCTCACGAGCAACTGCAACGATATAACGAAGTTCGGTCAGAGTCATACTCGTATTATCAAGCCTTTAGAAAATCTGTGCGCGAACCCAGCCAGCGACCCAGATGCGCCTCGACAAGCTCTGGATAGGCACGCAACCAATGCTCGGCGAGCTCTTGTGCAACCTGAATTAACCAGGCATCGCGCTGCAAATCGACAAAGCGCAACATGGCTTCACCCGATTGCCTGGCTCCCAAAAGCTCGCCAGGGCCACGCAAGGCAAGATCGCGCTCCGCAATCACAAATCCATCCGAAACCTCGCGTAAGGTCTGTAAACGCTCTTTGGCGGCTAATGATAGAGGCTCGGAATACATCAAGATACAGGCCGATTGATTGGAGCCCCTACCAACACGACCTCGCAATTGATGGATCTGGGCATAACCAAAGCGTTCAGCATGCTCGATCACCATTAATGCGGCATTGGGAACATCGACGCCCACCTCAATCACGGTAGTTGCCACCAATACATCAATCTGGCCCGCTTTAAAGGCAGCCATAATGGCCGCCTTCTCATCTGCCTTGAGACGCCCATGAATCAAAGCCAACTTATATTCCGATAAATATTCAGATAACTCCGCATGACTGGCAACTGCTGTTTGTAATTGCAAGGCCTCTGACTCTTCAATCAGCGGGCAAACCCAATAGGCCTGAAGGCCCTTTTGCAACCACTGTTTCAAACCTTCAATCACCTCTTGGCGTCTGCCGTCTTTAACTAATTTGGTAGTAATTGCTTGTCGTCCGGGTGGTAACTCGTCGATAACCGAGACATCGAGATCGGCGTAATAGGTCATTGCCAAGGTTCGGGGGATCGGGGTGGCGGACATCATGAGTTGGTGGCAGTAATAGGTTTCTGAGCCAATGCGTTGAGTAATCTCTAGACGTTGACGAACCCCAAAACGATGTTGCTCATCAATCACTGCCAAGCCCAGCGCAGCAAATTGAACGGCATCTTGAATGAGGGCATGCGTTCCCACAATGATTTGAGCCGTACCCGATGCAATCATTTCTTGTGCGTGTTTTTTTTCTTTCCCTTTCATGCCACCTGACAACCAAACCACACAAATGCCAAGCGGCTCAAACCACTCCTTAAATTTCCAGTAATGCTGTTCTGCCAAAATTTCCGTAGGCGCCATGATGGCCGCCTGAAACGAGCGCTCCACCATCTGTGCACTGGCTAGAGCTGCAATAATGGTTTTGCCACTCCCAACATCACCTTGTAAAAGACGATTCATTGGAAACGGCTCTTTCAAATCACGAGTAATCTCCGACCACACTCGTTGCTGTGCATCGGTCAGCTCAAATGCCAGAGCGCGTATCAGTTGCAAGGGGAGGTTTTTTAATTCCTTTGGCGAGTTCGATTGTTTTGGCGGTGCGGGGCGCGCTCTACGACTGGCATGCGCTTGCTTTAGAGATATTTGTTGCGCAAGAAGCTCTTCTAGCTGCACCCGACGCCAAGCAGGATGGGTTCGTTCAATGATAGATTGAGTATCGGCATCAACCGGTGGCTGATGTAAATAATGGATGGAATCGCGCAGACTCCACTGCATCACGCTTTGTGCGGCAGGACTTAAAGCACTTTGTGGAATTGTTTCTACCAACCACGCTTCCAAGCTGGAATCCTTCAAAGCATTAAGCACTGCCTTCCGAATTTTGGTCTGACTCACTCCCGCAACCACCGAGTACACCGGGGTTAGGCTTTTGGGTAGCGGTGCATCCGGAGATACAACACGCACTGTCGGATGAACTATCTCAGGACCGAAATAGCCATCCCGAATATCACCCCGAACCCGTACATGTACCCCAACTGCCATTTGCTTTTGTTGACTGGGGTAAAAATTTAACCAACGAAGGTTTAAGCTACCTGTATCGTCCTCGATCGTAACCAAGAGTTGGCGACGGGGTCGATACACAACCTGACTACGAATCACTCGCCCTTGGGTTTGAACCGGACCTTGAAGTGCCGATGCACAGGCCTCGTCAATCGCCCATAGCTCGGTTTCATCCTCGTAGCGAATCGGTAGGTGCAGAGCTAATGCGGCAGGCGTAGTTAGCCCCATTTTCTCGAGTAGATTATTAGGAGACCCCTCACCGCTCGGTGTTTTGGGTACTTTTGTGTTGGACTTGGCTCTCATGGTTAGAATCCCAACACCGATAGTAATGCCATGCAATTATCCGACTTCAACTACGACCTCCCGCCTGAGCTAATCGCTCAGCACCCACTGCCGCAACGATCAGCCAGCCGGCTCTTGGAGCTGGTGCAGACTGCGGATGAGAGACCTGAGTGCATTGATCGTTCATTTACCGATATTGTCCAATTAATTGGTCCAAACGATCTCCTCATTTTTAATGACACCCGAGTCATTCCAGCACGCGTGTTTGGCCAAAAGGAAACGGGGGGGCAAGTTGAGGTTTTGATCGAACGAATCACGGGGCCCAATCAAGCGATTGCTCAGATTCGTGCGTCTAAGGTTCCAAAACCCGGAGGCAAAATCCGGCTTCGCGCCCATTCTGACCCCATCGCGGCCGATGACGCCCCAACGCTCATAGTGAATGGTCGAGTCAATATTGGTGGCAATAGTGATTTTTACGAAATTGTATTTCCTGAGAATGCAATGTCTGTATTAGAGAGCTATGGTGAACTCCCATTACCTCCCTACATTAGCCACACACCCGATGAGGAAGATGCCAATCGATACCAAACGGTGATGGCTCAAAAACCCGGAGCGGTTGCGGCACCGACTGCCGGCTTGCATTTTGATGTGGCTCTACTCAAACGCCTACGGGATCATGGGGTACAACAAGCAGCCATTACTTTGCACGTTGGTGCGGGGACATTTACTCCGGTTCGGCATGAAGACTTGGCGCTCCATCAAATGCACTATGAGTGGTACTCGATCCCGAAAGATACGATCGAGGCAATTGAGCGGACCAAACAAAATCAAGGCAAGGTGATTGCTGTCGGTACGACGAGCATTCGCACACTGGAAAGTTATGCCATCACCGGCCAACTCGAGGGCGAAACGAATTTATTTATTACGCCCGGCTTTGAGTTCAGGGTGGTCGATGCATTAATTACAAATTTCCATTTACCAAAGTCGACTCTGCTAATGCTTGTAAGTGCATTTGCTGGAATCGATCCCATCCGCTACGCTTATGCCCACGCCATTCGTGAGCAATACCGATTCTTCAGCTACGGTGATGCCATGTTTCTGAGGCGAACCTGAGACAATGCGGGTATGAGCCCACTCGAATTCACCAGCATCCAAGAGGACTCCGATAGCCACGCGCGACTTGGGAAAATACGCCTACCCCATGGGGAGGTCGAAACCCCTATTTTTATGCCAGTAGGAACCTATGGCACTGTGAAAGCCGTTACCCCTCGTGACCTGCACGAAATGAACGCTCAAATTATCTTGGGCAATACCTTTCACTTATGGCTGCGACCTGGTTTAGATGTGGTTCGTAAACATGGTGGTCTGCATCGATTTATGGGCTGGGATAAACCGATCCTGACTGACTCAGGAGGCTTTCAGGTATTTAGCTTGGGCGCCCTTCGCAAAATTACGGAAGATGGCGTCACCTTCTCTTCACCGATTAATGGCGATAAATTATTCATGTCGCCCGAAGTGTCGATGGAGATACAGGCAACGCTTAATAGCGATATTGCGATGCAATTTGATGAGTGCACGCCCTATGAAACTCAAGGACAGCCTACTTCCGAAAAATCTGCGAGCGAATCTTTGCAACTGTCACTTCGGTGGGGCGAGCGCTCGATCAAGCGCTTTCGTGAATTGGAAACCGGTAATGCCCTATTTGGAATTGTTCAGGGCGGTATGTATGAAAAGCTGCGGGACGAATCGCTTGCCGGCGTAGCCAATCAGGGCTTTGATGGTATTGCGATTGGCGGACTCTCCGTTGGCGAACCCAAGCCTGAATTTGAACGCATCTTGAGTCATACCGGGCCGCGCCTACCCAAGCATGTACCGCATTACCTGATGGGGGTTGGAACCCCTGAAGATTTGGTGCTTGGGGTCAGCATGGGAATTGATATGTTTGATTGCGTGATGCCAACACGGAATGCCCGAAATGGATGGCTATTTACCCGCCATGGGGATCTCAAACTTCGCAATGCTGGCTACCGTGACGATGATCGACCGATTGATATGCAATGTGCCTGCTATACCTGCCGACACTTTACCCGCTCATATCTCCACCACCTCCAAAAGGCCAATGAAATCCTCGGGGCTCAGTTAAATACGATCCATAATCTTCATTACTACCTCGAGCTCATGAAGGGCATTCGCTCTGCCCTCAAAGAGGGGGCTTTCTCGCAATTCAAAGTTCAGTTCCATCGCCAACGCCAACGCGGGATTGAGCCCCACCAAGACTAAGGCTTTAGGGGAAGCCTCAAAATCCCAGTCGACAGCCAGTCGGTTTAGAATTGCGGCTTACGTGTCGTAATTAATTGGAGGCTCCAAGATGTTGATTAGCAATGCTTTTGCGCAAAGCGCACCCGCTGCCGGCGGAGATGCTGGTGGATTGATGAGTTTTATTCCCTTAATCCTCATGTTCGTGGTGCTTTATTTCATCATGATTCGTCCACAGATGAAGCGGCAGAAAGAGACCAAAGCGATGCTCGAGGCACTTGCAGCTGGTGATGAAGTCATTACCGCTGGTGGTATTTTGGGGAAAGTCACTGCGGTTAAAGATCAGTACGTTACCCTTGAGCTAGTACCAGGTACCGAAGTCCAGATGCAAAAGAATGCGGTAACGAGCGTTCTACCCAAAGGTACTATTAAATCTGTCTAATGAATCAGGGCGTCGTATTGGCGCCCACTAAGCCAGCATTATGAATCGCTACCCCCTCTGGAAATACCTTGTAATTGGGGTAGCCCTCGTCATTGGCTTTTTGTATGCCTTACCAAATATCTTTGGCGAGGCGCCTGCCGTTCAAATCTCAGCAGCTAAACCGACGATTAAGGTTGATCTCACTACCCAATCTCGGATTGAGACACTTCTGAACGAAGCGAGTATTCAGAATACGGGGATATTCTTTGAGCGTACCGGCAATGTTGGTAGCATCAAGATTCGCTTTGAAAATACCGATACGCAACTCAAAGCACGGGATTTAATTAATCAAAAGCTCAATGTGGATCCCAAAGAGCCCAACTATATTGTGGCGCTCAATCTTCTCTCCAATACACCCAATTGGCTTGGCTCAATCAATGCCCTTCCTATGCCTTTGGGTCTGGACCTCCGTGGTGGCGTGTATTTCTTATTGCAAGTCGATATGCAAGGCGCAGTCCAGAAGAAACTGACATCCTTGGCGACTGATATTCGTGGACAACTGCGTGATAAAGGGATTCGTCATCAAGGCATTGAGCGCGCAGGCGACGCCATTACGATTCGCTTTGGATCGACTGCAGAAGCAGATGCTGCTCGCGCGGTACTAGCAGGCCCTCAAGCTGATCTAGAGTGGCTTCTTGAAAAAGCAGCCGATGGCGCCAAACTGGTTGGACGATTTAAGGCAAGCGCACTGAAAGAAGTTCAAGAAAATGCCGTCAAACAAAACATCATTACCCTCAATAAACGCGTCAATGAATTAGCCGTCAAAGAGCCAGTCATTCAACAACAAGGGGCCGAGCGCATCGTGGTGCAACTTCCAGGCGTTCAAGATACTGCGCGCGCCAAAGATATTATTGGTCGTACCGCAACCCTTGAATCCCGCCTCGCAGATCCAGTTGCTTCAACGATTGGTCTCAATGAAACCCCGCCACCTGGTACCGATGTATTTCGATTTGGCGAGAATCGCCTAGGCGTCTTCAAAAAATCGGTGATCTTCACAGGCGATCGCATTACCGATGCGAGCGCTGGCTTTGATCAGAACCAACGCCCATCTGTCAACATCTCACTGGATGCCGCTGGCGGACGAGTGATGCAAGAAGTAACGCGTGAGAACATTGGTAAGCCCATGGGCATGATTCTGTTTGAAAAGGGTAAGGGTGAGGTACTCACCATTGCGACGATTCAAAGTGAGTTTGGCTCGAAGTTCCAGATTACTGGGCAACCCACCACTGAGAGCGCAAATGATCTTGCTCTATTACTTCGTGCAGGATCTTTGGCTGCCCCCATGGAAATTATTGAAGAACGCACCATTGGCCCGAGCCTAGGTCTTGAGAACATTGAGAAAGGATTCACCTCTCTCATTTATGGTTTTGCTGCAATCGCGATTTTCATGATTGCCTATTACATGCTATTTGGCACATTCTCAGTCATTGCGCTTGGGGTTAATTTAGTTCTCTTAATTTCCTTGCTATCCATGCTACAAGCCACGCTTACTCTGCCAGGTATTGCGGCAATGGCATTGGCGATTGGTATGGCAATTGACTCCAACGTTCTCATCAATGAGCGGATTCGCGAAGAGCTACGCAATGGTGCGGCTCCCCACACGGCGATTGCCATCGGATTTGATAAGGCGTGGGCCACGATCTTGGACTCTAACATCACCACATTGATTGCTGGTTTAGCCCTGCTTGCCTTTGGCTCAGGTCCCATTAAAGGCTTTGCAGTGGTGCATTGCCTTGGTATTTTGACCTCGATGTTCTCCGCCGTCTTCTTTGCGCGCGGTATCGTCAATCTTTGGTACGGACGTCAGAAGAAGTTGCAGTCGATTTCGATTGGCCAAGTCTGGCGGCCACAAGGGAAATAAGTCATGGAATTTTTCCGAATCCGCAAAGATATTCCCTTCATGCGCCATGCATTGTTACTCAATGCATTTTCGTTTATTACATTTTTAGCGGCGATCTTTTTTATTTGGCAAAAAGGCTTGCATCTCTCGATTGAATTTACCGGCGGTACGGTGATGGAGATTTCCTATCCACAAACTGCACCCCTTGACTCCATTCGTGATCAGATTGCCAAAATTGGATACACCGACAGCCAAATTCAGAACTTTGGAAGTTCGCGCGATGTCATGATTCGTTTGCCTCTGCAGAGAGATCTAACCGGTCAAATCATTCCATCCGCGCAGCAAAGCACTGCGGTCATGCAAGTACTCGAGGCGAATAATTCTGGGGCGAAGCTGCAGCGGGTTGAATACGTGGGCCCTCAAGTTGGTAAAGAGCTAGCGATTGACGGAATTAAAGCTCTCATCTTTGTGGTGATCGGCATCATGATTTACCTCGCATTCCGCTTCGAGTGGAAATTTGCTGTGGCTGGCATTTTGGCGAACTTGCATGATGTGGTGATCATTCTGGGATTCTTTGCCTTCTTTCAGTGGGAGTTTTCGCTCTCCGTACTGGCCGCTGTATTGGCGGTTCTTGGCTACTCTGTGAACGAGTCGGTGGTGATCTTTGACCGGATCCGTGAAAGTTTTCGCCGGCAACGCAAGATGAGCCCCCGCGAAATTATTGATAACGCGATTACCAGTACGATTAGCCGCACCGTCATCACGCATGGCAGTACCGAGATGATGGTGGTTGCGATGCTAATTTTTGGTGGGCCGTCCCTTTTCTATTTTGCCCTTGCGCTTACGATTGGCATCTTGTTCGGAATTTATTCATCGGTATTCGTGGCTGCTGCTATTGCGATGTGGCTTGGTATTAAACGCGAAGATCTTATCAAAGCCGATCGTAAGCCGAATGAAAACAATCGCCCTGATGATCCTAACTTTGGAGCGCAGGTCTAAGCTGTTCTAAGATTCGCTGGGTTGCGCCTTGATGTTCCGCAGCAAACTGGAGTGCATGCTCTGAGCGTTCTTTTCGCTCCAGCGTATTTAGTAGAAGATTTTCAATCGCCTTTGCCAAAGCATCCATCAGCTTTGAATCTGAATCCCCAGTTACTCTGATGGCAGCGCCGCAAGCAATGGCGTCCTCACTAGCCTTCTGAAAATTATAGGTATGCGGCCCCAAAATCACTGGGCAAGCGTTTGCACACGCTTCAATTAAATTTTGTCCACCGGTTGGCAAAAGACTACCGCCCATCACTACAAAATCACTAGCGCCATAGTAAGCCGCCATCTCACCCATGGAGTCTCCAAGCAGAACGTCAATCTTTGACCAATGTAAGGATGGGTCCATTTCTTCACTGGAGCGTGGATCACTAAAGCTAGAGCGGCGCTCAAAGACTAATCCCGATTGGTAAATAAGATCAGCAACCTCAGAGAAGCGATCTGGATGGCGTGGCACCATAATCAGCAACGGCGGATGGGACCAAGTGCTGTTCTTCAGAATTTGCCTCCAGGCATCCAGAATGATTGCTTCTTCACCGGCTCGGGTACTGGCTGCGCAAACCACAAGGCGCCCCTGAGCTTGAACCGCTTTTTTCCAATGCTTTCCTAAGGCGAGTGTTTCGGGTTGGCTGGCGATATCGAACTTCATATTACCAACGATCTGGACATTCTCAACACCAAGGGCTTGATAACGCTTCGCATCATGGGATGACTGGGCCAATATACCTGCAAACGACTGAAACAGTGTCTGGCCCGCTCTGCCAAAACTCTGTACACGCTTAAAGCTACGTTCGGATAGGCGCGCGTTGATCAGAAAGAGGGGGATCCCTAGTTGACGCGCCCGCAATACAAAACCGGGCCATGCCTCGGTTTCCATGAGAAGGCCCAGTCGGGGCTGAAAATGCTTCAGAAAACGCTCGATCGACCAACAAATATCGTAGGGTAAATAGACTTGCGCGAGTCGACCCTGTTGAATGGCCTTCCAATAGAGCGCTTTGCCCGCCTCACGCCCCGTCGGAGTCATGTGCGTTAAAAGAATGGGGTGGCCTTCATGGAGCAGTGTCTCGATTAAGGCTTGGGTTGCATGCGTTTCACCAACCGAGACCGCATGAATCCATACTGGCTGGGGTTGTAATTTCTTAGCCCCATAAAATCCAAAGCGCTCAGTAATATGCTGACGATAACCCCGATGGTGACGACTGCGCCATAACAGACGAGTGATAACAACGGGTATTAAGAGATGCCAAATTGCCTCATACAAAAAATAGAGGCCAAAGGGGTAATGCGCAGCCGGGCGATTGGATCGACTCAACGCTTACTTGGCTTTAATCGCGACGCCAACTCTGCGGCCTTGCCCGTGTATGAAGCAGGGGTCATTTTTAGCAAACGCTTCTTTTCTAGCTCAGGAATCGCAAGGGTCTTAATAAAACGCTGCAGCACATCGCGTGTAATCGCCTTGCCTCGGGTTAAATCCTTTAATTGCTCATACGGGTTCTCAATCCCATAACGGCGCATAACCGTTTGGATGGGCTCAGCGAGAACTTCCCAGCAATCATCCAAATCCGATGCAATCGCCGCAACATTGACCTCTAATTTAGAAAGACCGCGTAGAGCGCTGTCATACGCCAATACGCTATGACCAAATGCTGGGCCCAAATTACGCAAAACGGTGGAGTCAGTAAGATCGCGCTGCCAGCGTGAAATCGGAAGTTTTTCAGCTAAATGACGCAGAAGTGCGTTCGCAATCCCAAGGTTACCTTCAGAGTTCTCAAAATCAATTGGATTGACTTTGTGCGGCATAGTAGAAGAACCAATCTCCCCTGCCTTGGTTTTTTGCTTAAAGTAGCCAAGCGAGATGTAAGCCCAAAAATCACGATCGATATCGAGCAAAATTGTATTGGCACGAGCAATTGCATCAAATAACTCGGCCATACCATCGTGGGGCTCAATCTGAATCGTATAGGGGTTAAATTCCAAACCAAGCCGCTTTTCGACAACCCCTCTAGCAAACTGCTCCCAATCAAACTCGGGATACGCTGCTAGATGAGCGTTGTAGTTACCAACCGCGCCATTCATCTTGCCAAGTAGCGCGACACTACCAATCGCTTGAATCGCTCGCTCTAGACGTTTTGCCATATTGGCAATTTCTTTACCCAAGGTGGTTGGTGAGGCTGGCTGACCATGAGTTCGAGAGAGCATTGGAATAGTGGCATGCCGAACCGCGAGCTCATTTAAGGCCTTCAAAATTAAACGCAGTTGTGGAATCAATACATGATCACGTGCGCCTCGCAACATCAGGCCATGCGAGGTGTTGTTAATATCTTCCGAAGTGCATGCAAAGTGGATGAACTCGCTAGCCTTCAGTAATTTTGGACGTTTCGCAACTTTTTCTTTCAACCAATACTCAACCGCCTTGACATCGTGGTTGGTAATCGCCTCGATATCTTTGATGCGCTGGGCATCCGCTTCTGAAAAATCACTGGCTAGTTTTAAGAGAAAAGCCTCATCAGCCGCATCTATCTTTGGAATATTGGCTAACTTTGCCTCGCTCAGGGCCAAAAGCCATTGGATCTCGACCACCACCCGTTGTTGCATGAAAGCTGCTTCAGATAGCCAAGGACGCAGGGCATCGAGTTTTTTTGCATACCGGCCATCGAGTGGTGATAGTGCTGTTAATGAAGATAGGGTGGACAAGGGGTTCTCGTTACAAAGTGATCAAAACCTGATTTTAATGGGTTTATGGCTGACCTCATAGATTGCTATACTGCGCCCTTATGAAAATTATTGGATCCCTAACTAGCCCTTTTGTTCGCAAAGTACGCATCGTCATGGCGGAAAAAAAGATTGATGCCGAACTGGTCCTTGAGAATGTATGGAACTCAGAGACCACCATTGCAGAATTTAATCCTTTAAGCAAGATTCCGTGCCTGCTGATGGATGATGGCGGCGCCATGTTTGATTCGCGGGTGATTGCTGAATACATTGACACCTTAAGCCCAGTGGGCAAGCTTATTCCCGCCACCGGTCGGGAACGTGCTGCGGTTAAAACCTGGGAAGCCTTAGCCGATGGCGTAATTGATGCCGGTATACTGGCGCGCCTAGAAAAAACCTTTCGCAATGATGGCGAGCAAAGCGAGAAGTGGCTTGAGCGTCAAATGCATAAAGTGCATCAGGGCATGGAGACTATGTCAAAGAGTTTAGGTCACTCAAAATGGTGCCATGGTAATCAATTTAGCCTTGCCGACATTGCCTTGGGATGTGCGCTTGGTTGGTTTGAATTACGCTTTCCTGAGCTTAACTGGAAAACTCAATACCCAAACCTTGCGACGCATTTTGCACAACTATCGAATCGCGCCTCGTTTAAGCAAACCGTTCCACCGGCACAATAATCCTTAGCGAACGATAATTCCGCCGCCCAAGCAAACATCTCCTTGATAGAGAACGGCGGACTGACCTGGCGTGACCGCCCACTGAGCCGCCTCGAATTGCAACTCAAAGGAGTCGCCCTGCTCCGCAGTGATTGCGCAGAGCGCGTCCTCTTGGCGATAACGGGTTTTTGCGCTGTATTGACCTAGCGGCGGTTCATGGCCCGCGATCCATGAGGCGTCCATCGCAGCTAAGGTTTCGCTGAGTAGCCAGGGATGATCGTGGCCTTGTGCGACATAAAGTGTGTTGCTCACAAGGTCTTTGCGGGCCACATACCAAGCATCACCGGTTCCATCTTGGCTTCCACCCAAACCGATTCCTTTGCGCTGCCCCAATGTAAAGAATGCTAAGCCCATATGCTCTCCCAATTGCTTGCCATCGACACTCAGGATCGGGCCTGGGGTTCTTGGTAAATAGCGATTTAAGAATTCTCGAAATGGGCGCTCGCCAATAAAACAAATCCCCGTTGAATCTTTCTTACGAGCGTTGGGTAAACCCAAATCTGCAGCGATCTCGCGAACCTCTTTTTTAGTAATGTCGCCAAGTGGGAATAGCACTTTGGATAATTGGGCTTGCGTTAAGCGATACAAGAAGTAACTCTGGTCTTTTGTGAGATCCCGGGCTTTCAATAACTGCACACGATCTGCATGGCACTCGACTCTGGCATAGTGCCCAGTAGCAATCAAGTCGGCCCCCAAATGCATCGCGTGATCCAAAAATGCCTTGAATTTAATCTCGGCGTTGCAAAGCACATCCGGATTTGGTGTTCGACCTGCTGCGTACTCTCTCAAAAAATCAGCAAACACACGTTCACGATACTCTTGGGCAAAGTTCACGGCTTCAACATCGATCCCCAAGAGATCAGCAACAGATACAACATCAATCCAATCTTGCCGTGCGGAACAATACTCATCCTGATCGTCGTCTTCCCAGTTTTTCATGAAAAGACCAACCACCTCGTAGCCCTGTTGTTTGAGTAACCAGGCGGCCACCGAGGAGTCAACGCCTCCCGACATGCCCACCACCACCTTTGGCTTACCAGAGTTCGTAATTTTTGAAGAATTAGGGGCGGTCATCGATGAAAACGACAAATATTAGGGGTAACCATTAAAAAGTGCGAAAATACGGATATTGTTTCAAGCTCATATTGTAAAAGTCTCGGTCAAGCTCTGGCCAAAGGGATATACAGGAGACTGGGCGGGCTAGCTCACAAGGCATGGCTAATTTATTAAAATGGTTCCTTTTTTAAAAATTCTTGCTTTTGGAGATACGCCATGCGCATTGGAGTGCCGCTGGAAACTAGACCCGGAGAGACCCGGGTTGCCGCGACCGCTGAGACCGTTAAAAAGCTAATTAGCCAGGGTCATCAAGTCATTATTCAATCAGGTGCAGGGGTTGGCGCCAGCCTTCCCGATAGTGCCTATGAGGCCGTTGGGGCCAGTATTGGCTCTGCAGCCGATGCATTTGCCTGCGAGATTGTTCTTAAGGTTCGTGCGCCCCAGGCCGATGAGCTAAAGCAGATCAAGGCGGGATCCGTCCTGCTTGGCATGCTCGATCCCTTTGATAATGCAGGAATTTCTGCCATGGCTGCTCAGGGAATCACTGCCTTTGCCCTCGAAGCCGCTCCTCGGACTACCCGCGCCCAAAGCATGGACGTCCTATCCTCCCAAGCCAATATTGCTGGTTATAAGGCCGTGATGTTGGCCGCGAATGAGTATCAGCGCTTTATGCCCATGCTGATGACCGCTGCGGGAACCGTAAAAGCTGCCCGCATCCTAATCTTGGGTGCTGGAGTTGCCGGTTTGCAGGCCATTGCGACCGCTAAGCGCCTAGGTTCAGTGATTGAAGCCTCTGATGTCCGTCCTGCTGCCAAAGAGCAAATTGAGTCCCTTGGTGCCAAATTTGTGGATGTGCCCTATGAAACCGATGAGGAACGCGAGATTGCTCAAGGGGTTGGTGGTTATGCCCGTCCCATGCCAGAGGCATGGATGAAGCGCCAAGCGGCTCTGGTGGCTGAGCGTGCAGCTCAAGCTGATATTGTGATTACCACCGCCTTGATTCCTGGGCGTAAACCCCCTGTTCTCTTACATGCCGATACCGTTGAGAAGATGAAAGCTGGCTCGGTGGTGATCGATATCGCCGCTGGTCGTGGCGAGAACGGCTCAGGAAACTGCCCGCTGACTCGTGCGGACCAAGTGATCAATCACAACGGCGTTAAGATTGTTGGCTACACCAATTTACCAAGCATGGTGGCTGCGGATGCCTCAGCCCTCTATGCCAGAAACTTGCTTGATTTCATGAAGCTCATCATTAATAAGGAAGGGCAACTTGCCATTCCTGCCGCAGCCGATGACGATATTGTTGCCGCCTGCTTGATGTGCCGTGATGGCCAAGCCATTCGCACTAATTAATTATTGAGGGAACCAAAATGGATGCTGCTGCTATTCAAAGTCTATTAACCGTCCAAAACATCACGGTTTTTGTGTTGGCTATTTTTGTTGGCTACCACGTGGTATGGAATGTAACACCTGCTTTGCATACCCCGCTGATGTCGGTGACGAATGCCATTTCAGGGATCATCATTGTGGGCGCGATGTTGCAAACGGAAGTCATCAATGGTGATGAAATCACCCTAACAAGCTTGATTGGAGCGCTAGCTATTTTCCTAGCATCCATCAATATCTTTGGTGGTTTTATGGTCACTCGGCGAATGCTTGAGATGTTCAAGAAAAAAGCTCCGAAGAACGAATCGGCTGGCAACCAATAAGAGAGCACATCATGTCAAACTTCACAGCCATTTCTTATCTTGTTTCGTCCGTGCTATTTATTTTGGCACTCAAAGGACTCTCGTCCCCAACCACCTCGCGCCAGGGTAATGTCTATGGCATGGTTGGGATGGCACTTGCGGTTGTTACAACCTTCCTCATCCCAAGCTTTAAGCCGGTATATTGGTTAATTGGGGGAGCAATCATCGCGGGTGCCATCATTGGCTCAATTGCAGCACAGCGCGTGCAAATGACCAAGATGCCCGAGCTGGTCGCTTTAATGCACTCCTTCGTGGGTTTATCAGCGGTATTAATTGCGATTGCCGCAGTCTTTAATCCCGCCCAAGCCCATAGTGGCGCTCAGAAAATTGAGTTATTTATTGGTGCCTTTATTGGTGCGATTACCTTCACGGCATCCGTTATTGCCTTTGGAAAACTCTCTGGCAAGGTCAGCGGTAAACCAGTCAGTTTTTCGGGGCAGCATTTGCTCAACTTGATCATGGCGATCTTGATGGTCGCTGCTGGCGTTGCATACTTCCTCACCGATAGTCACGCCGCATTCTTGATCATGTGTGCAATTGCCCTAGTGCTCGGTATCACCTTGATTATTCCGATTGGTGGCGCTGATATGCCGGTGGTGGTATCGATGCTCAACAGCTATTCTGGTTGGGCGGCAGCTGGTATCGGCTTTACCCTCAATAATCCTGTGTTAATCATTGCGGGTGCTTGCGTTGGATCCTCGGGTGCGATTCTGTCCTACATTATGTGTAAGGCCATGAATCGCTCGATTACCGCTGTTTTGCTCGGGGGTTTTGGTGCTGAAGCTGCTGCAGGTGGCGACGATGGCGGTCCCAAGAACTACAAAACTGGTTCTGCAGAGGATGCTGCCTTCTTAATGACTAACGCGGATACAGTAATTATCGTTCCGGGTTATGGTCTTGCGGTAGCGCGTGCTCAGCATGCCCTTAAAGAGCTCACCGAGAAGTTAATTCATCATGGCGTAACTGTTAAGTACGCTATCCATCCCGTTGCTGGTCGCATGCCAGGACATATGAACGTTCTCTTAGCAGAGGCGGAAGTTCCTTACGATCAAGTTTTTGAGATGGAAGACATTAACAGCGATTTTGGACAAGCTGACGTGGTTCTCGTTTTGGGTGCCAATGACGTGGTCAATCCTGCAGCACGCACGCCCGGCAGCCCGATCTTTGGTATGCCAATTTTGGAGGCGTTCAAAGCCAAAACCATCATCGTCAACAAGCGCTCGATGGCGGCTGGCTACGCCGGCCTCGACAACGAGCTCTTCTACATGGACAAAACCATGATGGTCTTTGGTGATGCCAAGAAGGTCGTGGAGGATATGGTCAAAGCGGTAGATTGATCAAAGCAGTAGACAATAAAAAGGGCAGCCTAGGCTGCCCTTTGTTTTGGACCGAAGTCTTAATTACATCATTCCGTCCATACCGCCCATACCACCCATACCACCCATACCGCCTGGCATACCGCCGCCAGCAGCTTCCTCTTTTGGAGACTCTGCAATTGCGCAGTCAGTGGTCAGCAATAGTGCAGCAACGGATGCAGCGTTTACTAACGCGGTTTTAGTTACCTTGGTTGGGTCAATCACACCTTGAGCAACTAAGTCACCATACTCGCCCGTAGCAGCGTTGTAGCCATGATTACCTTTACCAGCTGCAACTGAATTCACCACTACGCTAGCTTCATCACCCGCATTGGAAACGATGATGCGTAGTGGCTCTTCCATCGCACGCAATACGATGCTAATGCCAGCATTTTGATCAGGATTGTCACCCTTGAGACCAGCAATGCCCTGCTTCGCACGGATCAGTGCAACGCCGCCGCCAGGAACAATACCCTCTTCAACGGCTGCACGAGTTGCATGTAATGCATCATCAACACGCGCTTTCTTCTCTTTCATTTCGACTTCGGTTGCGGCACCGACGCGGATCACAGCAACACCGCCTGCCAATTTAGCAACGCGCTCTTGTAATTTCTCGCGGTCATAGTCGCTGGTGGCTTCGTCGATCTGTACCCGAATGTTCTTAACACGAGCTTCGATCGATTTCGCATCGCCTGCACCATCAATAATGGTGGTGTTCTCTTTGCCAATCTCAACACGCTTGGCTTGTCCAAGATGCTCAAGAGTGGTCTTCTCGAGGGTCAGGCCAACTTCCTCAGCAATTACTTGGCCGCCGGTCAAAATTGCAATGTCTTCCAACATCGCTTTACGACGATCACCAAAGCCAGGAGCCTTCACAGCGCAGGTCTTTAGGATGCCACGAATGTTGTTCACTACTAAGGTTGCCAAGGCTTCGCCTTCAACATCTTCAGCGACAATCATCAATGGACGACCCGACTTAGCAACTTGCTCGAGAACTGGCAAGAGATCACGGATATTGCTGATCTTCTTATCAAACAAGAGAATGTAAGGGCTCTCCAATACTGCGGTTTGCTTCTCAGGCTGATTAATGAAGTATGGGGACAAGTAGCCACGGTCAAACTGCATACCCTCCACTACTTCTAACTCGTCTTCAAGAGACTTGCCATCTTCAACGGTAATCACACCCTCTTTGCCGACCTTTTCCATCGCTTCAGCGATACGATTGCCAATGCTCTCGTCGCTGTTGGCTGAAATCGAACCAACTTGTGCAATTTCTTTGGTGGTAGTGCAAGGCTTGCTGATTTTTTTGAGCTCTTCAATCGCAGCGGTTACCGCCTTATCGATACCACGCTTGAGATCCATTGGATTATGTCCAGCAACCACATACTTCATACCTTCACGAACGATCGACTGAGCCAGTACGGTTGCGGTTGTTGTACCGTCACCTGCGATGTCAGCGGTCTTGGAAGCAACTTCCTTAACCATCTGAGCGCCCATGTTCTGGAGCTTGTCTTTGAGCTCAATCTCTTTAGCTACTGAAACACCGTCTTTGGTAATGGTCGGACCGCCAAATGAGCGCTCGATCACTACATTACGACCTTTAGGTCCAAGGGTTACTTTGACTGCATTTGCGAGGATGTTGACACCCTCAACCATCTTGACGCGGGCGTTATCGCCAAACACTACATCTTTTGCTGCCATGATTAGATTCCTTTCTAGTTGCCTAATTACTTCTGAACAACGGCCATGATGTCTTCTTCGCGCATGACAAGAAGCTCGTCGCCATCAACTTTTACGGTCTGACCTGCATACTTTCCAAATAGAACGCGATCACCAACTTTGACATCGGGGGCATTTAACTTGCCACTGTCATCCCGCTTGCCGGGGCCAACGGCCAATACTTCGCCCTGATCGGGCTTTTCTGCTGCGTTATCTGGAATCACGATTCCAGAGGCGGTTTTTGTTTCTTGATCTAAGCGCTTAATAATCACGCGATCGTGTAAAGGACGTAAATTCATTCCCTCTCCTATGTTAGTAAGTATTAACTAATAAAATATGCTGCCTCATGATCTCTGCACATTGCGCTAAATATATGATTTATATAAATATTTTCAATAAAATGAAATAATTTATAATCATTATTAGCACTCTCGTGTAGTGAGTGCTGATTATATAGGTCTTCATTCGCTGTTTTCAAGAGCCCGCTCCCTTAGCCCCAATATGGGTTTTGGATGATGCATTCCATCATCGGGCAGCCGTAGGAAATTTCTTACACATAAATCATCTTTATGCCCTTACTTAAAACAGTTGGCATGCATAGACTCGTTGATATTCGATTGGAGAAAAGCATGAGCCCTAAATCACGGCTTTATAACTTGGTGATGGCATGGAAGAACAAGCCCTTCCGTGAACTACGTGACATTGAACAGCCGTATTGGGAAAGCCCGAAAGACCAAGAACAATTTACTGATCGTCTTCCAAGAAACTCCGTTGATGAATTCGCGTATCGGGGAATTGATTTTGAACCCATCTTCAATCGCTCGGGAAGCGCCCTAAAGGGGGTTTTATTTCGGCCCCTATTAACAGCCAGATCATCCGAGGTTTTGCGCCTCTGCATGGAAGGAATTGATGCGATTCATTATTGGCAATGCAGTAATCGCATCATCCCCCTCATTCTGCCAATCAATGTATCTGACCTAAAGATTGCATCATGCATTGATGGACTGTGCGATCTGATTCTAAATTCAAGGCTGCCCATTGGCCTGATTAATATTGGCTTTACACATCATCAGGATATCGATAACGAATTAATTTCTGCCATCACAAAGCTAAGACGCTTGGGAGTGTTATTTCATGCTCTTCAGTTTGATGGAAATCCTAATACCATCAAATTAATTAGCCAATTTCAATTTGAGGCTGTTCATTTCGATGCATCGCACATCCGCGAGACGAACTCGTCAACTGGCGCCCAACTGATTGACCAAATCCACTTATTTAAGAAGTGGTCCTGCAAAACCTACTTCAGTAACGTGACCTTTGTCCGTGATAACGAACTTGCCTATCAACTTGCTATCGATTATTGCTATGGCAGCCTCATGCTCTCACCTGTCAATCGACATCAAATTATTCATATTCAAGATAGTCGCATTGGCAAAGCACTTTTTTCTATTCAAACATCAAAATAACTTTAACCACAAGGAGACCTGTAATGCGTAATAAAGTGATGTTGATTGATGATCATCCCGCCATGTTGATGGCATTGAAGTCCATGCTGCTAAACCAAGTGCCGTTTGAGGTGGTGGCCCAAGCCCAAAGTGGCGAAGAGTGCCTCAGTGTTTTAAAAAATGTCCAACCCGATATTGTGATTCTGGATTTGGATATGCCCAAAACCGATGGCTTTGATGTTATCCGCAAGATTGGGATCTCTTACCCCAATATTCGTATCCTAATCCTATCAAGCCTCGACGAGCAGGTGTACGGAGGACGAGTACGCTCTTTGGGTGCGCATGGCTTTGTGAACAAAACAGCTAGCGCCAATATTATTCTGGCAGCTTGCGTTGCCGTTTCACAAGGCTATACCTTCTTTTCAACAGGGCGTAATGGCCATGCAGCCCTATCCGATAGTGAGAAGATGGCGTCTATTTCTGACCGAGAATTACAAGTCATGAAATACCTTGGCAAAGGGAAATCCAATGCAGAGATATCGGACCATCTCAATATCAGCAGCAAAACGGTTGCAACCTACAAGCATCGTCTATTTGATAAGTTAGGGATCTCCAATATCGCTGATCTAGTTCTCTTTTGCCGCAATAACCACATCATTGAGGGCTAGAATTGGGGCGTAGCGCGATGCATTCTTTATTAGGGTGGGTATTCGGTCTAAGCATCGCGCTTTGCTTCCAATGCGCTCACGCCCAAGGAGGCTTTCCTCAATTTACTCAAGCAGAGCAAGAATGGATCAAAGCCCACCCGATCGTTCAATTTAGTATTCATGAAAAGTATCGCCCCTACTGGGATAGCGGCATTTATCCCAAACTACTATCAAAGTTAAAAGATTGTTCGGGCATCGAATTTTCACCAAAGTGGCGTAGTTCTGATGACGTTGGCATTCATCAAATTCGTAATGGCGAAGTAAGCCTTGTGATTGATCCCAATAGAAAACTGGAATCAGCGATTCCTGGACGGCTCACAGAACCGATCTTTTGGGGACACGATGTGATGATGGCAACGCAAGCCAATATCACATCCTCATTAAATCCCAAGATTGAAAAGACCATCTTTTTTGATCGTGGTTATGACTTCTCAGAGCCAATAAAAGAAGCGCGCCTCATCAATTCACCAGAATTGATCGCTCAACAGCTGTTAGCTGGAGAGGCGCACTTTGCGGTGATGCCGCTACGCTTGGCAATGCATCTTAGCGAACAACCCAATCTTCAAGACATGCAAATTCGGCCTTTAGGCCATAAGCCATTTGCCTATCGATGGCTGATTGCAGACCAAGCTCGCATCCTGCACTCGATTGTTCAAAAATCATTACATGAAGCGGATCCGTTTTTCATGGGTGAGCTATTAGCGCTTCCATCTTTAGCGTTCGATCGATCAAGATCTCTAGCAAATTGGCTCTGGTTTGGCATCGCCAGCTCCTTTGTATTGATAGCGTTTCTGGTTGGCCACCATATTTGGCAACGTAAGAGGCAATTCCGAACAGAGTCCGACTTATTAAGCATTGCTCAAGAAGCAAAAGATGCCAATGATGCTAAATCCGCATTCTTAGCCACTGTTAGCCATGAAATCCGCACACCAATGAATGCAGTCATCGGCGCTCAGGAACTGTTACTGAAAAATAGTTCATTAAATCAACATCAACGCGATTTACTGCAAAGTGCCCACACGTCGGCGGCTTCATTATTAGGAATGCTCAATCAAGTGCTTGATATGGCAAAAATTGAAGCGGGCAAATTTACCGTTGAGCATGAACCAGTTGATTTAAAGAAAATTCTTTCCGAAATTAATCAAACCTTCTTTGGGTATGCCAAGAATAAAGGGCTTCATCTAGCCAGCTTTATTGATCCAAATATTGCCGATGTATTACTGCTCGATCCCTTACGTATCCGTCAAATTCTTCACAATCTCCTGAGTAATGCCATTAAATTTACCGAGCAAGGTCTTGTGTTTTTTGAGGTTCGGATATTGGCTAATGACCATGCAGGCCAATTATTGGAGTTTCGGGTGATTGACCAAGGCATTGGAATGGCTAAACAGGACATTGAGCGGATGCAGATGCCCTTCGAGCAAATTCGTTCCCATCTATCAACGAATAACGAGTCAGGCTCAAGCACTGGCCTTGGACTAAGTATTACCAATCATCTGATTGGATTGATGCAAAGCCAATTGATCATAGAAAGTGCACCCAGTTTGGGAACGAGTATTCATTTTGTCGTCGCATTTTCTAGAACCTGTCACCCAATTGAGAATGTGCAGCGCTCTCTGAATTCACCAGGCCACCCTTTGCTTAAAAATCGTCGTGCACTGATTGTTGAGGATCATCCGGCTAGCCGACAAATCCTTTACTTGCAATTGCAAACCCTTGGCATTCAAGTTGATCAGTGCACCAATGGTGACGAAGCACTTGAATATTTGCATAAGGATTCCTATGACATGATTCTTACCGATCACTCAATGCCTGGAATGCATGGTACGGATTTGGCTCGCTCGATTCGATCGATGGGTTATCACGATATTGTGATTATTGGCATTACAGCGGATATCTATGCTCAGACTTTGCAGGACAAGCTGATGCAATCAGGAATGAATGGTGTTCTGATTAAACCTGTCCGCCTAGAATGCCTTGAATCTGAATTATTAAAGCATTTGCATCTGCGCCCCACAAGAGCGCCCACTAACCCATCAGACCAATCTCTACCGATGAATAACTTGATTCTGGAGGAGGTTTATAAAGTTCAACTCGAAACACTGGAGATCCTCAAAGAGAAGATTGATCGTAGCTCACTAATGAGCTTGATTCATAAAATCAAAGGGGGGGCATTGCTGAGCGAAGATCAATTACTCTATGTCCAATGCGTTCATTTGGAAAAATCAGAGGCTGATCTGACGATACTGCAGCAATCCTTCCAAGAAAGTCTTATTGCTAGCAATCATCGCCTAGACAAACAGATCAACACTCCTCATTAATCCAAACAAGCTCATCCGTTCATCTAGGTCTTTTAGCATTAGAGCTAGCGCTTATTCACGGCGTCTTTAAAGGACTTGCCAGCAGAAAATTTGACTGTCTTAGAGGCTGCAATTTTAATCGCCTCACCGGTCTTTGGGTTACGCCCCATTCTGGCTGCGCGTGATCCCAAGGAAAAGCTTCCAAAGCCCACCAATTGCATCGTGTTACCCTTGGCAACGCTCGCCTTGATCGCATCGAGAGCTAAATTAAGGACCTCCTCCGCTTTGGTTTTACTTAAATCCGCTCCATCTGCAATCACATCCACTAAATCTGCTTTTGTCATGATCTATTTCCTTTAATTGGGTGTTATTTGTCGAGAAGCGGATTGCCATGAATTGGCTAAACTGGATCTCCACGTTTATCCTAGCAAAGATATGTAGAAAATCTGTAAATACTTTTAGACAAAGTAAAAAAATAATGGGATTTATGAACTTTAGTGGGCTAAGTTGTATTTTTTTAACTCGAAATCTAGGGTTAGTACTAGCACTTTTCTGCTTCGCCCCTTTTCTTGGTCATGATGCTGCGGCCCAATCTACCCTTCCCACTAGCGTTGAACAGGCGATTAAACGTAGTGGCATTCCGAAAGATTCGATCAGCATTGCGGTTAGTGAAATTCCATCGGCAGCCAATCCAAAGCTTAGCTCACCTTCGATTATTCGTTGGCGTGATGAAGTTGCCATGAATCCAGCCTCCACGATTAAATTACTCACCACCTTGGTTGCCCTTGATGTTTTGGGGCCAAAGTACCGATGGAAAACCGAACTCTTCACCGATGGTGCGATCAAAAATGGGACCTTAAAAGGTAACATCTATTTTGTGGGTCATGGTGATCCCAAATGGATCCCAGAGGAGCTTGATCGCCTAACAAAACAATTGCGTGCCCTTGGTATCCAACGCATTGATGGCAATTTGGTTTTTGACCGAAGCGCGTATGCCAAGCAAGTGATGGAAGAGGTCACGATTGATGGTGAAACCTTACGCGCCTATAACGTTCCACCTGATCCTTTGTTGTATGCCTTTCGCACCCTCTCTTTTCAGATTAATCCGAATAAAAATGGTGACGGCTTTCAGATCAGTTATACCCCAAAGTTAGCCCGGCTCACGGTCCAAAATGACATTTTGATGAGCTCGGCTCCATGCGATGGGGCAAAGCGTAATCTCCGCCTTGAAATGGTTCCCAACCCATTGGAGATGGCAAACTCTCAAGTAAAGAATAAATCCGCAATCCAGTGGCAAGCTATTTTTACCGGCGAACTACCTCAGAACTGTCGGGGCGTTACATTCAATGTGGTCAAGTTCGATCCCGATACCTTTCTGACCCTAGGATTTACTGCGGCGTGGGAAGAGGCCGGGGGGCTTTGGGTTCGCCCACCTCGCGGTCAAGCAGGATCAGTTCCTGTATATGCCCGCCCTCTATTGAGCATTGAAGGTTTAAGTCTTTTAGATGCTGCCGAGGACATTAATAAGTTCTCAAACAATGTAATGGCCCGACAGGTTTTTTTGACCCTCGCCCTTGAAAAAATTGGTAAGCCTGCTGATATTGAATCAGCAAAAGGTGTGGTGCAAGCTTGGCTAAATCAGCGCGGATTGGATTTTCCGGAACTCGTGATTGAGAATGGTTCAGGCCTATCCCGTAACGAAGCAATCTCTGCACGCAATCTGAATAGCCTCTTGATTTCGGCTCAAAACTTGCCGATTGCCGAGACCTTTGCCGCTACCTTGCCGGCCGCTGGATCCGAGGGAACCATGCGAAACCGCTTGATTACTCAACTACGTAAATTTTTACACCTCAAGAAAAAACCAGAGGCCCGCATCAAAACAGGCTCTCTAAACAATGTTCGTACGATCTCGGGTTATGTCTACAGTAAATCAGGTCGGATCTATGCAGTGACCTCGTTCATCAATGACCCCAAAGCTAATCGAGGCCAAGAGGTGCATGATCAACTGCTCACGTGGTTGCTAGAGGACGGTCCAGATCCAAAAGATGCGCGCTGAAGCCGATCGCGTACCGCATCCCACGCCTCGGTCTTTGGAGGGCTTGGGATAAAAATGGCTTGGTATTGGCCTTGATCAAGATCTCTTAAGAGGCGATAGAGTTGCTTTGCAACTAATGCGGGATCCATCGCAAGTGCTATGAAAGTCAGATTGTTCAAATAGGCTTTGAGTAGAGCCTCATGCTGTGAATGCTCTTGTTCCCAAACAAGCACAGCAAATTTAGCTTCAGGCGCTTGCCGAATCAAGGAATCGAGTTGCAATGCTAGATCAGAAACTGAATATAAATACAGAGGGGTATGGGGTGCGTAGTGAGCAAGATGGGTACCTGATACTCGGGGCTGGCTTACTCCACCTCCACCACTCACCACATCAATTCTGGTGCTTGCTTTAATCATGGATGGGCTAATTGATCCTGGGCGAAGTAATTTGGGTGACCCTTCGCCAGAGACATCCAAAATGGTTGACTCAATTCCATGCTCACAAGACCCGCCATCTAAAATCAATAGATCTGGATTATTTGGAAACTCAGCCTCAACGTCGGCCGCTGAGGTCGGTGAGATACGCCCATAACGATTAGCAGATGGTGCGGCAATACCGCCCCCAAAACGTTGCAATATCTCTTGGGTCAATGGATGAGCCGGTGAACGAATCGCCACGGTGGCCTGTCCTCCAGTGACAGAATCCAAAACCGATTTACTTTTTTCAAAGACCAACGTTAAAGGTCCTGGCCAAAAGTGCTTGATCAAAATCAGTGCGCTCTCCGGGATGTGCCGAGTCCAGGGGCTTAAGATGGTCAGCCACTCTTGTTCAAGATCTTTGCTGCTACTTGATGGTGCCTGAACATGAACAATCAAGGGATGATCGGTAGGCCTTCCCTTGAGTTGGTAAATTTTTTGGATTGCATCACGATTACTCGCATCAGCACCCAAACCATATACGGTCTCGGTGGGAATGGCTACAAGCTTCCCAGTCCGAATTGCATCAAGAGCACAATCGATTAAGGACGAATTCAGCTTGGTCATTCCCAAATTTAAGGATCAATCCCTAAATGCTTGGCAACCTCAGCACAGGCCCGCTTTGCTTCCTCAATGGTATGGCCCAAACAATTGATATGGCCCATTTTGCGCCCAAGCTTGGGGCTAGCTTTGCCATACAGATGCAATTTAGCACTAGGATGATCCAACACTTGATTCCAGGGGGGTTCTTGAGTTATCCCAGAACTAAACCATGCATCACCCAAAATATTGAGCATAGAGACATTGGTCAGCAGACGCACATCTCCTAAGGGCAGGCGTGCCATGGCTCTTACTTGTTGCTCAAATTGACTGGTTACACAAGCGTCCATGGTGTAATGCCCTGAGTTATGGGGCCTTGGCGCAATCTCATTAACGATCACGGTTTGATCATTCAACACAAAGTACTCCACACACAAAACGCCGACATAGCCCATTTCTTCTGCAATCAACTGACTGGCACGAATGATTTTAGGTACTAAGCTCGCTGGAAGAGATGGGGATGGAACGGTACTGGTATGCAAAATCCCATTTCGATGTACGTTCTCCGAGATCGGATACGCAACGCATTGCCCGTCATGACCGCGCACTACCAATGCTGAAACTTCAAATGCCAGCGGCATCCGTTTTTCAAGTACGCAAGCCACACGACCTAAATCCTGCCAAGCCTTAGCTAAATCATTACGTTGATGAACAGTGACCTGTCCCTTGCCGTCATAACCCAAGCGCGCGGTCTTTAAGATCCCTGGAAATAAATGATCGGGTAGCTGGGCAAGATCACCTTCTGAACGAATCACTGCATAAGGAGCTGGACCAATCCCGGAGAGGCCTTGGCATTGTTCCAAAAACTGCTTTTCCACAATTCGGTCTTGTGCGATGGAAACACAAGCACCGCGCGGTGCCACAAAGATCCCTTGTGCTTCAAAATAATCCAGGGTCTTGGCGGGAACGTTCTCAAACTCAGTACTAATGGTCGCACAAAGTGCTGCCATTTCATGCAATGCGGTTGCATCATCGTAATTGGCGCAAAGATGCTTCTCCGCAACAGCGCCTCCCGGACTCAAAGGGTCTGGATCCAAAACACAAACCTTATAGCCTAGCGATTGCGCCTCGTGCACAAACATCCGCCCCAATTGACCGCCACCCAAAATACCAAGCCATGCCGGTGGAAGAATTGCGGATTGATCCTTCAAATTAGTACCTTGCGATGAACTCATTATGCGTTTGGATTGGGCAACTTAAGGCAACTTCATTGCGCGGGCAGCTTGGGTTTGCTCCGCACGAAACGCGTGCAATTTTTTAGCCAGCTCCGGATCTGAATGCGCCAACATGCCGACGATATGCAAAGCTGCATTTGCTGCACCTGCCTCGCCAATCGCAAAGGTTGCTACTGGAATGCCTTTAGGCATCTGCGCGATTGAATACAAAGAATCCTCTCCTCGCAAATACTTGCTGGGAACAGGCACGCCCCACACCGGCACAATCGTTTTGGATGCCAGCATTCCGGGCAAATGAGCTGCGCCGCCTGCTCCAGCAATGATGGCTCTCAAGCCCCGCGCCTGCGCAGATTCAGCGTAGGCGAACATTTCGTCGGGCATGCGATGGGCAGACAGCACTTGTTTTTCATAGGCAATCCCAAAATGCTCAAGCATCTGAACTGCATGCTGCATCGTATCCCAATCGGAATTGGATCCCATTACTACGCCTACGATGACCGGACTCGTCATGAAAACTCCAAGAATCTCAAAGTTGTATTATCGCAGTCTTTATGGGGGTCTAGGCACCCATTACTGGGTTAGGCGCTGCCAGGCTTCACGGTATTTTTCGGCAGTTTTCTGAATAATCTCATCGGGCAAATGAGGAGCGGGTGCCGCCTTATTCCAAGGTTGGCCTTCAATCCTGACGGACTCGAGCCAATCACGTAAAAATTGCTTATCAAACGAGGGTGGATTGGATCCGACTCGATAGGTGTCAGCAGGCCAAAACCGTGAAGAGTCAGCCGTTAGGATCTCATCCATTAAAACTAGCTGTCCTTTAGCATCCAAACCAAACTCAAATTTTGTATCGGCAATGATGATTCCGCGCCGACGCGCGTAGTCTGCCGCTTCGGTATACAAACGAATACTGGTGTCCTTAATCTTTTTGGCTAACTCACTTCCAATGCGACGTTCAACCTCGGCATAAGAAATATTTTCATCGTGATGCCCCATCTCTGCTTTGGCAGCAGGAGTAAAAATAGGCTCTGGTAGTACTTGCGCATTTTGCATTCCCTTGGGCAAGGCAATTTCACAAACAGAACCGGTCTCTTGATAGTCTTTCCAGCCACTACCCGCTAAATACCCCCTGACAACCGCCTCAACTAAGATTGGCGTCAAGCGCTTGGCAACTACAGCCCGACCACGCACTTGATCAATCTCAGATGGGTCAACTACGGTCGCAGGATCAACACCGGTCAAGTGATTGGGGATGACATGGGCCAAATGAGAAAACCAAAAATTACTCATTTGATTGAGTACAACACCTTTCTCAGGAATGGCTTCCTGCATCACCACATCGAAGGCGGAGATACGATCACTCGTAATCATTAATAAATGATCCTGATCGATCGCATAAACATCGCGCACCTTACCTCGCGAGACTAATGGCAGCGAGGAAATTGAAGTGGTGTGTAATGCATTCATGATTAACGAACTTTAATAATTTTCAAGGTATTGGTGCCGCCAGGCTGATCCATTGGCTCACCGATCGTTAAAACAATCGTGTCACCTGATTTCACAACCCCTAACTTCTTTAAACGCTCTTCAACCTGCAGCAAAGCGACTTCACGATCAGCTCCTTTGCCAATACTAAAAGGCCTGACATTGCGATACGTGCTTAAGGCGCGCTGGGTTTCCACGCGACTAGTCAGTGCGAATATGGGCACTCGAATGTTATGTCGACTCATCCAAATCGGCGTTGAGCCAGAGTCAGTCAAAGCCGCAATTGCTGTGGCGTTGAGATGATGAGCTGTAAAGAGTGCACCAAGTGCGATCGCTTGATCAATCCGTTCAAAGCGCTGGTCCAAGAAGTCTGTGTCCAAGTGAACCACTTCGGATTTTTCTGCTTCGATGCAAATAGCAGCCATCTGCTCAATGGTCTTCACTGGGAACTGGCCGGTGGCTGATTCTGCTGAGAGCATCACCGCATCGGTGCCATCCAATACCGCATTCGCTACATCGCTCACCTCAGCGCGAGTGGGTACTGGGGCACTAATCATCGACTCCATCATTTGGGTCGCAGTGATCGTAAATTTATTGGCATCCAAGGCCATTCGAATCATGCGCTTTTGCAATGCAGGTACTGCCGGATTACCAACTTCAATTGCCAAATCACCACGCGCCACCATGATGCCGTCGCTCTCATCAATAATGCTTTGCAGGGCTTCGGTAACGATCGCCTCGGCACGTTCGACTTTTGCAATCAGGCGGGCTTTGCCCTTGCCATGCTTCGCACTGGCAGCATCGGCTAACTTGCGGGCATAAGCCATATCGGCCCCATCCTTGGGAAAGCTAATCGCTAAGAAATCAATCCCCATGGAAATCGCAGCATCTAAATCAGCAATATCTTTCTCGGTGAGAGCGGGTGCTGTTAAGCCGCCGCCAGCACGATTAATGCCTTTGTTATTCGATAAAGGGCCGCCGCTCTCTACCCGGGTGTAAATTTCTCCACCCTTGACTTGGTCGACTACTAAGACAATCAAACCGTCATTGAGTAAAAGTCGATCACCCGCCTCTACATCGTTGGGTAAATTTTTGTAATCCAGTCCCACCCGCTCTTCATTACCAAGCTCACAGTTGACGTCCAAAATGAAGCGAGCACCCTCTTGAAGAATGACTTTTCCATTGGCAAACTTACCCACCCGAATCTTCGGGCCCTGCAAATCAGCCATGATGCCCACTTCACGATCAAGCTCTTTCGATATCTGACGCACCAGGTCATAACGTGCCTGATGATCAGCAACGGTTCCATGTGAAAAATTAAGACGAACCACATTGAGTCCCGCACGAATCATGTCACGCAAGACCTCGGGCTTCTCGGACGCAGGCCCCAGCGTGGCAATAATTTTGGTAGCTCGTTGCATGATTACTCCTTCGCGCGCTCTGCAAGCACGGCAAATGCAGGTAGGGTTTTGCCCTCAAGAAACTCCAAGAACGCCCCGCCTCCGGTTGAAATGTAGTCCACTTGATTCTCGATGCCGTACTTTGCAATGGCGGCCAAGGTATCCCCACCACCAGCAATCGAGAATGCTGGTGAGTGGGCAATGGCTGCTGCAATCATTTTGGTGCCGCCTCCAAACTGATCGATTTCAAATACGCCTAAAGGGCCATTCCAAACAATCGTGCCGGCATGCGCCAACATCATCGATAGTTGTGCGGCTGTTTTGGGACCAACATCCAAAATCATGTCGTCTGGCGCCACTTCGTCGACAGGCACCCGATTGGCTCTGGCTAAAGGCGATAACTCATTGGCAACCACCACGTCCTCAGGAATTGGCACGCGTGCCCCACGCTTTTCCATGAGCGCAATAATTTCTTTAGCTTCATTCACCAAATCTGGCTCAGCCAGCGACTTACCAATATTGATACCTTTAGCCAATAAAAAGGTGTTGGCAATCCCGCCACCAACAATTAATTCATCAACTTTCTCGGCGAGCGACTTCAGAATGGTCAATTTAGTTGATACCTTAGAACCCGCCACAATGGCAACCAGCGGCCTTCTGGGTTCTGCTAATGCTCGACTCAAAGCATCGAGCTCAGCAGCCATTAGAGGGCCAGCACACGCGACCTTAGCAAACCGGGCAATACCATGCGTTGTGGCTTCAGCGCGATGCGCCGTGCCAAATGCATCATTGACGTAGACATCGCATAAGGCAGCCATTTTTTTGGCTAATTCATCCGTATTCTTTTTCTCACCCACATTGACCCGACAGTTTTCCAAAAGAACCAGATCGCCTGGGTTCAGTTCAAAACCACCGTCAACCCAATTGCTAATTAATGGAACCTTACGATTTAAGATCTCCGCAATGCGATGGGCAATTGGTGCCAAACTATCTTCCGCCTTAAACACTCCTTCGCTAGGCCGACCCAAATGAGAGGTCACCATCACCGCTGCTCCGCCATCCAAACACATCTGAATCGCCGGGATCGATGCCCGAATCCGCGTATCTTCGGTAATGTTGCCAGCCTCATCTTGAGGGACGTTCAAATCAGCACGGATAAATACCCGTTTACCTCTGAGCTGACCAGATGCTGCGAGATCGCTAAGGCGCTTTACATGAAGCAAAGTGGTGGACATAGACGATTAATTTTGGAGAAATTAGAGTATTTGAAGTGGGAGTTCCATTTTAGAGCCAGTAACGCACCAAACTAAACACCGTCATACCTAAAATAAGGGTTGGCAGCATCTGACGAGTCCAGAAGTAGGCCAAAAAACCTGCTAATCCACCCCAAAGATTGGGGGATTTCCAGTCCATTTGACTAATTTCAGCTGCTCCAGGGGGCAAAATCAGCTCAGGTGCCACGATGCCCACAATCGCCGCTAAGGGTGCATAGCGAATCGCTCGCAGAACCAACTCGGGCACCTGAACCCGTGCGCCCAAGAACACAAAGAAAGCCCGGGTTAAAAGGGTCACGAGGGCCATCCCCCCAATCAGTAAGGCAATCTCAAAAGAGCCTAAGGAGTCTGGCCTCATCGCATTGCCTTGGGTGAGCGGTCGGCCAAGATTCCAACTATGATGGCTGCCAAAATGGCAACCGTCAAATTCAGCTTGAGCGGCAAGCTATAGGTCAAGATAGCAACAATCGCGGCAACAATTGCTGCCCAACGGGCTGCTCGATGATCCAGCATCGGGACAATCACCGCAATTAAGGCCAAGGTCCCGGCAAACTCCATCCCCCAATCATCCGGAATTTGACTTGCCCCTAGGATGCCTAGAATCGAACCAACCTGCCAAATGCCCCAATTGCCAGTGGCAAGCCCATACATGAAGTAAGTGCGGTAATACGAATCGTTCTTCCGCTCGGACACCGCTTGCACCTCGGGAAAACGGCTGGTGTACATCAAGTACCCAAAATCCGCTGTGAAATACCCCAAGATGGCTCTGCGCCAAGCGGGTAAATGAGAAAAGTGAGCTTGCACGCCAATGCTAAAAATCACAAAACGCAAGTTCACGATGAATGCGGTGATCAGAATCGTAAAGACTGAAAATCCTGCCCCAATCAGCGGAAGTGCGGCAAGCTGAGCGGAGCCCGCAAAGACGAATAAAGTCATCCCCAGCGCCTGCTCGGTTGTCAGGGCCGATTTACCCATCGCTAACCCGGTCACCGCGCCCCAGCTAAAGATAGCAAGAGCCGAGCGTGACATGGTTTTCAGCCCATCACGCCAAGCGGATTGCTGTTGCTGGTTCCAGCCCGAGTAAGGTAATTTAGCAGTCAGGCGAGCGAAATCCATAGATGGGCTGATTATAGAAAGCCCGGCCAATTAGGCGGCAGACCAAGCGATTCCTCTGCTCTACAATAAGCTTCTAGGGCTAAATTGCATAAACAATCTGCAAGCCCGCCACAACATAAAGGTGCTAATGATGTCGATGTCTGACCGCGATGGAGTTATTTGGTTCGATGGCAAGATGGTCCCCTGGCGGGATGCCAATATTCATGTGCTAACGCATAGCCTTCACTACGGGATGGGTATCTTTGAGGGCATTCGTGCCTACAAGACCGAAAATGGCACGGCGGTGTTTCGCTTGGCCGAACATGTCAAGCGCCTCTTTAATGGCCTAAAGATTTTTCAGATGAAAATCGAGTACACCGAAGAGCAAATCGCCCAAGCCATTCTTCAAGTCGTGCGCGATAACAAACTGGCCTCGTGCTATATCCGCCCCATTATTTTTATTGGCTCAGAAAAATTGGGTATTTCGCCAACGGGCAATAAAGTGCATACGGCTATTGCAGCCTGGCAATGGGGTGCCTACCTTGGCGAAGATGGCATTAACAAAGGGATTCGGGTCAAAACCTCATCCTTTACCCGTCACTTCGTGAACTCTTCCTTAGTTCGCGCAAAAGCCTCTGGTTACTACATTAATTCCATCTTGGCACATCAAGAAGTGGCCGCTAATGGCTACGATGAGGCCCTCCTATTGGATACCGAAGGCTATGTCTCTGAGGGTTCAGGCGAGAACATGTTCATGGTACGCAATGGCATCGTCTTCACCCCTGATCTCGCGTCCTGTCTTGATGGCATTACCCGAGACTCGATCATCCGCATTGCCAAAGACCTAGGATTTGAGGTTCGAGAAAAACGCATCACCCGTGATGAGGTGTACTCGGCCGATGAAGCCTTCTTTACCGGCACCGCAGCTGAGGTAACCCCAATTCGTGAGCTGGATGATCGAACCATTGGCGATGGCAAACGTGGTCCGATTACCAAACAAATTCAGGATGTCTTTTTCGATACGGTATATGGTCGTAACGATCGTTATCGTGCTTGGTTAACCACTGTCAAATTTAGATTGCTATGAGTGATTTAAACGAACTGAATGCGGTCATGGTTCACGGCAATGACTTGCCGCTGCATTGTCCAACCAAAGATACTCCCGCCTGGAACTATCACCCACGTGTTTTTCTGGATATTTTGGCTACCGGTCAGGTGAAATGCCCCTATTGCGGCACTGAATACCACTTGATTACTGGCACCGAACCCCACGGCCACTGATATTGGCCCGAAACGGGGCTACGCTATGCCACGCATCCTCGTTATCGCCCCACATTGGATTGGGGATGCGGTTATGTCCTTGCCGCTCATCACCCTCATTCATACCAAGTTTCCCAATTGCAGCATCGATGTCCTGTGCACCCCATGGGTAGGCCCTATCTATCGCGCCTGTCCTGCAGTTAAAACAATCATTGAGCGTGATTTTCAGCACGGCGCCCTGCAGTGGAGCTTACGACGATCGACCGCGCGCGAACTAAAGAATCAAGGTTATGACATAGCATTTGTTTTGCCAAACAGCATGAAGTCAGCACTTATTCCATGGCTTGCAGGCATCCCAAAACGGATTGG
This sequence comes from Polynucleobacter acidiphobus, assembly GCF_003065385.1. NCBI lineage: Bacteria > Pseudomonadati > Pseudomonadota > Betaproteobacteria > Burkholderiales > Burkholderiaceae > Polynucleobacter > Polynucleobacter acidiphobus. The sequence goes on from NZ_CP023277.1 coordinate 1,604,204, forward strand.
CTACCAAGGTGAGTTTCGCTTTGGCTTGATCAATGTTTCGCTGCCCAATCCATCACGCCATGCGCGTACGCCCATGATGGAGCACTATGCAAAATTATTGGGTGGCGCGCTAGATCAAGCAAGCAATCTTCAAAATCTGCCATTCCCAAAATTAAGTATTGATCCAACTCTTGCCCAATGGGCAGCTAACAAGATCGATCAGATCGGCGGTAAGCCTCTTTATGTATTTGCTCCTGGCGCCGAATACGGCTCTGCAAAGCGCTGGCCAACAAGTCACTTTGCGCAATTGGCAAACCAGATTTTGGAGGGCAACCCCGACTCAAAAATTATTATTCTAGGCAGCCAAGCCGATCATGTGCTCGGCCAAGAAATTGTGCAATCTGCCAATCGATCTGATCGCATCCACAACTGGTGCGGTGCGATTCGCTTAGACCAATCGATGGCACTCATCGCACAATGCACATCCCTCATCAGCAACGACTCGGGTCTTATGCATATTGGTGCAGCTCTCTCGATTCCACAAATTGCTATTTTTGGTTCGAGCAATCCCAAGCATACGCCGCCCTTATCCCAAAAAGCCCAAATTATCTGGCTCGGATTAGACTGCAGCCCCTGCTATCAACGCACCTGCCCACTTGGGCATCTCAATTGCCTCAATCAGATCGATTCGCAACGCGTCTACAGTATGCTTACACCATTAAAGGCCCAATAAATAGCTTATGCCGCGCTTTGCACGACTCTTTCAGAACCCCGATGAGGTGATTGACGCCTGGCGTGAGACCCTGCGGCAAGGGGATGTCGAAGGAGCCCTTGCCTTGTGGCTCGATGACGACTCAATTACTTGTGTTCTACCAGAAGGTAATCGCTTAAGCGGTCATGCGGAGATTCGTGCGGGGCTCGAGCGGATGCTCGCAAGGCCTCTCTATTTAGAACCAATCGCTTGCATCGAGCACATCACCGTGAGTGCTGCAGTGTTTGATTCAATGGAAGCTGTCTATTTTAAGAATAAGCAAATCGAAGCCGACTTCATGATTAATATCACCTTGGTCCTCATGCAAGACGGCAAAGGCTGGCGCATTGCCCATTTACATGCCAGTCGTTCGCACGATGATGACTTTGAGTTTCCGAGCGATCAGCACGAGCTGCACTAACTCTTTTTTTGCTCTTTCTGCTCTTCGCGGTATTGATTCTGAAACACGCGCAATCGCGCATCAATCACTGATCCCAGATAAAAGTCATTACCGGCGGCCGAGCGTGCAATTTTGAGCTGCTCAATCGCTGATGGCCAAGCCCCTTCGGTGGCAAACTTCTCCGCAAGTGCGTAATGCCGCAAACCAATCTTTTTGTCTTGGTCATACGCACGCGCCAATAAATCCCACCAGATCGTCTCATTCGGCTGTGCTTTAGTCTTGGCTCGCAACAGAGCAATCGCCTCATTAGCCCGACCCAAACGCAGTTCCGCATTGACCGTCGCCACCGCTGCAGAAAATGAGAATGGATCTGCCTTGGCCGCATTTTGGGCATACTGCAAAGCCTCTTCAGGTCTACCTCGGGCAAGCGCTAACTCAGATGCCGTGTAATCAAACGATAAACTCTGACGCTGCACAGGTGAACCGGGTGCCAAGACATTTTGTGCCACGGCCCTAGCCTTTTGTAAAAAACCTTCAGCTTGATCAAAGCGCCCCTGGCGTTGAGCAACCAAAGCTAAGCCATAGAAGCCTTCCATTTGCTTTTCGGGGGCAGCTTGTTTACTCAAACTCTCAAATAAATTACGCAAATCAAATAAGCCACTGGTACTTCCACTCTGCTCGACGCGAGCTCTAGCTTTAATGAGATAAAACTCGAGCGCACTGGGTACCCGATTTTGTGCAACGGTCCTCGCCCGGTCTTGCATATCGGCAATTCGGTCGGTGGTTAAGGGATGGGTGCGCAAATACCCTGGCACACCACTATCCATGATTCCATAAGCCTTTTGCAATCGCTGAAAGAATGCGGGTGCGCCATTCACATCGTAACCACTCGCTTGCAAGATCTGAAAACCAATGCGATCGGCTTCGCGTTCTGCATCCCGCGAGTACGAGAGTTGATTCTGAATCGCAAGCGCCTGACCGCCGGTGATCAGGCCAGCAGCAGCACCGGGATTACTAGCCGCTGCCAATGCTCCAAGCACAATGCCAGCTAAGGCAATGATGGAGTTCGTGCCCTGGCGCTCTAAAGAGCGCGCTAAGTGACGTTGCAATACATGACCAATCTCATGACCCATCACCGAAGCAACCTCTGAATCGGTCTCCGCAGCAATTAAGAGCCCCGTATGAAAACCAATAAATCCACCGGGTAATGCAAACGCATTAATCGATGGGTCTTTCACCGCAAATACCTCGTAGTCATACGCCGCGCTGCCTTGGGCATTCGCTCCACCGAGTTGCAAGCGTCGTGCCGCTTGCATCAGCCGCCGCTCCATCGAATTAAGGTAATCGTAGATGGGCCAATCGTTTGAAAAATCCCGATCCCTACGAATCTCACGCATGATCTGCTCACCAATCTTGCGCTCATCTAAAGGGCTTAGAGCGTCCCCACCAGGATCGCCCATATCCGGCAAGACCAAGATGGGTTGGGATTGCAGGGTATTGCGGGAGGGTAAATTGGCTGAGCGTGCTTCCGGTGACTGAATCACCCGCCCAAGGTTCTCTTTGGCTGCGTTGTCTTGGGTGACCGATACCCCCGGCTGCTGTGCGAAGGAGGAGACACTTAAGACCCCGCTTAAGCACAAAGCAACGATTCGTTTTACTTGCTTCCCCATGCCTATATGGTAAAACCTCTTGTATGAACAAACTGACGCATTTTGATTCCAGTGGCCAAGCGCATATGGTCGACGTTAGCGATAAAGCGTCTACCCACCGGGTAGCCATTGCGACTGGCTGTATTCAAATGAATCCTAACACCTATGAACTGATTGAGTCGGGTGGTCATAAAAAGGGGGATGTCCTAGGTATCGCCCGAATTGCCGGAATACAGGCGGCCAAGAAAACAGCTGATCTCATCCCTCTCTGCCATCCAATTGCACTCACCCATGTAAGCATTGAGTTCCGATCCGATCAATCCAGCCACGCGATTTATTGTCAAGCCAGAGCCGAGACCACAGGGCCCACTGGTGTTGAAATGGAAGCGCTGACCGCCACCCAAATTGCCCTACTCACGATCTATGACATGTGCAAAGCCGTCGACCGTGGCATGGTCATGAGCGATATCAAATTACTTGAAAAGAGTGGTGGCAAATCAGGGGATTGGAAGGCGAGCTAAGCGCTCGCCCCAACTAGACGATTACTTACCCACGCGGCACTCAGCCGGCAAGAGCTTAGCGGGTAAGTTAGTTTGTTCCGATCGGCAGGACCAGCCACCCGACCAAGTAACTAAATTACTTTGTGACAGATCAATTGCGCGGGGTGAAGCAACATCTGGCTCATTGGTTGGAATCAAAATCAAACTGTTTTTGCCATCAGGCGCTACCGATGTTTGGTAATCAATGGCGATTGCCCCGCTTGGCAAGATCTCAATTTCTTTCACACTCCGCGTTGGGGTAAATGAAAAAGACTCTTGGGTAACCCGATCCATGGGGCTTGGTCCTTTGCTGGCGTATGCCTCGGTCACAGCCAATTTGGCACTCGAAGCTAGATTTAGTCCTTCTACCACTCGGCCACGAGCAATGTAATCCTGATACTGCGGCACAGCAACGGCAACTAAGATGCCGATAATGGCCACCACGACCATCACCTCAATTAATGTAAATCCCCGTTGATCGTCTTTGACTTCTTGATGTGTATGCATAAAAAATCCCCTCCTTGATGGACCTCTATCTTCGGACAGAAATCCATCGCAGAGGGGTTTATTGGTTGTCAGTAATCCTTGATTTTAATATCAGTGCTTACGCAGCTTTGGATTTACTTTTAGCACGACGCTTCATTAACTCACCAAAAGCCATCACAGCAACTGCGCCCGTGATACCAGCAATGGTGGAGTATCCGGCCATACCCTCGCCAAACTGCTTGACGATGGCAGGATCGGTCACCATCATGCCGCCAGCAATCCAGCCTAGAAGACCGGCACCCGCTGTCACAATCAATGGGAAGCGATCAATCAAGAACAAAACTACCTTACTACCAGCGATGATGATCGGCACAGAAACGATCAAGCCGAACACGACATAACCAATTTGATGGGATGCATCATCAACTTGTCCTGCGGCGCCAGCAATCGCCAATACGTTATCCAAGCTCATCACGATATCGGCAACGATGATGGTCTTAATTGCAGCAAACAACTTATCTGGAGCATCTAAGTTGTGCTCTTCCTCATCGTGCTGAACCATCAACTTGTAACCAATCCACAAGAGTAATGCGCCACCAACGAGTTTTAAGAACGGGATTTGTAGTAAGGTCACTGCAAACGCGACCAAGATGACGCGCAGAATAATCGCACCAGCGGTACCGTAAATGATGCCCTTCTTACGCTGATTTGGATGCAAATTACGACAAGCCAATGCAATCACAACAGCATTATCACCACCCAACAAAAGATCGATGATGATGATTTGAATCACGACCGACCAGTCAATCATTGCTAAAAATTCCATGTCTTCCTCTAATAGTTATAACTACTTACCCAAACACTTCGTTTCAACATCGCCTGCCATTACAACTGAATTCACAAACTAAATCATTGCTTTTAGTAAAGTCGCCATCTCAGAAGGGTTTTTGGTGACCTTAAAGCCACACTCTTCCATCACCGCTAATTTGGCATCCGCGGTATCAGCACCACCGGAAATCAACGCGCCCGCATGACCCATGCGCTTGCCTGGGGGCGCGGTCACACCCGCAATGAATCCCACAACAGGTTTTTTCATATTGGTCTTGCACCAACGTGCTGCCTCAACCTCATCCGGACCACCAATTTCGCCGATCATAATGACCGCGTCTGTCTCAGGGTCTTCATTAAACATTTTCATCACATCAATATGCTTTAAGCCATTGATGGGATCTCCACCAATGCCAACTGCAGTTGACTGGCCAAGCCCAATTGCAGATAACTGTCCCACAGCTTCATACGTTAGGGTGCCAGAGCGACTCACAACTCCAATGCGACCTTTGCGATGAATATGACCAGGCATGATGCCGATCTTGATTTCCTCAGGAGTAATCAAACCAGGGCAATTGGGGCCTAACAATAAGGTCTTCTTACCGCCCTTGGCTTCTTTTTGCAGCATCTTGTTGCGAACTTCGAGCATGTCGCGCACTGGAATGCCTTCGGTGATACAAATGACTAAATCTAGATCGGCCTCAACCGCTTCCCAAATCGCTGCGGCAGCACCTGGAGGTGGAACATAGATCACCGAAACCGTAGCACCGGTTTCTTTGGCAGCATCTTTAACAGTTCCAAAGATCGGAATCCCAAAAATCGATTCGCCAGCTTTTTTAGGATTGACGCCAGCCACAAAGCAGTTTTTACCGTTTGCGTATTCTTGGCACTTCTCCGTATGAAACTGGCCGGTCTTGCCGGTAATCCCTTGGGTAATAACGCGTGTATTTTTATTAATCAAGATTGACATAGTGATTTCCTCAAATTAGATGGTCGCTTACTTGCCTTGCACAGCCGCCACAACTTTTGTTGCCGCCTCAGCCATGGAATCAGCACTGATGATGGGTAATCCCGAGTCAGCCAAAATCTTTTTGCCTAACTCTTCGTTGGTCCCCTTCATCCGAACCACCAAAGGAACAGATAAATTGACTGCTTTACACGCAGTCACTACGCCATCGGCAATCACATCGCAACGCATGATGCCGCCAAAAATATTGACCAAAATAGCTTTCACACTCTTGTTTTTGAGCATGATCTTGAACGCTTCAGTTACTTTCTCTGCCGTTGCGCCACCGCCTACATCTAAAAAGTTCGCTGGCTGGCCACCAAATAATTTGATGGTGTCCATCGTCGCCATCGCCAAGCCTGCGCCATTAACCAAACAACCAATATTGCCATCAAGGGAAATGTAGGCAAGATCAAATTTAGATGCTTCAATTTCAGCAGGATCCTCTTCATCCACATCACGATAGGCCACGATCTCAGGATGGCGATACAGTGCATTTGAATCAAAGTTAAATTTCGCATCGAGAGCCTTGATATTTCCATTGCCCTCAAGAATGAGTGGATTAATTTCCACCAAAGATGCGTCGGTATCCCAATAGGTTTTGTAGAGATTTTTCAATACCTCACGAGCTTGGGCTTGTGAGCCCTCAGGAACACCGATACCTTTGCTGAGTTGATCGCACTGCGCATCGGTTAATCCAACTAATGGATCAACAAATACTTTAATAATTTTCTCAGGAGTCTTTTCTGCAACCTCTTCGATATCCATACCGCCCTCGCTCGAGGCCATCACGACCACTTTCTGGGTGGCGCGGTCGGTCAAAATTCCGAGGTAGTACTCTTTCTTAATATCAGCGCCGTCCTCAACTAATAAACGGCGTACTTTTTGTCCCTCGGGACCGGTCTGATGGGTTTTTAATTGCATACCCAAGATTGCGCTGGCGTATTGCTTCACTTCATCCATGCTCTTGGCCACTTTCACACCGCCGCCTTTACCGCGACCGCCCGCATGAATTTGCGCTTTCACAACCCAAACTGGACCGCCTAACTTCTTCGCGGCTTCAATTGCCTCATCTATGCTAAACGCTGGAATACCATTGGGTACCGGTACATTAAATTGGCGCAGAATCTCTTTGCCTTGGTACTCATGAATTTTCATAACAGCTCCTGGAATGATTAAATTTCAACGCCAGCGTGAAAAGCTATTTTCCTTGATGGGGCCCTTGGGTCATTGACCCAAATCAAGGCAAAAAAGGCTTAATACGCCCTCAAAAGACCCATAAGTCTAACATTTTCACTGCACCAAATTGGCTATTTCGAGGGGGTTCGACCACTAATTAGTCGACTGACAAGCTCTGGATGAAAGCCTTTTGAAACCAAGAAGCGGTACTGCTTAGCACGCTCCTTTGGATCTGAGGAAATTTCACCAAATTTACGGGCCCACAAGGCCTGGGCACGCTCAAATTCGGAGGAACTTAGCTCATGACTTAGCTCTGAAATCATGCTGGGCTCAATTCCGGCCCGCTGCAACTCATCAGCCACACGGCGCAAACCGAAGCGCTGACTGCGCCGTCGCACGAGGGCCTGAGCATACCGCTCATCAGATAACCAACCCCGGGCCTCAAAGTCATTCAAAACTTGGGTAATTTGCTCTTCAAGGTCGGCAGGAGGACTGTCATCTGCCTGACTGGATAAGCGTAGTAACTTTTGCGCCAGCTCATGACGGCTATATTCGCGTCGCGATAAAAGGCGCAAAGCCCGAGCTTTGAGACTCGGGCTTTGTTTAGAAGCGTGATCTGATCCTGGCATTAAGCGCTCGCGGATTCGATCTCCTCATCGTCTAGGGTCTCACTAATCAGGGTGCCGCCACTCTTAACACCGAGCTTTTGCCGAATCTTCGCTTCGATCTCCTTCGCAATCTCAGGATTCTCTTTTAAGAACTCGCGCACATTATCTTTACCCTGACCGATACGATCGCCGTTATAGCTATACCAAGCGCCCGACTTTTCAACGATCTCAGCCTCAACGCCCATATCGATAATTTCACCTTCGCGAGAAATGCCTGAGCCGTACATGATGTCAAAGATTGCTTCACGGAATGGTGGGGAAACCTTGTTCTTGACAACCTTCACACGGGTTTCGTTGCCGATCACATCATCACCCTTTTTAATGCTACCAATCCGACGAATATCAAGACGCATGGAGGCATAGAACTTAAGGGCATTTCCACCAGTCGTGGTTTCTGGCGAGCCAAACATCACACCAATCTTCATCCGAATTTGGTTAATGAATATCACCATGGAATTGGTACGCTTGATCGTGCCTGTTAATTTACGCAAGGCTTGGCTCATCAGTCGTGCCTGCAGGCCCGGTAATGAGTCCCCCATATCGCCTTCAATCTCAGCCTTTGGAACTAAGGCTGCGACCGAGTCGATCACGATTAAATCAATTGAACCTGAACGCACCAGCGCATCGGCAATTTCCAATGCCTGCTCACCGGTATCGGGTTGAGAGATTAATAGATTGTTGACGTCCACGCCCAACTTAGCAGCGTACTGCACATCGAGCGCATGTTCGGCATCGATAAATGCGCAGGTGCCACCGAGCTTTTGCATCTCAGCAACAGCATGCAGGGTTAATGTGGTTTTACCGGAGGACTCTGGGCCATAGATTTCAATGACGCGCCCACGCGCCAAACCACCGACGCCAAGAGCAATATCGAGCCCTAAGGAGCCACTTGATACCACCTGAATATCTTGATTAATTTCTGCGTCACCAAGACGCATGATCGAACCCTTACCAAACTGTTTTTCAATTTGAGCCAAGGCAGCCGTTAGTGCTTTTTGCTTCTCGCCACTCATCCCTGCAAACTCTGATGAGGCTGATTTTTTCTTGTCGTCCATGGCCATCCTTTTCTAGATATCGGTTCGGTTTTGCTTGCTTAATTGCTGAAATTCATACTGTACGCTTACTGTATATAAAAACAGTATTGTTTGCAAGTGGGTATTTCTGATTTATTGGTGCGATTGGCTTGATATTTGGTTAAGTAAGTACTTGTTTACTTATAAGTATATGATTTATATATAAATATTACTTTTCTTTAGCAAAGTGTAGAAATACCGGCATCGCCATTGCCCAAATAACAGCCAAGTAGATGAGAGCAAAAACCTGTGTCTCTGAGTTTGGCCAAGACGCTGCCCCAAGGCGCACTCCCGCTTCGTAGCACAGGGGCCCGGCAATCGCGCCCAATACCGCTGCCAAGCCATTTTTCCCTTGCAGCCAAGCCATCGACTCTTTCAGGGTGGTAGCAAAGACCAACCATAGCGCCCACATCCAAACCGGTGAAATTGCCGCAAATGGAAAATCCGATTCAAACCGAATCCAACCCAGTTGGACCAAAATCGTGTCAGCGATCAAGCCATAAATGAATACTTTGAGAAGCAGTTCATGTTCACTGCGGGCATTGCGATGTAACCAAAGATAAACCCCGATGCAAAGGAGTGCGATTGCAAGTGCTAAACCCAATTGATGGTGAGCAGCACCCAAGATGCAAGCAAACCAACCAAGCTGGAACAAAACAAAGTTCCAGATCTTGCGCCAAGTACCCCGAGTAATTGCTAAATTCACAATCTTCAATCTAGCGCTTATAGAAAGCCAAGGTAACTTCACCCAAATAAATACCAAACTTACTCATTTCGGCCTTATTGAGCATCACCTTATCGTCCATCAGATACATCCAATCATTAAATTGCACGTGATAGGTTTTACCGTCCACTGGCAAAGCCAAGGTGTAGCGCCAATTGAGCGCATTACCCGCTAACTCGCCTACCGCTTCGCCAATCACATCACTGGCTGTTCCACTATAACGGCCAGGGGCCACCTCGGTGAGTGTCCAAATGCGTTTTTGCTTAGTGCCATCGGAGTACACAAAATCTTCATCTAGAATGCCAACCTTTTTGCCATCCTTAACTTCCCATTTAGCTTTAATAATCACCTTAAAGCGTTTAACAACCTCGCCACTGCGATTGGTAAAGATTCCGTAGGCATCAATCTCACCGTTAAAGTAAGTGGCCAAATCCAATTTGGGGACCTCTTTGCTATACATTTGCACGCTTGGGCTTGAACAAGAAACCAAACCAAGGGATAGAACAGAAATCAAAGAAATGGCTATTAGACGCTTGAGTCTAGTGAACATAGTGAGCACCAAGTGAAGAATTAAGGGTTAGGACAGTTTGCAGCAATTAAAGCGGGAGGGCAGCGAGTCGCAATCAACGCGGAACGTAACTTCGGTACGCTGGTGCGCTCATCAAGCCAGATTCCAAAAAAGGCTTTAGCAAATGCGTCGCCAGGAATATCGCCAATGGGTTTGCCATTGTGTAAGAACAAGGTTCCGCGATCGGGAAGATGGATACCAACTAAGGTGTCACCCGAGGCAATATCGGGAAATAGCTTTTCAAGGCTTTGCAACCAGATCGTGCGCTGCTTCTCTGACACCCCCAAACGCGTCATCTCATCGATCGTGCGCTTGGCTAAATCAGCACCTTTAAAGGATCGAATGTAATGAATTTCCAAGGCAAAGCCATTTTGGCCTTTGGGATCAGCCACGTAATAGCGAGCATCGTAGACGTCAAAACCCCAAAATGTCAGTCGCCCCTGACCTTGCAGGCTGGCAGTCTCAATGTAGCGATAGACCGGGGATTTGGTACCGGAGGCACTCGCAAATACCCAGCTTGGCCCTAAAAGGGTGAGCACAAGGCAGAGGTTTAGGATAGGAGTCCAATTCATGCCACTTAGCATAGAGGAGTTTTGTGACCCTTGCACAAACCCCATTTTTCACGAGGAAGAATAAAAAAACCCGCTCCGAAGAGCGGGTTTCGAGAACCAACAATCTTGCTTAGTTTGCTGTGGTGTTCATGGTATCACCACGCAACGTTGGGTAACGCACGTGATCGACCAACTCCTGAATATCTTTACGTGGAGCTGGGGTTACCAAGCTCACCAAGATAATCACTGCAAAGCCAACCGGTACACCAAAGAGACCAGCAGAGATTGGCTGAATACCCCACCAGAGTTCAACTGGGGAAGTGACGCCAAAAATTCCGCGCATCCATGGTTGTGTTGTTGCCATGTAGTAGAAGGTAATTGCAAGACCAGCCACCATACCAAGGCAGGCGCCTGCTTTAGTCGCACGCTTCCAGAAAATACCCAAGGTAAGTGCTGGGAAGAATGAGGCTGCAGCAAAGGAGAACGCCGCACCCACTAAGAACAGAATATCTGCTGGTTTTTGAGCAGCTACATAAGCAGCGGCTAAGGCCACGAGCAACAACAAGGCTTTCGAAATCGCTACGCGCCGTGAAGCAGGAGCATTTGGATCGATCATCTTGTAGTACAAGTCATGGGACAAAGCGTTTGCAATGGTCAACAACAAGCCGTCAGCAGTTGAAAGCGCAGCAGCTAAACCACCCGCTGCCACCATTCCGGAGATCACGTATGGTAAGCCCGCAATTTCTGGGGTTGCCAACACGATGATGTCACCGCCAACTGTCATTTCTGCAAGCTGGAAGATACCGTCTTTATTGATATCAGCAACAGACAGGAGCGATGGATCAACCTTCGTCCATGCCGCAATCCACGCTGGTAGCTTATCAAACGGCGTTCCCACCAAGACCGTGAAGACCTCGTATTTCACCAAGACTGCCAGGGCAGGTGCAGTGAAGTAGAGCAAGAAGATGAAGAACAGCGACCAGGTCACAGACTCACGCGCAGCTTTCACCGATGGTGTGGTGTAAAAGCGCATCAGGATGTGTGGCAATGCCGCAGTACCTAACATCAAGCAGAAGATCAATGCTAAGAAATTGCGACGCGATGTATCAAATGCAGTGCGAGCTTTCTCGTCACCGTCTGGATTACCCGCAAACTGCTGTGCATGCCGTGGCATATTCGCTAACGGGTTCGAACGATTATTGGCGCTAGTGCGTTGTGCTGTCCACGCTTTCTTAGCAGCTTCCGCATCTTTTGGAACGGCAGCCAAAGCTTTTTCAGCAGCAGCAATTTCTTCAGCAGGCGCATTCGCTGCTTTCAGATCAGCCACTTTCTTCTCTGCAGCAGCCTTGTCAGCAGCTAAGGCGGCAGGCACGTCCTTTAACTTCTCAGCAAGTGCATCAGCGCGTGCTTTGAAAATTGCACGAACTTCAAGCTCTTTAGGATCCTTGATGAGCTCAGCTTCTTTAGCGGTTACCTTTTCCAACTGCTGACCATAGATCAGTTGTGGAATTGGGAAGCTAGTTTGCTTCACAGACAACCAAACCACTGGAATCATGTAAGCAATGATCAAGATGATGTACTGTGCAACCTGTGTCCAGGTCACCGCACGCATACCACCCAAGAACGAACAAACCAAAATACCAGCAAGGCCCATAAAGATACCAAGTTCAAATGGTACGCCAGCCAGACGGGTGGTAATCAAACCAACACCGTAAATCTGCGCAACCACGTATACGAACGAGACCAGAATCGCGGCCAAAATACCAATGAAGCGAGGCAAGTTACCGTCATAACGAGCGCCCAAGAAGTCAGGGATCGTAAATTGACCGAACTTACGCAGGTATGGTGCCAAGAATAGTGCCACTAAGCAGTAGCCGCCAGTCCCTCCCATAATGAAGGCTAAGCCGCCGTAACCGGTGAGGTACAGAGTACCTGCCATACCGATAAACGATGCTGCCGACATCCAGTCGGATCCTGTTGCCATACCGTTGTACACCGCAGGCACTCGTCGACCAGCTACATAATATTCCGCGGCTTCATTGGTTCGACTCATCACGCCGATACCGGCGTAGAGCAAAACAGTTGCGCCTAAGAAGATGTAACCGATCATTGCACGCGGCAATCCCATTTGCTCTAGGATTGCAAGCACAACGACGAAGGCTAAAAAGCCGCCGGTATACCAAGCGTAGACTTTATTTAGCTTCTTTTTAAAGTCGGCGTTACTACCACCGCCGCCGAAGAGACTTCCGTCACCAGGTGTCATTCCAGCCATGATTAGTCATCCTCCGCTTCAGCACAGTCATACTCTTGATCGAGCTTGTTCATATAGTGTGCGTAATAGCCAATGATCGCAACATACACGACCAATGCACCTTGCGCTCCTACCCAAAAACTAAACGGCCAACCAAAAAAGTTGAACGATAGTTCTCTAGCGTTATAGCCAACAACAAAGGTCACAATAAACCAAATCGCCAACAGCAGAGCTGATATGCGTAGGTTCTTTGACCAATATTGTTTATGCGATTCTGTTAATTGCATAACAGTTTCTCCTTAGGTTATTAAAAACATCTACATCAAACTTCGTACTGCTACTTCATTGTGCTAAGCAGTTAGACCAGTCTCCCGCTCCAACTGCTTCGCAAATTTCGGCTCAAATTCTTTTAAATGCCTGATGATTTTTACTGCTTCTTCGGGTTCTTGGCGATCCACATAAACCCTTGCTAATTGGTACCAACCATAGGGACTCATGGGCTGAAGCTGAGTATTTTTCTTCAAAGCCTTGATGGCTTCATCAAAACGACGCTGCTGAATTAGGGTTAGCCCTAATCCGTACCAGGCTAGATCCATCTTCTCGTCTAGCTTAAGCGCTTTGCGAAAACTGAATTCAGCATCCTCCACTTGACCCAATTCTTCTTGTAAATAAGCAAGGTTGTACCAAGAGTAGGCTGGGGCATCTGAGCGCTGTACAACCCTTTTATAAAAAGCGACTGCGCCCTCTTTGTCTCCTGCTTGAGTTTTTAAATAAGCAAGGCTCGAGAGTACATAGGGATCATTTGGGTATTCACGCAACATTTCTTCAAACACCGTCATTGCTTGCTGCTGCAAGCCAAATAGGATGAAAGCAGAGGCTCGCCACTTAAAGAGATACCAGCGTAAATTGTGGCTTACTGACATAGCTCAACCCCAATCGTGACGCAATGCTCAATTTTGGCCAGGGTCACAGCAATGTATAAGACCGCGACAATACAGAAGGCAACAAACGGAATTTGATGGTCCGCAATTTGCTTCGGCGAGATAAAACGCGCCACGCTGGTCCAAGGCTTATTCACGATTTGGAATAGCTGATAAAACAGATTGGTCTCGCGCTTTACTCCAGTTAAAACATACAGCAAACCTTGGCCAATTAATGCCAGTCCACCGATGTATAAAAGTAATTGAGCGATATTCAGAAATAAAAGCACGGAAAGCCTTATGGAGCCTAGTGAGAAAACCAATGGGGATTATGGTTGGGGCGCAAAAACACCCAAATCGGTGCTTACCCTAGGTCGCGATAAATAAATCCCTTGGGATCTAGGACTTACCCTAGGTATGTCAAGCTAAGCTTACGATCTAGGAATCCAAGCAGCGTTCTGGGCGAGGGTTTTAAGCCCCTTAAGGCTATTCGCCTCGCGTGCAATTGAACTCCACAGGCAAAGCAGTAACTCACAGGTTGCCAAGGTATCGGCCGCTGCTTGATGGCGAACTGCGCACTCAATTCCAAAATGGGATAACCAATCGTCTAAAGCGCGCGCCTTTGGCTTTAATCCAGATAAAGCAGCCAATGGCTCAATATCAATCCAATCATTACCCAATGGTGCTAAGTTAAGTTGCTGATACGCGCGATTAATCATGGCCTGATCAAAAGGCGCATGAAATGCCAGCAGTGGAGAATTACCAACCCAGTGGCGAAACTCCTCCAACACCTCAACGGCCGGTCTACCTTGCTTTTGAGCCCCTACGCCAATGTGATGCACCAATATATTGTCCTTATCGGAGGCGAACTCTTGGCGAAGAACGGCTTCATAACTATCCCCCAAAATAATCGAGGGTCTAGTAAAGCCTGGTCCCACCTCAACAGCAATCGCCGCAATCGCCAATAGTCGATCGCGATGGGGATCAAGACCCGTTGTTTCAACATCGAGCACAACCCAGCGATTGGGTTCAGGCACTGGTGATGAAAAACCAAAACGCGCCAATAAACTAGCGAACATAATCAAGCTCTAAACGCTGTTGCAGATTACGCACTTCAGATAATGACTCTCGCAGAATGGTCTTATCCACCGAATTTAATTGCTCCACATCTACCGCATTGGGGTTGCCTCCAATCGCATGACTGTCAATCTGTGCGGCTAAGCGTAAGGTCTGCAAATACTCAAAGGCTGCAATCCAAGCAATGCTCTCTGATTCATTGAGTTTTAATGCGCGGCCAATTGCAGCGAGTCGCTCACGCGTATTGACGGCACTGATACCATTGGCCAATGAATAGATTCGGGCGCAGTCGACCACAATTGCGGTACCTTGTAACTTAACATCGATGATTTTCTTGCCATCGAGCTCTTTGGTTTCCAAACTACCAAACCAGTTAAATGGCACTTTCCACTTCAGAGAGTTTTCAACCAGCAATTTAATGAATCGTGGGGTGGCCTCTGCGTGCTTCACAACGTAATTACGTAATGGCTCAAGCAAAGACTCGTTGCCGGCAAGCGCCCTAAAGTCAAAGAAGATGCTGGCATTGAGAAGATCCTCTGGATTGCCTTGCTCAATCCAACGTGCGAAGCGTTGCAACCACTCCTGTTGGCTAATACAAAGCTCAGGGTTACTCGCCATGATGTTGCCTTTACATAATGGATAGCCACATGCATCAAGAGCATGATTAACATCTTTGGCAAACGCAAGATAACGCGCTTTGTGGGAAACCTCGGAGTCCATAAAAATGAGTGCGTTGTCTTGATCAGTCGCAATGGTCTGCTCACTGCGACCCTCTGAACCGAGCGAGATCCATGCAAATCGGTCCATACTCAGATCATGTTGCTTAGCAAAGATAGCAATCAGTTGTGCCGTTAATACATCGTTGAGGTGACTAATTAAGGCGGTCAATTGACGCGCTTGCACACCTTGGCCCAAGAGATTTCGAGCAAATTTGCGAATATTGCTAGCGCATTCTTTTAGGATTGCCACATCTTCAGCCGCCCGAATTGCACTGCTAATGTTGTTAAGAGACAAGCGTTGTAGAGAAAATAAATCGCGCTCCGAAATAATGCCAACCAGCTCCTTGCCACGTAATACTGGTAAATGACGAATGTGATACCGAGACATCGTTAAGCCAGCGGTCTCAGCAGTATCGTCTATGGATAAAGTTTTTACGTCACGCGACATGATTTGGGAAATCGGCGTTTCGAGGGGAACTTGTGCAAGCGTTACCCGACTTAACACGTCGTAGCGCGTCAAGATGCCCACAATACTTCCACCTTCATCAACCACTAAAACAGAGCCCACTTTTTTATCATGAATTAATTGCAAGGCAACCTTCAGCGGGGTGTCAGGACGAACCGAAATCGGCTTCTTGAGCGCCAGATCGCGCATTGGACTTTCAAGTGACTGCTCGGTTAATGCTTGAGAGGCAAAACTATTACGCAAAGCCGTCCTTGATTCCTCAAGGAGCTTCAAGATACGGTTATTTAAGAAGTCACTGAAAGGCTTGGATCGCTTAGCGAGCTCATGCATACGCTCTATCGGTAAGGCTAAGCAAAAACAGTCATCGATTGCCACGTACTTCACCGTGCTTGGAAGCCCTCCGTAACATGCACTAACTGCCAATAGATCGCCCGGGTCAAGCTCAAATCCAGTCTCTTCAAAACCAGGAATCAAACGGCGACCCGACACCCTTCCTTGTCGAATCAGATAAAGCATCTTTGGTACACCGTCTGCCGGAGAAAGAATAATTTCTTCAGGAGCAAAGTACGATTCAGCAGAATGATGTAAAAAGAAGTCGACGTCCTGCTCTGCCATTTTTGAAAAAGGCAGTACGCGCATTAATTGCTGACGTAAATTTTGTACAAGGCTGTACGATATGGGAGTCACTTTTTGATCCGTGGATTCCATCGAATAAATACCTCGCTTCGGTTAACTATCGGTACTATTTCATTATGAACACGATGCACTATTGAATCAATACAATCAGATTATTCTGTTATTTACCTTGATTTTTAGTCAACTACTGCGCCCATGAAATACCAACTGATTGCGTTTGATGCCTACGGAACCTTATTGGATGTATATGCAGTTGCAGCGCGTGCTGAGCAATTGTTTCCGGGGCATGGAAAATCGTTATCGCAGCTCTGGCGAGATAAACAGCTCGAGTACACCCGGCTGATCTCACTTGCTGATTCAAGCGCCCAGGGCAGTCAACACTATCAATCGTTTTGGGATATCACGACTGCGGCCTTACGCTATAGCTGCAAACAACTGGGGCTTAATCTCACGCCCGAGAGTGAGGCGCAGTTACTAGCGCAATATGCCCATTTGGATCCTTTTTCTGAATCAAAGCAGGTTCTTGGTAATGTAAGAGCGCTAGGTTTAAAAACGTGCGTCCTTTCTAATGGCAATTCAGAAATGCTATCGTCAGCCCTTGGCCATAGTCAGCTCGCGCACTATTTCGATGCGGTGATTTCAGTCGATGAGGCACGGCAGTTCAAAATTACGCCTGCCAGTTATCAATTGGTTCTTAAGCACTTCCCCGTAGCAAAAGATCGGGTGTTATTTATATCCTGCAATGCCTGGGACATCATTGGCGCCAATTGGTTTGGATTTGATACCTTTTGGGTCAATCGCTATCAACTACCCTTTGAAGAAATTGGAATCGCCCCAAGCTATAGCGGTTTCAATCTGAATGACTTGATGCCCTACCTGAAAACTACTCCATCAGCATCGCAATAAATTCGTAGATCAAATACCCAGCACCAATTGCCAGAATGGTGTACACAAAAGTTTTAACAAAAGTCTGGCCAAGCGCGCCTAAACGCTCCTGCAAAAAGATTAAAAAGGTGTAATCTGGATTCGGGTCATTACGCCATCGATAGAAACTCACCACGAGTTGGTAAAGATTAAAGACCACCCATAAGCCAAAGGTGATTTGGATAAAAGTAAATATGTATTGCATGGCTGCATTCTAGAGCTTTTTCATCATCAGCCAATATCATTACAATGCCAGCAATACATTAAAGGCAGATCTTGGACTTTTCCTACCTCATCGATTTATTTCTAAATCTTGACAAGAACTTGGCCCTCATCGCCAATGAGTGGGGTACCTGGATTTATGTCCTGTTATTTACCATCATCTTTGTTGAAACTGGGCTTGTCATCATGCCCTTTCTGCCCGGCGACTCCTTGCTCTTTGTCGCGGGCGCACTCACTGCAGCCGGCGATCTAAGTCTTCCGGTACTCATGGTCTTACTGACCAGTGCGGCCATTTTGGGTGATGCGGTGAACTACTCGGTTGGGCGCTTTGTGGGCAATAAGGTTTTCTCGTGGGAGAACTCGCGCTGGTTTAATAAGAAAGCCTTTGATCAGGCACACGCCTTTTATGAAAAATACGGCCCCATCACCATTGTGATTGGTCGATTTTTGCCATTTGTCAGAACGTTTGCCCCCTTTGTGGCCGGCGTGGCTCAGATGCGCTACCCCGTATTTGTCTTCTACAACATTATTGGCGGCATCATCTGGGTGTGTAGCCTAACAGGGCTTGGTTTTTTGATTGGCGAGCATCCGTGGGTGAAAAGTAATTTTTCGATCGTTGCGCTCGCAATGATCATCATTCCTGGCTTACCTGCGCTTTGGATTTTTCTGAAAGAACTTTGGAAGAAATTTAAATCTAAGTAAATTCATTTACTTAGCAACACAATCTCGGTGGTGATTGGCTGTCAAGTTAATTTGACAGAGCTTATCGGTATACTGACCTTCCAAAAATCAGCAGGAGAAAATATGTTTATTTTCCTAATGCGGCTATGGAAACGGTTCAAGCACTATCTTCGTGTGCAAAGTGAACGTTTGTTTCCAGCAATACTGGTCCAACCTAATCACAAGAGAGAGTCAACGAAACCCGATGCAATTTCATTGAGCGTCATTATTCCTGCGCTTAATGAAGAGAGGCAAATATCCTCGGTGATTGCCTTTGCGCTTAAAGATAAGTTGACCAAAGAAGTCATTGTGGTTGACGATAGTTCGATTGACCGAACTGCTGAACTAGCGAAGCAGTCAGGAGCCCGAGTGATTCGAAGTTCCATGCTAGGCAAAGGGGCATCCATGCATGATGGCCTAATGATTGCCCAGCATGACTACATTCTTTATCTAGATGGTGATCTAAAAGATCTCAATGAGAACCTCGTCGCGACCATGCTCGAACCGCTGCAGAAAGATCAGGCGGATTTTGTGAAAGCCAAATTTGGCCGAGGTGGGGGTCGGGTAACAGAACTAACGGCAAAACCCATGTTGAAAGTTTTCTTTCCGGAACTTGCCCACATTAACCAACCGCTTGGTGGAATCATTGCCGCCAAGGCAAGTCTCCTCAAAAACCTGCACTTTGAAAATGGCTACGGGGTTGATATTGGACTTTTATTGGGCGCATTCCAGAAAGGTGCGCGTATCGCAGAAGTGGATATTGGCTCCTTAGAGCATGAGAGTCAGCCATTGCACGATCTAACGTATATGGCCAATGAAGTGGCCAGAGTCATTCATTTCTATTCGAAAGAGGCTGGGCGTCTACATGTTGAGCAGATTAGTGAAATGTATGAAATGCAACGCCAAGCATCGGCTTCCTTTGATTTCATCATCTCGCGCCAAAAAAATCGTGACAAGGTACTACTGCTCGATATGGATGGCACGATTACACCCAATCGCTTTGTTGTCGATTTAGCTAAATTTACCAATACCCACGAAACCTTAAACGCTTTATTGGACAACCCCCAGGATGATTCGGGTACCCGTAGTCAAAAAATTGCAGAGATTTTTAAGTTCACCCATCGCAATCAATTTGAAAAAGTGGCCATGGGATTACCGATTCGCCCAGGGGTCATTGAACTAGTCAATGAGATGAAACGTCAGGGCTTCATGGTTGGGATTGTTTCTGATAGTTACTTTATTGCCGCTGAAATTATGAGGCGTCGTATCTTTGCTGATTTTGCGATTGCCCACGTACTCCACTTCCAGAACGATATCTGTACGGGCCAACTGCGCATCAACTCTGATTTTCTTCCTGATGCGTCAAGCGATCGATCGCTAGCGTGCAAGAGCCATGTCGCCAATCGCTTCCTGACCAAAAAATCCAAACCTGGCTTTAAGGAAGTATGGGCAGTTGGGGACAACATCAATGACCTTCATATGTTGAAGTTGGTTGATAGGGCATTTGTGATTGATCCTAAATCACCCCAGTTAACCCAGATCAAGGGCATTACAAGCATTGATTCATTCCGTGATTTATTGGTCGGCGCATCGTAGAGCCGGGGCTTTATTTCTGAAAGTGGTCTTTTATTTGACTGGCTATCGTTGTAAAAGCATCGATTCGGGCCGTTGTTTGTCGTGCAACAAGTGCAATGCTTCTTTTCGGTGTTGGTATTGCCAAGGGTCTAGCAATTAACTTCGTTTGATTTAATAAGCCACCCTTAATAGCCAGTTCGGGAATCAGCGCGACCCCCATGCCCGCCTGTACCATTTGTACGAGCGTTAATAAACTACTAGCCTCAAGACCCTTCCAATTGGCCATCTCTGACCGTTTACACGCTTGCATACTATGGTCCCGAAGGCAATGTCCTTCTTCTAAAAGCAGTAAGCGCTCAGCCAGGGATGCGGTTAAACGAATATCTTTATTACTCAGCACGGGGTCGCCCTTGGGTGCCACCAACCAAAACTCATCAATCAAAACCTCTTTAACTAATAGATCATGGGTATCGTATGGCAACGCGATTAGGGCAAAATCAAGCTCATGGTTATGAAGCTTTTGCAATAAATTGGCCGTTAAATCCTCTCGGAGTCCAATTTGTAACTGCGGATACTGCTTACTTAGTGCAGGCAAAAGCTTGGGCAAAATAAATGGAGCAATCGTTGGAATAACACCGAGTCGCACCAGCCCTGTCATCGCCCCTGAATAGGTTTTCACAAAATCACTCAAATCCTCGGCTTGCGCCACCAATCCTTGGGCGCGCGCCATCACTTCTTTGCCGATGGGAGTCAGCGATACCGATTGGCGATCGCGCTCAACCAGCTGCGTTCCCAAAATATCCTCTAGTTCCTTTAATCCGGCACTAAGTGTTGACTGACTCACATGGCAGGATTCAGCTGCTCTTGTGAAATGCAAACTTTTTCCAAGTGCAAGAAAATATTGCAATTGCTTTAGAGTAGGTAAAGCTGACATAACTTTGCTTCTTATCTATTCAATCGATTACGAGTATGATTTTGATTCATTTACATCATAAAGCGTTTTTTTGCTTCCTAAGTAATTAAACCTACCCTATAACTAACCCCCTACCCCATTTAGAAATGAAGGAGCAAAGTGCATGACTCAAGCTGAAAAGCCAATCATCATTATTGGCAGTGGCTTAGCAGCCTATACCCTGATTCGTGAGTACCGCAAGCTCAATACTGACTTTCCTATCACCCTAGTTACTCAGGAATCTGGTGATTTTTATTCCAAGCCGATGCTATCGACTGCGATTGCCGGTCAAAAATCCGCTGAGCAACTCGTCACCAGCTCGGGGGCCAAAATGGCTGAGCAATTCAATCTCACTTTGCATACCCATGCAACCGTGAAAAAGATTGATCCAAAGCATCAAATGATTTCTGTAGTCCTTAGTGATGGTCAATCAATTGACATTGGGTATAGCCAATTAGTTCTAGCGCTTGGCGCTGATCAAATTCGAGTTCCGATCGATGGGGACGCTAGCGATGCGATTCAATCGGTCAATGATTTGCATGATTACGCCATCTTTCGTAAGCAACTCGATGGCAAGAAAAAAGTGGTGATTCTTGGCGCGGGTTTGATTGGTTGTGAATTTGCAAACGATTTGGCACTCGGTGGTTATCAGGTTGAAGTAATTGATCTTGCAGACCAGGCCCTGAGTCGCCTTTTGCCAAAACCCATTGCTCAAGCACTTGAGCAGCAGCTATCCAGCCTTGGTGTCCTTTGGCATTTAGGAAGCAGTATTCAATCGATCTCTCACGATGGTGATCATCTGCGAGTTTCATTAAGAAATGGCCAATCAATCAATGCGGATCTGGTGCTATCAGCGCTCGGACTGGCACCAAGAGTTCAATTAGCCAAAGAGGCAGGAATTGCCACTAATCGTGGAATTATTGTGAATCGTCAGTTAGAAACCAGCATCCAGAATATCTATAGCTTGGGTGATTGCGCAGAAGTTGAGGGCCAGGTACTTCCGTACGTGATGCCAATCATGCAAGCTGCTCGCACCTTGGCCATGGTTTTGGCTGGACAAGACGCATCCTTAGTTTATCCAGCGATGCCGGTAATGATTAAAACGCCGGCTTTACCTTTGATTGTTTCGCCCCCTCCGATAGGAAGTTCGGGCTCATGGTCAATTAAGCAGATAGACGGCGGGATGGAGGGGCTCTTTCATAATGATCAAGCTGAGCTCATCGGTTTTGCGCTAGCGGGATCAGCAACCAGTCAGCGGGCCACTCTCACTAAACTCCTCCCCCCAATTTTAGGAGCTTCTTAAGGGCGCCAGAATAAGCTTAGCTTTTGTGGATCGCCCTCTTTGATGACCACGCTGCGCTTGAGTAATTTGCCCTGATAACTTGCTTCAACGGTGTATTGCCCTGGCGGGGCGTTGAGAAGCATTAAGGGTCCATCGCATACGACCCCTAAGATGCTTTGTTGTTTGGCGTTTAGCACACGGATATCAATACCCGCAATCCAAACGCCACGCCCACTTCCATCAATCTCCGACATCTCAATCAGTAGTGACCACTTTTTGGCAGCGGCAAACATTGCGCTTGACTCATCACTGCCAATGCCGCCTGTGATGAAGGTCAAATCGCCCTGCGTCTTACTGAGTGGTAATTGAGCAAGGCTTGCGCCGGAAAAGAATCCGGCGCAAACGATCAGGCATTGAATTACCAAACGACGCACGAAGATTTCCCAGCTAGGTCTCAATTATTTCATCGCAGAACCAGGCAATGGCTTTAAGGGCGACTCCATCGCAAACACCACAATACGTCGCGTCATATCCTGAAAGGCGCCAACGGAGCTCGAACCAAGACGGAAAGGTTCCCCCTGTACTGCGACCATACCGCCCGCAATAAATTCTTTGGTTTGGCTATCGGTCACTCGATTTTCAACGACCAAGGCAGGTGTTTTTGAATTATTCCCCGTTGCAAATGCAGCCGCATTCGCAGCCAATCCAATCGGGGTAAAGTTCCAAGGCTTAAGACCATCGGCGGATAACTCGGCACCGGTGATACCAACGGCGACACGCGCTACCCCAGGGCCAGGCTTATCGACCAGCTTAATATCAGAGCGTCTTTGAACAGCTTGACGCATCGCCTCTTCTAAAATTTTCTTGGTCTGCGCAATTACCTCAGGCGTAATCTCTTTGGTGTACTCAGTCTGATTTAAGTAAATTGGATCAATCATGACCGCGGTATAACTCGACGCTTGAATACCTGGCTTGATATAGCGCCATGCTCGGATATCTTTAGGCGTATTACCAACCACCTGCAGCACGTTGTAATTTGGCAGAAATCCAGACTCGGGCATACGCTCGGTCATCACCTTTGGACCGCCCCCGCATGCAGTCAACCCTAAAACGACTGCGCTTACACCGATTGCTAATTGAATCTTCATATTCTTTCCTAAGAAGTTGATTACGAACGAAGTGAATTCAAGCACTTGCATTTGATGCTTGACGATAAGGCGATCAGAAAGTAACTAATAATGCCAATCGTAAAGACGGTTGCATCTTGCGAATGAAAGAACATTAGTAACCCAATAATAGTGATTCCGACGGCAAGGCAACTGAGTATGGTTTTTAAGAACATGGCTCCTCCAATAATTGGTAAATAAGTATAAGATTAATTTAGGAGTTCAAATAGTACCCAAAGCCTCCTTAAGTCCGAAACATGAAATACACGGCACCCAGTAAACATAGGCCCGCCCAGAGGTAATCGGTCTTAAATGGCTCCCCCATATAAAAGATCGCAAAGGGTATGAATACGCTCAGAGTAATCACTTCTTGGGCTATTTTTAACTGGCCCAAAGAGAAATACTCGTAGCCGATTCGATTGGCAGGGACTTGCAAAACGTACTCAAAAAATGCGATCCCCCAACTGACAAAGACAGCAATCCACCAGGGTCTGGCACTTAAGTCTTTCAGGTGGGCATACCACGCAAAGGTCATAAACACATTCGATAGAATCAGCAGCCCTATGAATGAAAAGGGGCCGGTTAGGGAGCTTAGTGTTGGCATTAGACAGATCTCAGCGTTATAAAACCTTCACTTTACTAAAACCAACTGACTTTTTGATCTAGCGCAAATTGCCAAGCCCACCTCTTGCTAGACTGAAGCCGACTCGAGGTAAAAATGCGACTTATATTATTTTGTGAACATACCGGTGCTCGTTTAGACCCAAAGCAATCGGCCACCGTCTGCGCTGCCGAAAATCACTGTGACTCGCATACCAACTGCCCTTTGCTATCCAAGCCAGCAGAGCCAAATCAACCGCTTGGCGCTTTACCTTCTGTCGACATTTCTTCATAAGATAAAAGTGTTTACACTCTTCCCAAAAGGAGAGGTCTCCCATGCGAATGGTTTTGTATCTATTAATTGCGTTAATACCCATCGGGATGGTGTATTCACGTCTTTTGGATCGATCAAAATTACGGGATTTTTTTATTGCCATCTCGTATCTGAGCATGATGGCATGGGCATTTTTCTTTGCCCTGCTCTTAGAGATGCTGTTTCGGATTCCCCTTAAGTACTCCGTCGCTGTTTTAGCCGTTGTGATGGCCTATGCCCACTTTCGGGCCATCGCCTATCTGCACAAAAAGCGTCAAGGGAACTAATTAAGCCTGATCGTTTTTGCTTTCAAGCTTGATTTGCATAGCCTCGTCTTGGGGTTCATCAAGATTTAATGGCATATGCACCATTTTTTCACCATCCCACTTTTGGCCACACCAACATTCTCCGGCGTCATTGATAATGCAAACACCGGATCCGCAACAACGACTATCCGACTTTTTCATATCTTCACCTCGTTGATTTAGTCTTCCACCACTTCCCAGGTGCTGTCGCCCAACTTCCGAACTACCTGGCAAAAGGACCAGCCTGCTGGAATTCCGCAACTCCACTCGCCTGGAGCATTTTGAACCAAACGATAAGAGCCGACGCTCTCATCCTGATACAAATAATATTTTTTGCCATAGACCGGGCTGAAACTAAACTTGGCCGCATGAACCATTTCAGTTGCATCTAGGCGCGCTTGTAGCGCTTTTGCTTGACGCATCAAAACAGCAGCCTGCTCCATGATGCGCTCATATTCTTGATTGGCATGCGCCCTAGCAATATTGATGGCCTTATCTTTTTCCTCACGAATCGGCACGGGCGCAAATTTAGGTGCGCCCACTTCCATGGGGTACTCAATGGCGTTATGACGGGCTGGATCGGTATCTTCAATGCGCATGATCATTGAATTCTAGTGGTTTATCACCAAAATCACAGAGCCCAACCTAGGGTTTTTAATTACTGATAAATCTGTATAGTGAAATTGACAGCCTTGTTCTTAAATAAAGGCTGATTTATTTCCTTTGAATTTAAGCCCCGCAAGGGGCTTCTTTTTTGACTACTTCTCGACAAAAGCCCGCTCGAAGACGTAGTCGCCCAGCTCTCCGGAGGATGGAGAGACCTTAAAGCCCCGTTGATCCAATAACTCGCTGGTTTCTTTCAGCATTGCAGGGCTGCCACAGATCATGGCGCGATCCACTGCAGGATCGAGTGGTGGCAATCCAATATCGGTAAACAGTTTTCCAGATTCAATCGCGGTAGTTAAGCGACCCGTATGCGAATAGGCTTCACGCGTCACGGTGGGGTAATAAATGAGTTGATTGCGGACCAACTCCCCCAAAAACTCATCATTAGGTAATTCGTTTGTAAGGTAGTCCTGATAAGCAAGCTCACTCACCACACGCACGCCGTGGACCAATACAATTTTCTCAAACCGCTCATAGGTGTCTGGATCGCGAATAATGCTCAGAAATGGGGCCAAGCCGGTTCCGGTACTGAATAGATATAAATGCTTTCCTGGGTTGAGATCATCAATCACCAAGGTACCAACGGATTTCTCGCTCACAAGAATAGGGTCGCCCACCTGAATATGCTGAAGCCGCGAGGTTAATGGGCCATTGGGTACTTTGATACTAAAGAACTCCAAATGCTCCTCATAGTTTGGACTCACCACACTATAGGCGCGAGCCAATGGCTTACCATCTACTTCTAGACCGATCATTAAAAAATGGCCATTCCGAAAGCGTAATCCACGGTTGCGGGTCGTTGTAAAGCTAAATAGACTTTCGTTCCAGTGTTTGACAGAGAGCACGCGCTCTGTTTGATAGGTGGCCATAACTATTCGGGGGTTCGCATATAAGAATCAATCCCTCCATTGTAATGAATGGACTTAT
Source organism: Polynucleobacter acidiphobus (assembly GCF_003065385.1). NCBI lineage: Bacteria > Pseudomonadati > Pseudomonadota > Betaproteobacteria > Burkholderiales > Burkholderiaceae > Polynucleobacter > Polynucleobacter acidiphobus. The sequence continues at coordinate 1,630,326 of NZ_CP023277.1, forward strand.
AGCGCTGGATAATCGGTATAACCCTTTTCATTGCCACCATAGAATGTGGCGCGCTGATACGGATTTAACGGAGCATTTAGCTCAAAGCGTTTTGGCAAATCGGGATTGGCAATAAATAGCCTGCCAAATGCAATTGCATCGGCCTCGCCATCGGCAATCGCTTTCTCAGCGCTGGCTTGGTCAAAGCCACCAGCCAACACCACCTTGCCAGTAAACAAAGAACGAAATAGCTGACCGGTACGCGGCGCATCAGCCACTAACTGATCATTACCCCCGGCAGTGGTTGCGCGCGGTTCAATTAAATGCAGATAGGAAAGATTGAATCGATTAAGTGCATTGATCAAATAGGCAAACAAAGCCTTCGGATCGGAATCAGCAATGTCGTTGAATGTGCCATAGGGCGACAAACGGATTCCAACACGACCACTACCCCATACCGGAATAATCGCCTCTAGTATTTCTAAGACTAATTTGCAGCGATTGGCAATCGAGCCGCCATATGCATCCGTTCGCTGATTCGTGCGATCTTGTAAAAACTGGTCCAACAAATAACCATTGGCTGCATGCAATTCAACGCCATCAAACCCAGCCGCTTTAGCCTGCTCGGCAGCGTGCACATAATCAGCTTTTAGTTTCTCAATTTCATCAAGCGTTAAGGCTCTTGGGGTTTCATACTCGGCCAAGGACCAAGATGCGGTATATACCTTGCCTGCGGGTTGAATGGCTGAGGGAGCGACCGGCAAGCCGTCATCTGGATGCAGTGAGGAATGAGAGATGCGCCCAACATGCCATAACTGCAAAACGATTTTGCCACCCCGCGCATGTACTGCATCGGTCACTGTCCGCCACGCAGCCACTTGAGAGTCACTATAAATACCAGGGGTTGCAGGATAGCCTTTACCCAATGGTGAGATCTGTGTTGCTTCACTAATGATGAGGCCAGCAGAAGCACGCTGCGCATAGTACTCGGCTGCTAATGGTCCTGGTACGCCGTCATCACCCGCACGCATCCGGGTTAGTGGTGCCATCAAGATTCGGTTTTCAAGGGAGAGTAAGCCAAGCGTAACGGGAGTGAATAAATTCATTACCAACCTTTGTTAAGTTCCATGTAAAGTGTGGATTTTATAGGCTATCCATATAAATTTCTGATGACATCAACAGCAAAATTTCAGGCAGGCGACCAATTAATTCATCTCAAGTCAGGTGGACACTATCGCGTAATTGGATTAGGGAAGATAGAGGCTAATTTAGAAGATGTATACATCTATGAAGCGCTTCGCAACCATACCCTATGGGTTCGGCCTAAAGCTGAAATGGAAGATGGCCGCTTTGTAAAGCAACTCGGATGACGATTCGATGTTTTTAGAAGAACATGATTTACAAACATCCACCAAGATCGACACCTTGGAAGCAAAGTATCGAGAGATTGAAGCATTTACACACCTACTATTTGCTGATATGGATGAGGCTGAACGGACCCAGCATGAAGCCATCAAGCGCCGCTTTGAAGAGCTCAAAGTGACTCTTTTTAAAAACTCAGACCATATCTTGAGTCAGGCCAAGCATCCCGATTCAGGGTATGCCCAAAAAGCATTGCGCGAGGCGCAACTTAATATGATGTTCGATTGGGAACAGTTTGGGCTTACAGAGGATATGTTTTTCAAGTTATATCAATGCCATCGCAATCAATTGATCGGCGATGCTGATCTGAAAATGCGAGCTGCTTTAATCGAACAAATCTTAGCGATTGAGACTAACCTCACGCTGCTCTTCAAAATCCGGCAACTGACTTTATGATTCCAAAACTCCTACTCATTCTCTTTTGTTCGTTCTTTGTAGGACTTGCACATGCTCAAGCGACATTTGTCGTCGTCGCAGCCAATATGAAAGACGCATTTATTGAGATCCAGAATCAGTTCCAGAAGGAAAACAAGGGTGAATTAAAAGTCATCTATGGCTCTTCGGGCAACTTTGCCTCACAAATCATGAACGGCGCCCCGTTTCACTTATTTATCTCTGCAGACGAGCAATATCCTCTTGAGCTATTTAAAAAGGGGAAAACGGTCAATGAGGGCACTGTTTATGCGATTGGAAAATTAGCGCTGATTGCCAATAAAGGTAAAGGCATTACTCTTGATGACTCTAAAGACAAAACTGCAGATGCCATTAAGAGGGCTAACAAGATTGCTCTAGCAAAGCCCGAACTTGCCCCCTATGGTCGGGCCAGTGTTGAGTATTTGAAAGCCAGTAATTTATGGGAACTGGCGAACTCGAAGATTGTGTATGCCGACAATATTGCGATGGCAGCGATGTTTGTAACGACAGGCTCTGCTGACATCGGCTTTACGGCCCTGTCGATTGCCAAATCACCATCCGTTGCCAAACAGATCTCCTCTATTGAACTAACCGACGGCTATCAGCCAATTAAACAACGGATGGTGCTCATTAAAAATCCCACCCCTGACGCAATACGGCTCTACGAGTTTATGCAATCCCCTAAGACCAAAGAAATATTACGTTCGTTTGGATATCAAACCCCATAACCAAAGCCCCTAAATCATTAGGGCTACCCTAACTGTGAATTCATGATTAACTAGTGCGGTGAACACTGGCAATAAAGGCAAACCCCGAATGCGATTTCTTTTGTTCTTATTTCTTCAGTTGGGCATGATCACTCTAGTGCATGCGAATACCTCTTTGGTGGATTCGGTCAAATCAAAGGTTGAAACGATTTGGACTCAAGGCGATGTAGTTGGGTATTTGCCTTTGTATACCTACCATATGCCCTACGCTTATCCTCCAGAAAAGCTAGATCAATACACCGATATTCCACTGGGACTAGGGATTGGTAAGGGCCTATATAACAATCGCGGCAATTGGGAGGGTCTCTATGCCATGACCTTCAGAGACTCCCATGGCGTTTATCAATACATGGCGGGCTATGGCTGGATCCCAACCTGGAACTTGTCTTCCAATGGAAATTGGAGGGTGGGCGCAGGAGCAACGGTATTTATGATGTCACGCAAAGATATTTTTAATTACATCCCCTTCCCTGGCTTGCTCCCCGTCGGTTCACTCGGGTATAAAAATCTCAGCCTTCAAACCTCATTTGTGCCCGGTGGCGATGGTTTTGGTAATGTCCTTTTTACATGGGCAAAATGGACTTTTAAGTAAGATAGCTATCAATGCTCAGATACCTAGCCCTCTTTGCTGGCTTTGTCCTCTTTAGTGGGTTCAGCCCCCTCTCTTTGGCCCAGCCCGCCGGTATTGCTCAAAGTCCTGGACTGAAAGCGTCTGTCAGCGTAGTTGGCATTAATCAATTTAATACCAACCTTAATTCTGGGGGTAGCTTTGGTTGGTCTTATGCCAGCGCATCACTCGGACTTCTAAACAATGTCTCTCCAGTCACTACGGTTGGCGTGTCATTACGCTATGAAACCGAGTTTTGGAACTGGAGCAATATGCAGGCCTATAGCTTGGGGGGTAAAAATCCTTGGGGTACGATCCAAAGCCCTGGTATCAGCTTTGTGTACTCTCATAAATTCGATTCGGATTGGAAGCTCAATTTAATACCAACCATCGAGTCGACTGCTGAACAAGGTGCCGAGCTCGGTAACTCATTAACCTATGGCGCGATTGTGAATGCCTCCAAGCAGCTATCGCCTACTCTCAATCTCGGTTTAGGTACGGGAGTCTTTCGCCAAATTGATACCAACCGTATTTTTCCTTTCATTGTGATTGATTGGAAAATTACCGACCGTTGGAATCTTAATAATCCATTTCCTGGCGGCCCTGCTGGTGGTGCAGGCCTAGAACTGAGTTATGCGGTCACTCCACAATTTAAGATATCAGGTGGTGCAGCTTATCGCAGTTACCGTTTTCGTCTGAGTAACTCAAGTGCCTATGCTGGCGGCGTCGGACAAAATAAATTTGTTCCCATCTTTGCACGATTCTCATACGCATTTGATCGAACCACTTTGCTTGATCTTTATACAATTGCGAACGTTGGGGGCAGCGTTTCAGCAATTGATTCAAGTGGTAATACCGTACTAAGCACTAATTACAAAACAGCCCCTGCCATTGCCTTGAGTCTAGTGAAGCGCTTCTGATTTTTATGCTTTTCTAAGACAAAGTCTTATAAAATCTATATATTTCCTTCCTTAAGATTGACTTTCCAGAAAGTAAGGCTCATTAATGTATCGATTGATTACTGTAGTACGTTTTTGATCCTTTGTAATCTACTATGGTCACACAAAAAATCAATAATTTCTTTTATATATCGTTTTTTCTTTTGCTTTTGTTTAACGGTAATTTTGTTTATGCAGTACAAGAGCCGCCAGGCTCTCAGAGTGTTGAGGAAGCAATAGCCGCTGAAAAGAAACAGTCAGCCGATAATGCGGCTAAGTATCAGTCGACGTACCAAAATTATGCGGTAAAGCCTCATGAAACAGCAATTATTTTGATGCATGGCAAATGGGGTAGACCTCCCGCACCACTTCATTCTAATTTTGAAGTCGAACGGTTTTATGTTGTATCACCCCTTATGCCCTGGTCTGGGGTTAGTGCGTATGACAAAACGTATGAGAGTGCGCTCGCTGATGTCAATAAACTAGTTCTCAAACTTCGTGCAGACGGATTCAAAAAAGTAATTATTGGCGGACAAAGTTTTGGTGCAAACGGCGCCCTGGCCTATGCCGCTGTATACGCAGATGTCGATGGACTATTACTATTTGCACCAGGTCACAATCCTGATATTGATAGAAACAATCAACCTGGATTAGTTTCAGATGCTAGAAAAAATATTAAAGACGGTAAACCCGAACAGCTGATTACCTTTTCTGATTTCAATGATGGTGGACGCTATCGAGCCATAGAGGCTAGATCAGATGTCTTTTATTCATTTTTTAACGAAGATGGACTTGCCAATATGCAAGAATCTGCAAAGAAAGTGAAGAAGCCTATTCCCACAATCGTTTTTATGGGAAGTGATGATTTCATTACAAGAAAAGGCAGTGGCTATTTTTTTGACAGATTGCCCAAGCATGAAATGAGTAAATATCGAGTTAGTCGAGCAGCTCATCGAGAGGTCCCACTGGCATCATTCGATGAGTCTCTAAATTGGGTCAAGGGTTTACTCAAATAAATATATTGTGGGAGTTTTTTGAGATTACCAATCATCAACTCGAAGCTTTTTGAAAATTCTTAATCGTTTTAACGATAAATTATTCGTAATGAGTCCACATCCTCAAAATACGAACAGTCTTCTCTTTACGAAAAACCTCGTAAACTAAACGATGTTGAATATTGATTCTGCGAGAATAAGCACCCTTTAAAGCCCCCACCAACTTTTCGTATGGCGGCGGATTTTGAAACGGATCTACTTCTAATGGATCAAATAAAGTTTGTGCTTTATCTCCAAATCCAGCGGCTGAGAGTTTTTTGCATCCTTTGGGGCAAACTTGGAATAGACTGAATTCCAAGTTACCACTTTAATGTCCTCTTACTCTTGGCCAAAGGCTCGGCCATGGATTCCTTAATAGACTCACGCATTCCTGGAATAGCTAATAGGTATAGTGTTTCCTGAATTACACTCCAGTCTTCTTCAGAAATTAATACGGCATTACTGCGCTTACCTGAAATAAGCACTGGCTTATGTGTTTCTGCAGTTTGATCAATTAAGCGATATAAACCTGCTCGCGCTTCACTTGCGGTTAATGTGGTCATGATTTAACCCCTTTCTAGCTTAGTACGCAAAAGCGTACGCTTTGTCAATCGATCAATTGTGATTCTTGTTAACCCGGGGCGGGATCAACCATAGCTGAGGATGTCTGACTCTAACTCTAGACTGTCGTTTAAAACGACAAATTCCATAACCTCACGAATGGGATATTCCTATGGTTAAGCTTGGCTGGGGCTGAGTAGACTAGAGCCAAAGACTTTAATTCTTTGATTTCTAGGCTAGGATCCCTTCATTTGTTTAACCGCAATCTGCGTATAAGCCATTTTGAGCAACTGACACCTCACACCACTTTTCTCACCCTTGATAATCATTTTTCCCAAGATATGATCATGTTCGGTCTTTTGACCTGAAATTAAATCCCTCAACATCGAAGCAGTAAATAGTGAGCCCACTTTCGTCAGCATCTCAATTGCTTTGCTTCTGGGCACCTCTCCGATGGCATGACCAGCAGCTTTAGCAATTGAGCAGCATTCTTCATACATCGCTAACGTTAATTCTTTGCCGTAGGGAGTTGAAACAATTTCACCCACCGAACCACGACACAATGTTGTCATGCCAGCTAAGGTGGCTAGGAAAACCCATTTATCCCATAACACTTGCTCAATGTTTTCGCTGTAAGCACTATCGAAATCTGCCATTTTACAAAGCGCAATAAATTCTTTAGTCAAGGCTTCATGATCTGGAGCCCGTGGCCCCACGGTCAACATATTCAGATCGGTCAATTGCTTGACAGCACCTTTATCTGTGATCATGGCCGCAATATGCGCCACACCGCCCATGACTCTGGCTTTACCGAATTGTTGATCCAGAGCCTCCATATGAGAAAGCCCATTTAAAAATGGTAGTAATACTCCTTGGGTGCTTGCTTTGGTTAGCGACTTTAACGATTCATCCAAATCAAATGCTTTAGGCGCCAAAATGATCAAATCATAGATTGGTTCCAGCTGACCAGCTGTCACCGCTTTGGGATGAACTGTAAAACTACCTTTAGGGGTTTCAATGGTCAGCCCGTGCGCCTGAATTAACTGATGGCGTTTATCTCGAAGTAAAAAAGTAATGTCTGCGCCAGCATTGATTAACTTAGCTCCAAAGAAGCCACCAATGCCACCAGCACCAACAATTAATATCTTCATTGTGTAACCTTGTCTTAAAAAATTTATTTACCTAATTCAGTAAAGATTTTGTAAGCAAGAGCTTATTCTACCTTACTGCTACTAGGTCTGCCGAGCCGATATACTCCTTGAACTGCTTACACCATATCAGTACGCTGTTGACATCCTCAGGGTTTTGGGTCTTAAGGAGATAGAAAGCGGCTCCGTTAGGTTTTTTGATACGGCTGATCTCAATTTGCTGGGCACTGAACTCATCGTTATCTTTGATAGCGGGCTTACTGCTAATGTAGATATGATAGTCTGGACCAGGGCTGGATCTAAAGTCTTCGCCAGATTGTAAAAATAGTTGATTGCCAACTTTGACTAAGGTCCACTCGCCAGAAGAGTTGTGTATCAAATCTTGGCCCTTGGCATTTTTATCAATCTGCCCTCGTTTAAGGATCTCACCTTCTACTTTTTGATTACTCTCAAAGCGTGACTTGATATCTTGTGCGTGACCACGGATCGCGTCAAGAAGCTGAGCGCTTGCTGATATTGGGAGCAGAAGTGAAATAACGAGTAGCAAAAAACCAATTTTATTCATGAAGAATTTAATAGTTGTCATGTAATTGGTATCAATATAGATCTTTTAGATAAATGTCGTTTAAAACGTCAGTTTTTATATAGGGATTTGACTAATTTTCAACAACATCAAATACCTTACCTCGAATTATCCGGAAGATTAGATACAAAGTTATCAGATGTAGCACCGCCACAAGTAAATTGCTAATCACCACAGGATTTGTAAAGCTGCCCACTGTAAACGGCGTCGTTAATTTATAGAGTACTTGAACTAGTAACAATGGCGCTACCAGTAATGGCAGTGGCCTGAACAAAAGTAGAATTGAGACTAAGAGTATTGCTCCATAAACCGACAGGAGAATTCCTCTAGCCGGACTGTAAGATCCATAAACACTTGAAATCCGAGGTAAATCCCACATAAGACCCATACAGACTGGTATTAAAACCAACACATTGACCAGCAGGGAAATTAAAATCATCCTCTTCACAAATTCCACTCCTTTATGGGTAGATGATAAAGGGAGTCCCTAGCCACAACGGTTTGAGCCGTCAGACAGAGTCAGCCACAGCCGGCACATTCACACAGCACCACAGTCAATTTGCTACAATTCTTAGTTCGGCGAATTAGCTCAGCTGGTTAGAGCGACGGAATCATAACGATGATTTTGAGTAATGAAACAGTTTTACAACATTGGTTTAAGCATACGCTCACTGTGTTGTTCGATTCGCACCACTCAACACGGCTCTCACTAATTTAAAACATATTTGCAGTAGCGTTCGCAGAACATCGTGTGAGATTTTGACAACGACGTAGCGGTTAATCGTCGCAGAAAATTTCTAACGACAGCACACTACGCTGTGTATGAATGACCTTCGGTTTATTTTCACCACAACCACCGAAAAAATACCCTCATCCCTAAAACTCTTTGACGGCAAACTCACTGTCTATAAGCGTTCGCAGTCCGCGCAATGGCAATGTCGTTTTAAGCTTAGTAATGGCAAATGGCACAGTGCGAGCTGTGCGACTACTGATTTAAATGCAGCACAACAACAAGCAGTGGTGCTGTATGAGACTGTTAAACTCAAAGTGGATGCGGGTTTAGCGATTCACACGAAAACATTTGGACAGATTGCACGTGAAGAAATTACACGCTTAGCACGAGTAGCGACGACCCGACAGAGTGAGCGCAAATACAAAGACTATTTGTTTATATACGAAAAATACCTCATTCCGTTTTTTGGCAGCTACGCAGTCGCTGATATTAATGATGAAGTAGTTGCCGAGTTCAGTGCGTGGCGTTTAGCTGAGATGGGAAAAGATGCAAAAGCAATTACAAAGAAACATCACGCAATGGCATTTAATCGAATTGTGCAGATTGCACGTGAGCGTGGGTATGTGTCTGCAAATAAAGTCATTCCCCAATTAGACATTAGTGGCGCAAAGAGCGAACCACGTCCTGCGTTTAGCAGTGAAGAGATAACACAACTCTATGCCTATATGCCACTGTGGCAAAAAGATGTAATTCACAAAGACTCAGAAGCAGCACGTATTTTATGCACTGCATATGTAAAGTTTTTAGTCAATACGGGTGTGCGCCACAGCACCGAATCGATGCCACTGCGGTGGAAGCACTTACAGTGGCACTATATCGGTAGTAAGCGTTATCTGCGAATATGGGTGAGCGGCAAAACAGGCGCACGTTATCTAATTGCAAAACACGAAGTCATTAGCGTATTAGAAGAGCTACTTAAGTGGCAACAATTACCGTATCGCACCTTAGATGAAATCATTAAAGCAAAGTTAGATAGACGTATCTTCACGCTTCCTACCGGCGAGATGCCGCACCTACTCGAAAATATCTTTCGACACTTAATGATTAAAAGCGGATTACAAAAGAATGCTGCGGGACAGAATCGAACCTTATACAGCTTACGGCATACCTATGCAACGGAAGCGTTAGCAAAAGGAATTGATATCCACACATTAGCGAAACAAATGGGAACGAGTGTGGTGATGATTGAAAAACACTACAGCAAACTAACGGCAATGATGAGTGCGGAGCGATTGGCTTAAATGTCGTTTTGAAACGACTTTTCATTCACTTACTGCGACCCAAGTTGGGGGGGGGGGGGGAATTTAAAACCGTATCCGCATATTGCGTAAAACCCGAAATCACTTTAATTAATTTATCGGTGGGCTCGATGTATTTCACTCGCGCATCCACATCATCACTGCGATGTTTAATCCACTCCTCTTTTAATAGTCGTTTGTAATGATGCCGAATGGCAGTGTAGCTATGCGGCAAGGAGGAGAATAAAGACTTTACTGTATAAGTTTGATTTGTTTTATATGCAATAACTATCTGCAATAGTAAGTCATATGCTACCAATGAATTAGCAATGGGCAATAACTTCTTATCACAACCTCGTAATAAAAAAAGCTTCGAAATAATTTCAGTTTCTTTATCCACAAACAATTCATTTTTTTATAAGTTTTATAACTATATGTTCAGTTATAAACATAAGCAACTAAACAAACATTTAAATTAAACATTTGTTTTTGCTGTTTGTTCATTTGTAAATTTAATTACAAAAAGCAACAATACATTGCTATGGATAGCAATGAATACACAGAAAAAGAGCTTTTGTATTACAAAACTCGCTTTCTTCAAAAAATTAGCAAAAGCTTAAAACTGACCAATGCTCTATTAGCATTCTTCGCAGTTTTGTATCTTTGCCAATTAGTATTTCCACTCTTTGTTAGTAGTAATTAATATGCAAACACAAGATACACAAGCAAATCAAGCTGAAGAAATCAGTATTGAAGATATCGCTAATTTTATTAAGGAAGAGTTTTGGAAAATTTCTATTTCAGGTTTATTAGGAATACTCTTGTCTCTGATATTGGGTTTTATTACAGCACAGTATCAAGCAAAATTAATTTATACAAATTACAGCGGCATTGACATACCGAGATTAAAGACTTTACAAGCATCGCTACCAAAACTATATGAAGAAGTTGAAAGGAATAATTCTCAAAATGATTTTTTAAAAAGTGAGAAAGTTTGGGAAACATCTGTTAAACCAAACATCTTAATAAAAAAAGCAGATGGCAAAGATTTATTAGATGTATCAGCTCTCACCAAAGCCTCAAACAGTATTCCAACAATCGAAATAATCGGATTTGGCACTACTAAAGCTAAAGCAATTCAGAATGTGGAAACAATCAGTAATTTTTTTATAAATGGCTCTTCCTACCTTCAACTGCGTGATCTTATACGCAATTATGATTTGAGATCAATTGCTGTTGTTAGTAATGCACAAAAGAAAGTATCTGCTTTAGAAATTGAGTCTGTTTATTTAGAAAAACGAATTAAAAATCTAAATTCACTTAAAAATCAATTTCCCAATGCTATCAATGCAGGCAGTCAAGTAGTTGATGCAAAAGATAGTGGAGCAAAGTATCTTCCAATATCGACTCAAATTATTGCAGCAACTACAGATTTAAATGGGATACAGGAACAATTAGCACGACTTAGGGATGAAGAGTCGCAAGTTAAAGTCTATTCAAGCTTTGCAGATAGTGGTAAGAAGATATTGACGGAAACCTCTGACCCAAAACAATTAATTGATAAGCTACTAATAGTTATCGAAGGTATTCAAAAGTCAATTCCCCCTTCAAATACTATTCAGGTTAATGCAGCAGAATCGATTAGAGTTGATTTGAAATCAATTCAAACCGATAACCTATATGGATTACGTCAAATTGGTCAGATTGATGTTTCGAGTCCTAAATATGTCAAATATATAGGTATTGGCTTATTCGGTGGGCTAATGTTTGGCTTTATGCTCAGCATAGCACTTCGATTCAAATCGAAATTTTTCTAAATTATGTCTGTGTCAATAAAGCGTTTCTTTTCAGCTTTACTATTTTTTCTGTTTTCATACTCTGCATACTCTCAAACACAACCCACGAATTTTGCAGCTAAATTTGAATATGACTTAAAGTTAAGTGTGGATGCAAATAAGCGTGCAGCTTATTTAAAGAAAAACAACGAACAACCAAGTGCTTATGAAAAAGTCTTTACTGTGCTTACAGGAACAGTTCAGGTTGCGAATATTGTGGATGACGTTAAATTTACCCAAAACTCTTATCAAATCACATCGATTGGAAATCTCATTGCAGGTCTATCAACTGCACTTGGAGGACAGCGTTTAGTTAGAGAATCAATTGGCACTATTAGCGCAAGTGGGCTGCTTTCCTCTGTGTATCAAGAAAAGCGTGGCAATACGGATTTATTAATTAGCCGTTATGAGCCTCCTAAAAAATCAATTACTTTTTTTAAAGCTTCTTTTCGCAACCCTATTAACTCTACTACCTTAGAAGGGCAGCTTATTGATTTAGTGAATGTAGGCTATCAATTTATCGGTCGCCCTCTTCCCACCAAACCAATCACTTATCAAGTAAGTGATGCACGCTCAGTAAAACGCTATACCCTAATACCCGCTGAAGTTTGGGAATTTCCAATCGACGGTAAAAAAATTAAAGCGACACGGTTTTATAAGACGACGTCTAAAGAGGATACCAATACGTTTGAAATTTGGTTTTCGGAAGGAAAAAATTTTCCAATACGCTCTGTTATTGGACTTAGCGAGCAATACGGCGCAACGATTCAAGTTGATTTGAAGAAATTACCAAATTTATAACGATGCAACGCAATTCTTTAATCGTAATGATTTCAATTTTAGCCATTTGCTTTGTTTTGCTAACACTTATTTTTCAAAACATCTGCACTCCCACTAAAAATGTTGTTGCGAACTCTGCGAACGCATTGATTGAGACTGTTATTCCACAACCTATAAATAATCAGAAGCAATCCGACCCATTAAGTTATGAAGGCGTAAAACGTGTGATTGTGAAATGGGTTTCGCAATACTGCGCTAAGTAATAGAGTTGAATTATTATGCTTAAAAAAGCGTTTCTTCACTTATTCTTAACCCTATTTTATGCTGTAGGTTCTGTTTTCTTAATATTTGGCAATATCTTTATTCATCTATCTGAAAAAATTCTCACTTACTTAGATAAAAAGTAATCTACACCAACTCCACAGCCCTACGCTTCATCTCATCATTCACGTCAATATACGCCTGCGTCGTCATAATACTGCGATGTCCTGCTAAGCTCATTAACACACGCACACCGATACCCTTATTCGCTAAGTTTGTAATAAACGTGCGTCTGCCACTGTGGCTACTTGCGCCGTCAATGCCCACACGCTTATACAGATAGTGGAAGAACTGCGTTAAGGTATTAGCACTAAAACCGTCGCTATTGGCTTTCTGACTATAAAACAGCTTTTGATTGAGATTAGTGGGTATGTATCTACGGCAATAAAGCTCTAACTCTTTACGCAGTCGCTCATTCACAAACACGATACGTGAGTGATTGCCTTTCGTTTGTGTAGCTGAGAGTCGTATTTCTGCTTTTACGACGCCACTGCCGTCGACTACATCGCCGTATGTGAGGCTCGCTACCTCACCCACACGCATTCCACTTAAAAACGTGGTCATTACGATTGCCCGATTACGTGCTGCGTGTTTGCGAGTAGTGACGTAGTCTAATACGCGTCGCAGTTCCGTTTGCGTTAGTGTCTTTGCTTGCTTACTCATTCTCTATTTCTCCTCTAAATCTAAGCATTACTTAAGTAATACTATGTATTCTTTGTTTGTTAATTCCTACCTCTTTTTGTCTGCTGTTTGTGCAATAAATTTCTTTCCACAAAACAATGAGATAGCAGCAGTAGCATTACAGATATAACAAAATTAGTATTTCCTTATATTGGTTTATTTAGTGCAGCACCAATTGATTACTTCAGTTTTGTAGTCAAAAAGCCACATTCACAGCTGAGTATTTTTTAGCTTCACTGCATAGTGTTCTGTGTCGTTAATACAAAGACACGTGAAGATAGCTAAAACGTGCTTATTTGACGTTTTTGACGTATTTAAAGAGTGGTTTTGTAAGTGCAGTGTTTGATGAGTAATGAAGCAAACTGCGTTTGCTTGTGCTTTCACAAAAGCTTCGCTTTTGCTCAGCACGTTTTTTCTTTGTTTTCTTTTTTTCTTATTTCATTTGTTTGATGGATTGCTTATTTGATTACTTAAGTGAGAAGTAATAAAGAGATATAGAACAATATTGATTTTAATGATTACACTGGTTTTTGAGCAAAGAACGGCTATACGCATACTCTTTAAAGTATTCGTTTAGTCGTCCTTACTAATGAACTTCACCATTACTGGTTTCGTCGCATAGTCCTGTAATACAGTTTTACGTAAGACAATCGTATTAAAACTTACAACTCACTGCTGCATTGATTTGCATTGTGAGCAACTGTGCGGCACTTACTTATTACTGTCGTTTGCTATTACAGCAGCAAACGACTAAGTGCAGACGCATTAGCCGTCATATTCCAATCTGCGTTTTTGTCCTTTTTTAGTGCAGTGACTTATCTGCGTGTATTGCCTATTTTTGCCTATTCTTCTTACTGTGTTTATTTAGGTGTTTGTCGATTTGCCTTAATTTTTCTACGTGCTTTTTTAGTATGTCGATTTGCCTTAAATTCTGCTCGTTTTAGTTTTTTGCCTAAATTCATTACTTCATACGTTTGGCGCTTTGTAATACTGCTGCGCTTTTGAGTGTGATTAGCGCAATAGTAAAAGTCCATTAATGTGTCTTTTTGCGCTTCACTTAATAGCTCAATTTTGTGCTTTAGTAAGTAAAACGCGGTCTTTTGCGCTTGTAATAGCCATATGTCCGTTTTTTCAAAC